>NZ_JBFRJQ010000003.1:1033-101664 GCF_041468985.1 Shewanella sp. 10N.286.52.A9 | reverse complement strand
CCTATTTTAGGACTAGACAATTAGCTTTAAATGGCTAACGTATTTTATGAGTCAAGTGCATCATCTGCGACTTTGTAGTGTGGATCTTCGATAACATTAATCTCAACTAAGTCACGCGCTTTATGTAGTAACTCTTTACAGTCAGGGCTTAAATGTCTTAAATGCAGTCGTTTACCCGCAGCAACATAACGCTCAGCCAAGGTATCAATAGCATCTAATGCTGAGTGGTCAGCAACACGTGAGTTTTGGAAATCCACAATCACATCTTCAGGATCGCCAGCAGCATCAAATAACTCTAAGAAGTTTGAAACTGAGCCGAAAAACAGCGGGCCATTCAGTTTATAGACTTTCCAATCGTTAGCATCGGTACTGGTTTCAACGTTGATGTGTTTAGCGTGCTCCCATGCAAATACAAGTGCAGACACAATAACACCAACAAACACAGCAAAGGCTAAGTCAGTAAATACGGTTACCGTTGTCACTAACACAATAACAAAAGCATCATGCTTAGGTACTTTACGCATGACTTTAAAACTTGCCCACTCAAACGTGCCTAATACCACGATGAACATTACACCGACCAATGCGGCAAGTGGAATGATTTCGATGAACGCAGCACCAAACAGAATAAACGCAAGTAAAGCTAGTGCAGCTGTGATACCAGATAAACGGCCACGACCACCAGAGTTGATGTTAATCATTGATTGACCAATCATCGCACAACCGCCCATTGCGCCAAAGAAGCCACTGGTAATGTTACCCACACCTTGACCAACACATTCTTTGTTACCACGACCACGGCTGTTTGTCATTTCATCGATTACCGTTAAGGTTAGTAACGATTCGATTAAGCCAACTGCCGCTAAAATACAGGCATAAGGTAAAATGATATAAAGGGTTTCTAAGGTAAACGGCACACTCGGAATTGAGAAGCTTGGTAAGCTGCCAGCAATAGTGGCTTGCTCATCACCACTCATTGTTTTCAAGAAGTCGAGTACATTGCGTGTATCTAAGTCTAGTCCAACAACTAATGCGGTTACTGTTAAAATTGCCACCAATGAAGAGGGGATAGCTGTGGTTATTTTTGGTAAAAAATGAATAATTGCCATGGTCAAAGCAACTAAGCCAAGCATTATCATTAACGGCTCTTGACCTAGCCATACCATGTTGCCTGCAGCATCTTTAACTTGGAATTGACCAAGTTGTGCTAAGAAAATCACAATAGCGAGACCATTAACAAATCCGATCATCACTGGGTACGGTACAATACGGATAAATTTACCGAGTTTAAATATACCTGCAGATATTTGAATTATCCCCGCCAGCACGACCGCCGCAAATAGGTATTGAACGCCATGTTCAACAACTAGTGATACCATGACAACAGCCATTGCACCGGTTGCACCAGAAATCATTCCTGGACGACCACCAATTACAGCAGTGATTAACCCCATAATAAAGGCTGCGTATAAACCTACCATAGGTTCAACTTGTGCGACGAATGCAAAAGCAACAGCTTCTGGAATAAGCGCAAGAGCAACAGTTAAACCAGATAGAATATCTGCTTTGCTACTGCTGGTTTTATGACGTAGTAGATCGAACATTTAGCCTCTGAAAACAATTGAAGTGTTTGAAAATTAAAGTGTGCGTATGTTAACAAAATTTAATGCTTCACTAAACCTGAATTTAAGCTTAATTCAGTTTAATTACTATATTTGACCAACGTAGACTCAAAAAAAAACCACGCTATTTAGCGTGGTTTTTAAGGAGCCTATATTAGGCTCAGTATTTGAGTTTATGCTTTAGTGGTATCAGAAGATGCACTGTTAGCTACTTTTGATTTTACCGTTTCAGCATCAGGTTGTGATTTTTGGTATTCACGACCTTTTGGTACAGCTTGCTGCTGACGCACTTCAGATACAGGTTTAGTTGTTTCTGACATTACCATTGAACCAAAGCGACTAGCAGCAGGTTTTTTAGCTGGTGCATCAGTTTTCGCTTCTGTTTTAGTTTCGGTAGCAACTGGTGCGGTAACCACTTTACGTTCGATTGCAGCAGGCTTAGCCATTGGTGCTGATGCAATTGAATTATCTTTAGTTACTGTTTCAGCTTTTACTGGTTCAGTTTTTACAGCCTCAGCTTTTGCAGGCTCAGCCTTAACTTCAACCTTAGCTTCAACTTCAACCTTAGCTTCAACTTCGGTAGGTTTAACTGCATTGTTTGATGTTTCAGCTTGCGGTGCTGTTTCGATAACGTCTGCAGTTTCAGCTACAGGTGCTTCGACTGGCACTTCAACTTCACTAGTTGATTCAACTTCACTAGCTGATTCAACAGGCGTCTCAACCTTTTCTGAAGCCTCGACAACTTTTTGAGTGTCAGTTGACGTTTCTTCTTGCGTAACTTCAACTTTATCGTCAGTCACAGCTGGTGTTTCAGTTTCTACAGTTTGAGAAGTAGGAGCTTCAACAGCAGGAGCTGGCTCTGTAGTGACTTCTACTGCAGCTTGTTCAGCATCAAGTTGCTTTTCTAGTTCATCTACAGGCGTAAATACGGCTGCAGAAGGTGCTGTTTCATCTTCATCACGGCGACGACGTTGTCCAGCTGCACGAAGATGGCGTGGGCTACGACGGCTGCGACGTTGACCTTGTTTCTCTTCGTTGTCTTCTGAGGTTGCTTCATCTGAAGCGTCTGATGATTCAACTTTAGCAGGAGCAGTTGCTTCAGAGGCTGCATTATTTGTTGCAGCTACAACGTCAGTTGTTTCAACAACAGTTTCAGCTTTTGGCTCAACCTTAGTTTCAACAGTGGTTTCAGTTGGAACTTCTGCGCTGGCTTCAACTTTAGATACCGTGGCATCTAATGAGGGTTTAGCAGCTACAGATTCAGCATTCGCTTCAGTTTCAACTTTCGCCTTGTTGTCTTTCCTTGGGCGACGAGTGCGTGTTGGTTTAGCTGATTGCTCCGCATTTGGCTTTGCAGTTACGTCAGCAGATTTAGCATTTTCAGCTACTTCAACTTCATTTAGTTTTGCTTCACTTTGTTCGTTCTCGATACGAACTTTACGACGCATATTACGACGTTGACGACGCTCTCTTGCAGCTTCTTGCTTAGGAGACTTCTCTCCTTCTGGGCGAGACTTATCTGCAGGCTTGTTAGCCTTGTTACGTTGGTCGTTTTTAGACTGACGTTTTTCTTGTTGCTCTTTATTTGCAACATCTCTGTCAGCCTTCTTATTACGGCCTTTGTTGTCTCTGCCTTTGTTGTCAGCATCATTACGATTATCACTGCGGTTATCGTTACGGTTGCGACGGTTGTCATTTCGGCGAGAGTCATTACGACGGTTACGGCGATTATTTTGACCTTCTTTGCGATTCTTATCAGACTGCTTCGATTCTTTCTTAGCAGGTTCATCTGATGAGAATAGCTTGCTGATAGCAGAAACCATTTTAGCGAAGAAACCAGGCTCTGACGGCGCTGATTCCGTTGCTTTTGGTTTTGCTTCTACAGCAGGTTTTGCTGCTGCTTTCGGCGTACCGAAACCTTTAATCGCTGGTTGAGGCGCTTCAGCACGTTCAAGTTTGCGAGGCTCGTATAATTTAGCTTCAGGCTTTTCTACACGCTTGTAGCTTGATTCAACGACTTCATCGTCGCTTCTTAAACGAGATACACGGTAGTCAGGTGTTGTCATGTGAGAATCAGGAATGACATATACTTCAACATTGTGACGTTCTTCTGTAATGCGAATTGCTTTACGTTTTTCATTTAATAAGAACGCAGCAACATCAACAGGAACAACAGCTTCAATTTGAGACGTGTTCTCTTTAATGGCTTCTTCTTCCATTAAACGAAGAATAGAAAGCGCTAATGACTCAGTACTACGAATTGTACCTTGGCCATGACAGCGGGGACATAAATGCGCTGCTGATTCGCCAAGAGAAGGGCGTAGGCGTTGACGAGACATTTCCATTAAGCCAAAACGTGAAATACGGCCAAGCTGGACACGAGCGCGGTCTAAATGAACCGCATCACGCATTCTATTCTCAACTTCACGTTGGTGTCTAACTGGCGTCATATCAATGAAATCGATGACGACTAAACCGCCTAAATCACGTAAACGTAATTGACGTGCAATTTCGTCTGCCGCTTCTAAGTTGGTGTTTAACGCTGTTTCTTCGATATCGCCGCCTTTTGTTGCACGGGCTGAGTTGATATCGATTGAAGTTAGTGCTTCCGTTGGGTCAATTACGATTGAACCACCAGAAGGCAAGCGCACTTCACGTTGGAATGCGGACTCAATTTGAGATTCGATTTGGAAGTGTGTGAACAATGGTACTTCAGACTCGTAACGCTTAACACGTTCAACGAAATCAGGGCGTACTAAACCAATATGCTGTTTTGCTTCTTCATAGATACGTGGATGGTCAATTAGTATTTCGCCCACGTCACGACGTAAGTAATCACGGATTGCACGAACAATCACGTTACTTTCTTGATGAATTAAAAATGGCGCAGGTTTACTCTGAGCTGCTTCTTGAATTGCTTCCCAGTGGTGTTGTAAAACTTTTAAGTCCCACTTTAATTCAGCAGCATCTTTACCAACACCAGCAGTACGTACAATCAGACCCATACCATTTGGTACAGTTAACTCTGACATAGCCGCTTTAAGCTCAGTACGCTCATCACCTTCGATACGACGCGAAATGCCGCCAGCACGAGGATTATTTGGCATCAGAACTAAATAAGAGCCAGCAAGAGAGATAAACGTTGTTAAGGCAGCGCCTTTATTGCCACGTTCTTCTTTATCGATTTGAACGATAACTTCTTGGCCTTCAGATACCACTTCTTTGATATTTGGGCGGCCTTGGAAAGAGTATCCTTTAGGGAAGTATTCGCGAGCGATTTCTTTTAATGGAAGGAAACCGTGACGGTCAGCGCCGTAATCAACAAACGCAGCTTCTAATGAAGGTTCTACGCGAGTAATGGTGCCTTTATAGATATTTGATTTTTTTTGTTCATGGCCTGGGCTTTCGATATCCAGATCATACAATTGTTGCCCATCTACTAGGGCAACACGCAACTCTTCCGATTGAGTTGCATTAATTAACATACGTTTCATGATGACTTAATTCTTCTAATAAGGTCATCAAACGTCGAGATTTCGTTGCATTACGGGCCTAAAATTGTTGTTCACTAAGCCTCACGGCTGGTTTTTAGGCAAGTTAGGGGCGCATTGCTGTAAGACGCATTCGCTGCGTGTCGCGACCTATTTATGGCTTATTTTTTAATAATTACAAAAACAAGGAATTCGTTGTTAATCGCCAACAAACCCCATAAATTTAAATTTCTTTTCCGGTAATGCCCAAGACGAATCTGTCTGTTTGATAACAAGCTAAAATTTGTTCGAATAGGGGGGCGTAGGTTTTCAGGAAAACTTAGTAAATAATGATTAAGCAGACGGTTTAACTGTAAAAACGATACTAATCGAATTGTGATGTTTACAATTTGCAAATCAATGACTTGCTACCTGTCGTGCTCATGAATTCTACTGAAAAAACACCGTAATGATTTGAGCTTGTGAACAATTTATTCACTGTTTATCCTCAATCACAGCGCAAATATAGCAATAAACAATTTATACAGCAATAAAAACCATACATTCTTATTGTCCCATCCAAGCAAAACTTAGGGTACAATGTGCCTCGTAATTACTATAGGCGCATCATGAATACAGAAACTCCCACGAAAGTTCAGTTGGTCACCATTGATGAAGATCATTTTGAGCAACGCATTGATAATTTTTTACTAACCAAACTTAAAGGTGTCCCTAAAAGCATGATTTATCGTATTGTGCGAAAGGGCGAGGTTAGAGTTAACAAAAAACGCATTAAACCTGAGTACAAATTACAAATTGATGATGTGGTTCGTATTCCACCAGTCAGAATGGCTGAGAAAGATTACCGAACAGCGCCGTCACCTAAATTATCTAAAGTGACTCAGCTAGAACAACGCATTATTCATGAAGATAATCACTTAATCGTATTAAATAAGCCGGCTGGGATTGCAGTTCACGGTGGCAGTGGTGTGGATTTTGGTGTGATTGAGGGCTTACGCTCTTTGCGTCCACAGCAAAAGTTTTTAGAACTAGTACATCGTCTGGATAAAGATACCTCAGGGGTTCTCCTCATCGCTAAAAAGCGAAGTGCATTAAAGCATTTGCATGATCAGTTACGTAAAAAAACCATGCAAAAAGATTATTTGGCGTTGGTGCGTGGTGATTGGCAAGCGAAAGATAAAGTCGTTAAAGCGCCGCTGTTAAAAATTACTCTTAAGTCTGGTGAACGCATTGTTCGTGTGAATCAAGAGGGGAAGCCTTCTGAAACTCGTTACAAAATCATGCAGCGTTATCAAGGTTGTACCCTTGTAAAGGCAAGCCCTGTCACTGGCCGTACTCATCAAATCCGTGTTCATTGTCAATTTGCGGGCCATGCTATCGCTTGTGATGATAAATATAGCGAACAAAAATTTGATGATGCAATGCGCGAAAAAGGGTTAAATCGTCTATTTTTGCATGCGGCAGAACTTAAATTCATTCATCCAGAGAATGATGAAGTCAAAATAGTGAAAGCGCCATTAGATGACGTATTACAATCAACATTAGAAAAGCTGAAACGCGCATGAATCAAGACACAATTAAGCAGTATGAGTTAGTGATTTTTGATTGGGATGGCACATTAATGGATTCAATTGGTAAGATTGTTGATTGCATGCAATGTGTTGCTAAAGAATTGAATTTACTTGTGCCGTCAGAGCAACAAGTTCGAGACATCATTGGATTGTCTATATTACCAGCGATGGAAAAATTATTTCCTGACAATCCTGAACAATATGATGCATTGCTTGAAGCTTATAAAAACTATTATATGAATATTAACGCGACGCCTTCGCCTTTATTTGATGGTATTGAGTCAGTGCTTTCACAGATTAAAGCCAATGGGCAGACGCTTGCTATCGCGACAGGTAAACGCCGAGCAGGCCTTGACCGTATGCGTACTGAGACAGGCTTAGGTCATTATTTTATTGCAACACGTTCGGCTGATGAGGCGGAATCTAAACCGCATCCATCTATGATTACTTCATTGCTTGAAGAATTGGACATCTGTCCAAGTAAAACGGTAATGATAGGTGATTCAAAATTAGATATTGCGATGGCTAATAATGCTGGCGTGAATAGTATCGGAGTGACTTATGGCGCCCATAGCCTAGAAGATTTACTAACCCAGTCACCGACAAATACAGTTAATTCGCCGCAAGATATTCTGTTGCATATATAAGTCGACTCTTTCACAAAAATTCGTCGACGGTTGCAAAACATACTTCTATCAGCCGCAGCTCAATCTGCGGCTTTTTATTATCTATTTCTTGGTTAATTAAGCTTTTATACCGGCCTTGTAATCTTCTAGAAGGGGTTGGGTTTCCTAGTAAAAAATCATTTGTGTATTTTATTGAGATGTCAGAACGTCTAATCCATGGCGTTTTAACAAACCGATAAGCTTAATCAACGGCAAACCAATTAATGTATTTGGGTCATCACCAGCTAATTTGTCAAATAGTGCAATTCCTAAGCCTTCAGACTTAAAACTTCCTGCACAATATAACGGTTGCTCAAGCTCTACGTAACGAGTGATTTCTTCAAGGGTTAACTGCCTAAAGTGAACAGTAAAGGGTTCTACGATGGAATGGGCTTGTAAACTATCGCTATTAATGACACTAAGGCCAGTATAAAAGGTGATAGCTTGACCTGAAGCTTGTTGTAATTGTTTGATTGCATTGTCTCGTGTCAGTGGTTTACCGATAATATTGCCATTAATAACGGCTACTTGATCTGAACCAATGACCAGTGCCTCATCGTTTGTCTGACTTGTTTGCTGATATAGTTTAGCCCCTGCGAGAGCCTTGGCTTTTGCTAGTCTTAATACCAACTCTTCAGCGGTTTCATTCTCTAGTGCTGTCTCGTCTGTTTCAGGTGAAATACAGTCAAATGGAAGCTGCAATTTACTGAGGATTTCTTTGCGATAAATGGATGTTGAAGCTAAGATGATTTTTGTATTCATGGGGTGCGATTCGTCTATTTGTCCAATTGCGACTATATTAAGTCAAAATTGCGTTCAAATGCAGTAAATTTAGTCGGATCACGCTTGTGATCGCTCGCGGTCACAGGTAATATTTCGCTTCGATCAATTTTAATGTTGGCGTTTTAGTTAATCGTTCATTTTGTTTGGTTATGTATTTAACCGCAATTTGGATAAATTTCCTTTGACTCTAGCGTTTTCAAACTATAATATGCGCGCCTTATGCAAACAGTAAAGATACCAGTATCAATTGATCCTATTCGAACTGCTGCCAGTGGTCTTCGTTATGAAGGCATTGTGCCAGGCAGACAGAATAAGCGATTAAACGAGTTATGTGCTGGCGATTGTTCCGATGTGACAGTGTCGTTAGAATGTGGCGTCGATATTCAGGGGATAGTCTACCTTAGCGGGAAGGCTGTGACGGAGCTCACTCTGCTATGTCAACGTTGCATGACACCATATACCACAGAGGTTACGGTCGACTTCTCCTTTAGTCCTTGTAAGACTCAAGAAGAAATCGATGAGCTCCCGGATGCGTATGAGCCGATTGAGTGCAATGAAATTGGTGAAGTTCGTCTGCATCAGTTGATTGAAGATGAATTGATAATCGCTATGCCAATTATTCCTATGCATCAGAATGCTGATTGCAATCTAGGAACAAGTGACATAGCTGTAGGCGAAATCGAGCCCTCTCAAGAGGAGCGTCCAAATCCGTTTGCAGTGTTAGAAAAACTGAAGAGCAAGTAATCTAGGAGACAAGTCAAATGGCTGTACAACAGAATAAAAAATCACGTTCAAAGCGCGGCATGCGCCGTTCACACGATGCATTGAGCACTGCTCAATTATCTGTAGACGCTACTAGCGGTGAATTACATCTACGTCACAACGTGACTGCTGATGGTTTCTACCGCGGTAAAAAGGTTATCAACAAGTAATTTGTTGCTAATCTTATGACGGATCTGACGCTCGCGTTGGATGTGATGGGGGGCGATAATGGCCCTTCCGTCACAGTGCCTGCAGCCTTGCAGGCACTTAAATTCAATTCCCAACTATCATTAATTCTTGTAGGCAATCAAGCCGAGATTGATCCCTTTTTAGTTGAGATTGACAGTGCCATTCGTGCACGCATTCAAATTGTTCATACCACTGAAGTTATCACCATGGGTGATAGGCCTATTCATGCCATTCGTTCTCGTAAACAAAGTTCTATGCGTCTTGCATTAGAACTTGTTAAAGACGGCAAGGCACAAGCGTGTGTGAGTGCGGGTAATACAGGTGCTTTAATGGCACTCGCTAAAATATTACTCAAAACCTTACCGGGTGTTGATAGACCCGCTTTAGTGAGTTGTTTGCCTGCTGTTACAGGTAAGCCTGTATATCTATTAGATCTTGGCGCTAATGTGTCCTGTGATTCTGAAACCCTTTTTCAGTTTGCTGTCATGGGCTCTGTTTTATGTGAAGCTGTCCATAAACGTGCCAAACCCAAAATTGCATTACTTAATGTCGGAATAGAAGACGTTAAGGGAAATGATCAAGTTCAACAAGCCGCTCAATACTTAATTGATACCGAGCAAGTCAATTACACTGGATTTATTGAAGGTGATGAAATATTCACTGGAAATGTTGATGTCATTGTTTGTGATGGATTTGTCGGCAATATCACTTTAAAAACTTCTGAAGGAATAGCGAAGTTACTCGTACATCAGTTAAAACGAGGCTTAACGCAAGGTTTATTCGTTCGGATGTTGTCTAAACTCCTCGCTCCACGTATACAATCTGTGCTTAGTAAGATGAACCCCGACCACTATAATGGTGCAAGTCTGATAGGATTGCGCGGAATAGTAGTAAAGAGTCACGGAAATGCAGATGAAGCAGCATATTTACAAGCAATTAATTTAGCTGCTACAGAAGCGAAACGTCGTCTTCCAGAAATGATTAAAGATCGTTTGGAGACGATTCTTTTAGACATCAATAACTGATCTCATTATATGCATACAAAAATTCTCGGAACTGGTAGTTATCTACCGGTGCAAGTTCGTAGTAATCACGATCTAGAAAAAATGGTTGAAACTTCAGATCAATGGATTGTGGAGCGTACAGGAATATCTGAACGCCGCATTGCTGCTGAAGATGAAACTGTGACCACGATGGGGTATCAAGCAGCATTACAGGCATTAGAAATGGCCGGTGTTGAGGCCAGTGAGCTTGATATGATTGTTTGTGGTACTACGAGCGCAAGTAATGCTTTTCCTGCTGCCGCATGTGAAATACAAAAATTATTAGGCATTCACACCATTCCTGCTTTTGATATTGCCGCTGCGTGTTCAGGCTTTGTTTATGCATTATCTGTAGCTGATCAGTTTGTTAAAACCGGTGCAGCAAAGAAAGTATTGGTCATAGGTGCTGATGTGTTATCACGTCTGTGTGATCCTGAAGATAGGACCACAGTGATTTTATTTGGTGACGGCGCTGGTGCTGCCGTGATTGGTGCAAGTGAACAACCCGGTATTATTTCAACGCACATATATGCAGATGGCCGTCAGGGCGATTTATTAAAGTGTTCATTCCCACCAAGAGCAGCAGAGTCGTCAGAAGCCGTTAGCTTCATGACAATGAAAGGGAATGATGTATTCAAATTTGCTGTCACTCAGCTATCACATGTTGTAACTGAAACCTTGCGAATTAACAATATCGATAAATCTGAGATTGATTGGTTAGTACCTCATCAAGCTAACTTCAGAATTATCAAAGCAACAGCTAAAAAGTTGGATATGAGTTTAGACAAAGTCGTATTGACCTTAGCAAAGCATGGCAATACTTCTGCTGCATCAGTGCCTATTGCATTGGATGAAGCAGTAAGAGATGGTCGAATTCAACGTGGTCAGCTTATATTGCTTGAAGCATTCGGTGGCGGATTTGCTTGGGGTAGTGCATTAGTAAGATTCTAGATTTTTTGTAATATCACCAGTAAGCTACTAGACACCTAAAGACATAGATTTCTGTGTCTTTTTATTTATAGTATTGGTGAAGTTCTATTTCATTTTTCATGAACGAAAAAAGGTAATAATTATAATGGAAAATATGGCTTTCGTTTTTCCTGGACAAGGTTCACAAGCTGTTGGCATGTTAGCTGATCTTGCGGTTGAATTTCCCATTGTCACAGAAACTTTTTCTCAAGCAAGTGCGGTTTTAGGTTACGACTTATGGGCGTTAACACAAGATGGCCCTGCTGAAAAACTTAATGAAACAGATAAAACTCAACCTGCTTTATTAACAGCAAGTGTTGCTATTTGGCGTGCGTATGAAGCAAGTGGTGCAGCTAAGCCTGCATTACTAGCAGGTCACAGTTTGGGTGAGTACTCAGCGCTAGTTTGCGGTGGCGTAATAGCATTTGAAGATGCAGTGAAATTAGTTGAGCTGCGTGGCCAATTAATGCAACAAGCGGTTCCTGCGGGAACAGGGGCAATGTTTGCTGTAATTGGGCTTGATAACGATTCAATTGCAAAAGCCTGTGAAGAGTCTGCCAATGGTGCAGTCGTCAGTCCGGTAAACTTTAACAGCCCAGGCCAAGTGGTTATTGCTGGTGAAAAAGAAGCAACTGAAAGAGCTGCAGCAGCATGTAAAGCTGCTGGTGCTAAAATGGCTGTTGCACTACCTGTGAGTGTGCCTTCACATTGTGCGCTTATGAAACCTGCGGCAGAAAAGCTTGCTGCTGCACTTGAAGCTATTACGTTTAATGAGCCAACGATAAATGTTATCAATAACGTTGATGTTGCTGCTCCTACGTCAGAGTCAGATATAAAAGATGCGTTGGTACGCCAATTATATTGCCCAGTGCGCTGGAGCGAAACAATTGAGTTTATTGCTTCTCAAGGTGTTACTGAACTTGTTGAAATGGGACCTGGAAAGGTACTAACAGGGTTAACAAAAAGAATAAATAAATCGTTAAAGGGGCAAGCTGTGAATAATGCTGCGTCTTTATCTGCTTTAATCCAATAAGGAAAAGACATGAGCATTAGCATGAATTTAACAGGCAAAGTAGCTTTAGTTACAGGTGCAAGCCGTGGTATCGGCCGCGCTATATCAGAAACTCTGGTTGAAGCTGGCGCTGTAGTTATTGGTACAGCAACAAGTGAGAAAGGTGCTGCAGCAATTCAAGATTACCTTGGTGATAAAGGTCATGGTTTAGTTTTAAACGTCACCGATAGTGAGTCAGTTGCGCAATTATTCGCCCAGATCAAAGAAAAAGCCGGTGATGTTGATATTCTGATTAACAATGCGGGTATTACTCGTGATAATTTATTGATGAGAATGAAAGATGATGAGTGGCAAGATATCGTTGACACCAATTTGACTTCACTGTTTAGATTATCTAAACCTGTTATGCGTTCTATGATGAAAAAACGTAATGGCCGCATTATTAATATTGGCTCAGTTGTAGGTACAATGGGCAATGCAGGGCAAGTAAATTACTCTGCGGCAAAAGCTGGATTGATCGGATTTACAAAATCTCTTGCTAGAGAGGTTGCATCTCGTCAAATAACAGTTAATGCTATTGCACCAGGTTTCATTCAAACTGATATGACTGATGAGCTAAATGAAGAGCAACAACAAGCCATTATGTCTCAAGTTCCAATGGAACGTTTAGGACAAGCACAAGAAATTGCTAATGCTGTTTTATTCTTGGCATCTGACTCAGCTGCTTACATAACAGGTGAAACCCTGCATGTAAATGGCGGAATGTACATGGTTTAATCGCCTTTTATGGCAACGACTTTATTGAATCTCGTTTGATATCAAAGTATGATAATTTTCGTGGTTAGACCACGAAAACTAAGCTTGCATTGTCAGCTGGATCGAATAAACTACTCGCAATCTTACGCAAGTGTGTAATTTGAATAGGAAAGAAAACTAATGAGCAACATCGAAGAACGTGTAAAGAAAATCATCATTGAGCAACTTGGCGTTAAAGAAGAAGACGTTAAATCAGCTGCATCATTCGTAGACGATTTAGGTGCAGATTCTCTGGACACTGTTGAATTGGTTATGGCTCTAGAAGAAGAGTTTGACACCGAGATCCCTGATGAAGAAGCTGAAAAGATCACTACTGTTCAAGCAGCGATCGATTACGTTTCAAAGAATCAGTAATCCCAGATTTACAAAAACAGGTGGCATTTATGCCGCCTGTTTTTGTTTCTGAAGTCGATTTTTTTCGACTAGACTTATTTTCAACGCGTTAATCCTTCTGCTCGATTCTTATCTGCCCAATTAACCTTGTTTGTTGGTGATGGATTAACCAATTATCTTTATTTGGCTTATGCCTATTTATTTCAAAGGTGAATACTGTGTCTAAACGTCGTGTCGTGATTACAGGCCTAGGACTAGTTACTCCAGTGGGTAACGATGTTGATACTTCTTGGCAGTCTTTATTAGCGGGTAAAAGTGGTATTGCACCCATAACTAAATTTGATGCATCTGAATACGGAACTCGTTTCAGCGGTTCAGTAAAAGACTTTGACGTCGAACAGTACTTATCACGCAAAGATGCACGCAAAATGGATTTATTTATCCAATATGGTATGGCTGCTGGTATTCAAGCCATGAACGATGCCGGTTTGGATATGTCACAAGAAAACCCTGCAAGAGTGGGTACCGCGATTGGTGCGGGAATGGGCGGAATGCCATTAATCGAACAAAACCATGCCGCATTATTAAAGTCTGGTCCTCGTAAAGTGTCTCCATTTTTTGTGCCGAGTACCATTATCAATATGATCTCAGGTCACTTATCAATAAAATATGGTATGACAGGCCCGAACTTTGCTGTAACAACAGCTTGTACGACAGGTGTCCACAATATCGGTTTTGCTGCACGTACAATCGCCTACGGTGATGCAGATGTCATGGTTGCTGGCGGCGCAGAGGATGTGACTTGTCCATTAGCTGTTGCCGGGTTTGGTTCAGCAAAAGCATTATCAACACGCAATGATGACCCAACGGCAGCAAGTCGCCCATGGGATAAAGACCGTGACGGTTTTGTTATTGGTGACGGCGCTGGTGTAATGGTTATGGAAGAATACGAACATGCCAAAGCACGTGGTGCAAAAATCTATGCTGAGTTAGTTGGTTTTGGCATGAGTGGTGATGCATTCCACATGACATCACCTCCAGCTGATGGTGCAGGCGCTGCAGCAGCAATGGAAAATGCCATCAATGATGCGCAAATTGACAATGAAAAAGTGGGTTACATCAATGCCCATGGCACTTCAACTCCTGCTGGAGATAAAGCAGAAGCTGCAGCAGTTAAGTCAGTATTTGGTGAACATGCTTATAATTTATTAGTCAGCTCCACTAAATCTATGACAGGCCACTTGCTCGGTGCTGCGGGTTCTGTAGAAGCCATTGTGACCATTCTTGCTTTACGAGATCAAATCGTACCGCCAACCATTAATCTTGATAATCCGGATGAAGATTGTGATTTAGATTTTGTGCCTCACACTGCTAAAGCGCATCGTTTTGACTATGCATTATGTAATTCATTTGGCTTTGGCGGCACCAACGGTTCGCTTTTATTTAAAAAAGGCGATGCGTAAAGCGTGCAAAGTGAGTGTGTTACTTTAATTAAAAGTGTGAATAAGCAGTAACTCTGGTTACTGCTTTTTTTTGGCCTGCTTTTTTCTATAACGACCGTTTTTAAGTTTATTTTACTCATAGGCCTCACTTTCAGAATTAAAATGAAGAATGTTTGATTTATTGCGGTTTAAATTATAATTATTCATTCAATCGAGATATTTATTTAAACTTAGGCGTTTTTAACCACTTCTGATTAGAAATATCGTAAACTGGCGACAGTGCATAAAATTAGGAGGCATAATGGCCGGAGTAGACAGAGAAATTACATTACGATTTTTAGCAGAGCCAGCAGATGTCAATTTTGGCGGCAAAGTCCATGGTGGCGCCGTGATGAAATGGATTGATTTGGCAGCCTATGCAGGCGCAGCAGGTTGGAGCGGTAAATACTGTATTACTGTTTATGCAGGCGGTATCAGGTTCGTAAAACCGATTCATGTGGGTAATATTGTTGAAGTCAGCGCCAAAGTTATTTATACCGGCACATCTTCTATGCATTTAGGTATTGATGTAAAAGCTGGCGATCCTAAAGAACCTGAACGTCACTTAACGACTCATTGTATTGTGATTATGGTTGCAGTAGACGATGACGGTAAACCGACTTCCGTACCTGAATGGATCCCGGAAACTGAGGATGACATTCGGTTACGAGATTCTGCACTAAGATTGATGGACATGCGTAAACGCATTGGCGCAGAAATGGAAGCCCATGTAAAACCAGCGCTTTAAAGGTTACAATCAATACGTTTTCATCTCATAAATAACAATGATAAGGGAAAGGTATGGCAAAGGTCGCTTTTATTGGTTTAGGTGTAATGGGTTATCCAATGGCGGGGCATCTGGTAAAACAGGGGCATCAAGTGACGGTTTATAATCGTACTACGGCCAAAGCAGAGCAATGGACTAAAGATTACACTGGCCAATTAGCGTTGACACCCAAGTTAGCCGCAGAAGATCAAGACATCGTATTTACTTGTGTTGGCAATGACGAAGACTTAAAACAAGTTATTCTTGGCGAAAATGGTGTTATTCATGGTATTGCTGATGGCGCTATTTTAGTTGATCACACGACAGCTTCAGCTGATGTTGCTCGAGATATTTCGGCCATATTAGCAAGTAAAAATATCGAGTTTATGGATGCACCTGTATCTGGCGGTCAAGCTGGCGCTGAGAATGGCGTGTTGACTGTGATGATGGGTGGAAAACAAAACGTATTCGAACAAGTCAAACCTGTTATTGATGCCTACAGTCGTTGTGCTGAGCTTTTAGGTGAAGTCGGGGCCGGTCAATTAACAAAAATGGTTAATCAAATTTGTATTGCGGGTGTGGTTCAGGGCTTAGCCGAAGGATTACATTTTGCTAAAAGTGCAGGGCTTGATGGATTAAAAGTTGTAGAGGTGATCAGCAAAGGCGCTGCGCAAAGCTGGCAAATGGAAAATCGTTACCAAACCATGTGGCAGGGTGAATATGATTTTGGCTTTGCTATTGATTGGATGCGTAAAGATTTAGGCATTGCACTTGCTGAAGGGCGTAAAAATGGCAGCCATTTACCAGTGACTGCATTAGTTGATCAATTCTACTCAGAAGTACAAGCAATGAAAGGTAACCGTTGGGATACCTCAAGTTTGTTAGCAAGACTTGAAAAAAACCGTTAACGGTCATTATTTACGTTCGACATAAAAAGCGCGTTAACTGAATTGTTAACGCGCTTGTTCGTTTATGGTGCTTTTTATAAAGTTCTTTTTAATTGAAGGCTTTGTTAAAGACGTTTTATCAAATTATGAGGTGTTAAACTTTCAAACCTATCATCAACTTATCTAACGCTTCAGCGGTGCGATTAAGTTCATCACAACCAGACACGGACATATTGGCCGCTTCTTCAACGTTATGAGACTGGTTCCTGATTTCCATCAAGTTTGATGCAATTTCGTTTGCTACTGCTGATTGTTCCTCTGCAGAAGTGGCTATTAACACACTCATTTCAAATACCTTACCACTGTGATGAGCAATACTTGCTAAATCCTCACCTGTTTGAAGTACATGTTTCTTGCCTTCTTCAGCCTGGTCGACGGTGCGAGACATCACTTGAGTCAGGTTTTGTGAGCCAGACTGTAATGCTTCAATCATGGTTTTGATTTCAACTGTTGCAGATTGCGTGCGACCTGCAAGTGTTCTGACTTCATCAGCAACGACAGCAAAGCCTCTTCCTTGCTCTCCGGCTCTTGCTGCTTCAATTGCGGCATTCAGAGCGAGTAGGTTGGTTTGCTCAGAAATAGCATTAATTGTTGTAACAACAGCATCAATCTTACTGGCGTTATCATTTAATACATTAACAGCATCAGATGCGTCAGCAATTTCTGTTGACAATAAATCAATGGCTTGCACCGTTGTGGCAATGTCTTCAGAGCCTGCGGTAACTTGATTATTTGCTTCTTGTGTCTCTGATGACGATTGCTCTGCGTTACGGGCAACTTCTTTTACTGCTGCTGTCATTTCTTCCATCGCAGTCGCTAATGAATCTAAATGTTGACGCTGATTCACTGCAACTGTTTGACCGTCCTCAGCAGTTGCTCTAAACGATTGTACAACTTGCCTTATTTGCTCTGTTGCCTGCGACATTTGTAGGACAAGTTTATGTTGTCTGTCTACTAACGTATCGACACTAATTGCTAATAAACTAAACTCATCAGGTACTTCAAAAAAGTTTAATCGACTACTCAAGTCACCGTCTGCTGCGCGTCTCAATGCCATTACTGTGGTATACAATGCACCACCAATGAAGGTTGAAATATAGTAAGAAAAAAGCAAAATGATGATGATGATTACAGCGGTTAAAGTATAGGCTAAGCTATTATTTTTACCTGCTTTTTCTTCTATATTGCTATGAGGGATTAATGTGGTGATGACAATATCGTGATTATTAATGTTACTCAGCACTTCAAATCCAGCTGCTGTTTCAATAGAGCCACCACCTTGACGCGCCATTTGTTGAGCTTGGTGGCCTAATGATGAAACATTGACAGCGCTACTATTGCCGTTGATATTTGATAAAAAGGTTTGTTTTTGTTCTTCATTAAGCAAGTCTAGTGCGACTTCTACAGCGTGGTTATAAGTGTTATTGAGCGCGATAGCTTCATCTATTTCTGCTTCTGCTAACGTCGTTTTAAAACTAGTGGTTAACGCTATCGTAAGTAACAAAATCAGTAAAATTGGCACCATAGCCAAAATGGTGAATTTTGCCTTTATTGTTAGTTTTATTAAAAATTGGTCAATCCATCTAAATTTTACTTCTTTCATGTACGCCTCTACATAATATGACTCGCTACTAATGTATATCGGATCTTGTTCGGTAAACTTTAGTTGGATTATAAATTGCTGGCTTTTTGCTCATGTTTTATGGTGAAGTCAAGATAGAGGCTGTTGTGAATTGCTTAAGTTTGATGTGAGATTTATGTGTCAATACAATCCATTAAACATATACATGACTTGATGAGCTAAAAGCGTATAAATACTCAATTTTACTGGCTTAAATTGTAATAAATGCTAGTAAAATTAACCTAGCTCACGTAAAATTCCATCTTTTGTTTTAACCCCATGCTCTAAGTGTAAAGCGTGCTTTAACACTAAGACTAATAATGTCGCCTGAACCTTAGGCGCCCTAACGCATTTGATATGCAAGAATGCAGTGGAAGATATAATGCAGCAGTTAACTGAGATCGTAGAACAAGCCTTAGAAGTGATAGGTAAGGCCAGTGATCTAAAGGCATTGGATGATATCCGTGTCGATTACCTTGGTAAGAAAGGTAAAATCACTGACATGATGAAATTAATGGGCAGCTTAAGCCCAGCAGAAAAGCCTGCTTTTGGACAAGCAGTCAACCAAGCTAAACAAGCTGTACAGAAAGAACTTTCTGCACGCATTGAAGGCTTAAAATCTGCGGAATTAGAAGCACAACTTATCGCTGAAAAAATCGATGTGACGTTACCCGGTCGTACAATTGAGATGGGTGGACTTCATCCTGTCACACGTACTATCGAACGTATCGAAACTTTCTTTGGTGAACTTGGTTTCTCAGTTAAGAATGGTCCTGAAATTGAAGATGACTTCCATAACTTCGATGCACTAAATATTTCAGAACATCATCCTGCACGTGCCGATCACGATACCTTTTATTTTAACCCTAAAGTCATGCTACGCACGCAGACTTCAGGTGTTCAAATCCGCACGATGGAACATGAAAAACCACCATTACGTATTATTTCTCCAGGCCGTGTTTATCGTAATGACTACGATCAGACTCATACGCCAATGTTCCACCAAGTTGAAGGCTTGTTAGTGGATGAAAAAGTTAATTTTGCGGAACTTAAAGGCATTTTACATGACTTTTTACGCAACTTTTTCGAGGAAGATTTGCAAGTGCGTTTCCGCCCATCTTACTTCCCGTTCACTGAGCCATCAGCTGAAGTTGATGTAATGGGTAAAAACGGTAAATGGTTAGAAGTATTAGGTTGTGGCATGGTACATCCTAATGTGCTTCGCAGTGTCGGTATCGACCCTGAAAAATACTCTGGTTTTGCTTTTGGTATGGGTGTTGAGCGTTTAACGATGCTGCGTTACGGCGTTAACGACTTACGTGCCTTCTTCGAAAACGATTTACGTTTTCTTAAGCAATTCAAATAACGGAGCAATAAACAGATGAAATTCAGTGAATCTTGGCTTCGTGAATGGGTTAACCCAACAGTAAGCCGTGAAGACTTATCTCACCAAATCACTATGGCAGGTCTTGAAGTAGATGGCGTAGATGCAGTAGCGGGTGAGTTTAGTGGTGTCGTTGTGGGTGAAGTGCTTGAATGTGGCCAACACCCAGATGCAGACAAATTACGTGTAACAAAAATTAACGTAGGTGATGAAGAACTTATCGACATCGTCTGTGGCGCACCTAATTGCCGCTTAGGATTAAAAGTTGCGGTTGCTATGGTAGGCGCAGTGCTTCCTGGCGATTTCAAAATCAAAAAAGCTAAATTACGTGGCCAACCATCATTTGGTATGTTGTGTTCGTACGGTGAATTAGGTATCGACATCGAAAGTGATGGCATTATCGAATTACCAACAGATGCACCTATTGGCAAAGATGTGCGTGAATACCTAGATCTTAACGATGCGGTTATTGATGTAGATTTAACGGCTAACCGTGCTGATTGTCTTGGTATGGCAGGTCTTGCTCGTGAAGTTGGTGTATTAAATCGTGAGACTGTAACAGAGCCTACATGGGAAGCTGTGACAGCAACAATCGACGATAAAGTGGCTATTAATGTTATTGCTGATGAAGCGTGTCCTCGATACTTAGGTCGTGTGGTTAAGAATGTTAACCTTGCTGCAGCAACCCCATTATGGATGCAAGAAAAATTACGCCGTAGTGGTATTCGCTCAATTGATCCAATCGTTGATATCACCAACTACGTCTTGATTGAGTACGGTCAGCCAATGCATGCTTTTGATTTAGCAACGCTAACTGGTGCGATTCAAGTACGTTTAAGTGATGGTGTAGAAAAGCTGACATTGCTTGATGGCAATGAAGTGACTGTACCTGATGACACTTTAGTTATTGCTGATGACAGTGGTTCTATAGCGTTGGCTGGTGTGTTTGGCGGCGAAAAAACAGGTGTGACTGAGAAGACTCAAGATATCCTATTAGAGTGTGCATTCTTTGCTCCGCTTGCGATCATGGGTAAATCACGCCGCTTAGGTCTACATACCGATGCTTCACATCGTTTTGAGCGTGGTGTTGACCCAGAACTACAACACAAAGTAATGGATCGTGCTACTCGCCTTGTATTAGATATTTGTGGCGGCGAAGCTGGCCCTGTGGAAGAAGCTGTTACAGAAGCAAATTTACCTAAGCCGGTTAACTTAACGCTTCGTCGTAGCAAACTAGATAAGATTTTAGGTCATCATATCCCTGATACTGATGTGACTGAAATCCTTGAACGTTTAGGCTTCACCGTGACTGCCAAAGCAGACACATGGGACGTTGTTACTGCAACTTACCGTTTCGATATGGCGATTGAAGAAGATTTGATTGAAGAAGTTGCGCGGATTTATGGATACAACAATATCCCGAATATTGCGCCTGTTGCTTCGTTAACCATGTCTGATCACAAAGAAGCTGATATTTCATTACGTAAAGTACGTAATGTGCTAGTCGCTCGTGGTTTCCAAGAGGCAGTGACGTATAGCTTTGTTGATCCTAAACAGCAAAACCTTGTTCATCCTGACGCGCCAGCGATGATTCTACCGAACCCTATTTCAGTAGAAATGTCAGCAATGCGTTTATCTATGTTCACTGGACTATTAACGTCAGTAGGCTATAACCAAAGTCGTCAACAAGGTCGAGTGCGTTTATTCGAGACGGGTTTACGCTTTGTACCTGATGCCAAAGCAGATTCTGGTGTTAGACAAGAACCAATGATTGGTGCGGTAATTTCTGGTGTTCAAAATGACGAACATTGGTCTATGGACTCAAAAACTGTCGACTTCTTTGATTTAAAAGGTGATTTAGAATCAATTATCGGCTTGACAGTTTCAACTTCTGAATTTACTTTTAGAAGTGCAACACATTCTGCTCTTCACCCAGGGCAATGTGCTGAAATACTACGAAATAATCAAGTTATTGGTATCATTGGTGCTGTCCATCCTAGTTTGGAAAAGCCTTTTGGACTCAATGGCAAAACAATTATTTTTGAGTTAGAACTGGACGCTTTACTGCATGCCAGTTTGCCGCTAGCCCAGACTGTATCTAAGTTTCCTGCAAATCGACGTGATATTGCTGTTGTTGTTGATGAAGAAGTTTCTGCAACTAATGTTATGAATTTGATAAGAAAAGTTGGCGAAAATCAGTTGGTTGGCTTAAACTTGTTCGACGTATACCGAGGTAAAGGTGTAGAGGCTGGCAAAAAGAGCTTAGCAATCGCACTTACATTACAAGACATTACTCGTACACTTGAAGAAAAAGACATTACTGAAACAGTTGATTCAGTTGTCTCTGCACTTAAGACCGAGTTCAACGCATCGTTGAGGGATTAAAAGTATGGCACTTACCAAAGCCGAAATGGCAGAACATCTTTTTGAAACGCTGGGCATTAACAAACGTGTTGCCAAAGAGATGGTTGAGTCTTTCTTTGAAGAAATTAGAGAAGCTCTTGAAAGTGGTGAGCAGGTCAAGTTATCTGGCTTTGGAAACTTTGATCTGCGCGATAAGAATCAAAGACCGGGAAGGAACCCAAAAACTGGTGAAGATATTCCGATTTCAGCCCGTCGTGTTGTGACTTTCCGTCCAGGACAAAAGCTGAAAACTCGAGTAGAAGAATCTAACTCGGCTAAGAAATAATTTCGCTTTCGTTGTAAAAGCCACTCTGAAGAGTGGCTTTTTTGTTTGTATATTTAGCAAAACGTCAACGATTGTCGTGAATGGCGTTAAAATGTGTGCCGTTGGAATCATATAATTGGTATTATATGACGTTGAAACATTCCTTTTGTTTATATCGTTTTTTGTTCGTGTTGTTGTAATCTCTGAGGTTTCTTTTGGCTAGACAAGCAAAACATTTCGATCGTCGGTTCACTCTTTCCTTACTTCACCCACGATATTGGGGCTCATGGTTAGCAATTGCTGTTTTATTTATTTTTGGCATCTTACCTGCCAGAGTACGTGATCCCATTTCTCGTTTACTGGCCAAGTTAGTGATGCGAATTGCTAAAAAACCTATTCAAGTGGCACGGATTAATATTCAAACGTGTTTTCCTGAAAAGTCTGCTGATGAAGTTGAGTCGCTAATTAAAGCAAACGTAGATATGTTTGTTTTAGCCTTGTTGTCACAAGCTGAGCTTTTGATTAGGTCGAATGAGCATATTAAACGTCGAGTGACGATAGCTGGTTATGAACATGTACAAGCTGCGAGGGACGCGGGCCAACCCATTATCTTTATTATGCCTCATGTTTGGCCGATTGATTATGCCGGGATTAGATTAAATTTAGCATTGCCAATGGTAACAATGGCGAAAGCCCACAGAAACGGTTTGTTTAACTGGTTTAGTAATCGCCTACGTAGTAGTCAAAAAGGGCGGGTTTACATGCGAGAAGCGGGTATACGCGCGTTAATAAGTGAATTACGTCAAGATAACAGTTTCTTTTACTTACCAGATGAAGACTTAGGGCCCGAACAAAGTGTTTTTGCGCCTTTACTTGGAACTGAAAAAGCTACTTTGCCAGTGGTTGGCCGTCTTGCACAGGCAGGTAAGGCGAGGGTTATTCCTGTAAAGATTGGCTATGACACCGAGAAATATCAATTCAACTTAACATTAATGCCTGCAGTTGATGAGCAAGATATGGTGGGCAAGGATAATGAGGCCATCGCGCTTAATAAGATGGTGGAGCAAGTCATTATTGCTTACCCTGAGCAATACATGTGGTTTTTGAAGTTTTTAAAAACAAGGCCAAATGGTCAGTCTGAATTGTATTAGCAGTAACAATCGCTATTATACAAAAGGCGCTTAACCCAATGGGTAAGCGCCTTTTTTGTATTAATACTTCAAGACTTTTACACGCTATTCAGCGAAGTATAACCAACCTTGATTGACACATAATGTGAGTAATGTGATGACTGCGGGTAAATCTTTCCAGTTCAGTAAAACTGACTGACAGATGTGATGCTCGTTACTGATGATATCGATAATCTCACTCTCTATATTGTCAACGTTTATGGCTTCACCATTGATATAGATTTGTGCTTGTTTATCGTTTTCTAGTGACAGAATTTTGAGCCCACCGACGCGTTGTAAGCTTGCTCCGTCTTCAATGGCTTCAATCACATCTACTGAACTAATCGCTTGTTCAAATGGGTTAATGTCTAGCTCAAAACGGTTTTGGCTTAACATTTTCCCAAGCATTGTTTGATATTGGTTTGGATCGTTTGCCAGTTGGGCTAATAAATCCATAATCCCTTGTTGTTGTACTTGGCTTACTTGGCCTTTATTTGCGACTTCTTCATTCGAAGTAAAACGGTGTTGGCCACAATTATTGTCAATCAATGCATCAGCTAATTCTGTTAATAGTTCTTGTTGGCTTGGTGCTCTAAAACCGATGGAGTAGCTCAATGCCAGTGACAATGTTTCGCCGCAGTGGGGAAAACCTGGTGGAATGTAAAGGATGTCACCTTTAGTTAATACCACATCGATAATTGGCTCAAAGTCATCAACTAATGGGCTATTTATATCGCCGCCACGTTGTTTATGGTCGCCTCTATCGCCAACTTTCCAGCGACGTTCGCCTTCGCCTTGAATAATGAATACATCATAATTATCGATATGAGGTCCTACACCGCCTTTAGGTGTTGCAAAAGACACCATCAAATCATCAAAGCGCCAATCTGGTAAAAACCGGAATGCTTCAACAAAAGCTTGTGACTCAGGATACCAATGGTTAACTGCTTGTACTAATAATTGCCATCCGTCTTCGCCGTATTCGTCATAATCCTCAAAGGGACCTTGTATGACATTCCAACCATCCGATTTCGTTTGGACAATACGAGAAGAAATATCTTCTTCCATTGCCAAGCCTGCTAATTCATCGGCAGAAATTGGATCTTCAAAGGCATTAAAAGCATTTTTAATGACAATAGGCTTTTTTTGCCAAGTGTCTTTGACAAACGCCGCAGTATCAAAATTTAATGTATACATAGTCAATAAAAAGGCGACAGCTCTGCTGAGATGTCGCCATTCCTTAATTTAAACAGATTGCTGTTTATAAATTACTTTAACTCATCAACAAACGCTTCAGCGCGGCCGATGTAGTTAGCTGGTGTCATTGTTTTAAGTTCAGCTTTAACACTGTCAGGCAGCGCTAAACCATCAATGAATGTAGCAAGTTGTTCGCCATCAATACGCTTACCACGTGTTAACTCTTTTAATTTTTCATATGGCTTTTCGATACCGTAACGACGCATCACAGTTTGTACTGGTTCAGCCAGTACTTCCCAGTTCTTGTCTAATTCGGCACGTAAGTTTTCTTCATTCACTTCAAGCTTACTGATCCCTTTCATTGTTGCTTGATAAGCAATTAATGAATGAGCCATACCCACACCAAGATTACGCAATACGGTTGAGTCCGTTAAGTCACGCTGCCATCTTGAAACGGGTAACTTAGCAGCAAGATGTTGCATAAGCGCGTTAGCAATACCAAGGTTACCCTCTGAGTTTTCAAAATCGATAGGGTTAACTTTATGTGGCATCGTAGAAGAACCAATTTCGCCAGCAATAGTACGTTGCTTAAAGTGACCTAATGCAATGTAGCCCCAGATATCACGATCGAAATCGATAAGAATAGTATTGAAACGAGCAACTGCATCAAATAGTTCTGCAATGTAATCATGCGGTTCGATTTGAGTGGTGTATGGGTTCCAGTTAATACCAAGGCTTGTTACAAAGCGTTGTGACAATTCATGCCAGTTAACTTCAGGGTAAGCAGAGATGTGTGCGTTGTAGTTACCAACTGCACCATTGATTTTACCCATGATTTCAACAGCGTTGATTTGGTTAAGTTGGCGTTCTAAACGAACTGCCACGTTTGCCATTTCTTTACCTAATGTAGAAGGTGATGCTGGTTGACCGTGTGTACGTGACATTAACGGTACAGATTTGTTTTCTGCCGCTAATTTTTTGATTGCATCAACAATTTCAAGACACTGAGGTGCTAATACTAAATCACGTGCTTCTTTAAGCATTAACGCATGAGATAGATTGTTAATGTCTTCAGAAGTACAAGCGAAGTGAACAAATTCGTCAATTGCAACTAACTCAGCGTTGTCTGCAATTTTTTCTTTAATGAAATATTCAACCGCTTTAACGTCGTGGTTGGTGGTTCTTTCAATTGTTTTAACGCGTAACGCGTCTTCTTCGCTGAAGTTATCCTTGATGCTATCCAGTAAAGTTAATGCTTCTTCGCTGAATGGCGGAACTTCTTCAATCTCTGGGCAACTAGAAAGTAGTTTTAACCAGTTAATTTCAACTTGAACACGGTATTTAGTTAAACCGAATTCGCTGAAAATGCCTCGTAAAGAGGTGGTTTTGCTACCATAACGACCGTCTATCGGAGAGATAGCAGTCAGTGCAGAAAGATCCATTTGAAGCTCCTTGATGAACTTTTGTTGTAGGGTGATACGATTAATTATTTTTACGGCTACTAATAGCAGTATCCACAATGGCTTTACGAGCAAAAACGAGGTGGCGACGTTTGCCTCCGAGTTGGCGCCATAAAACTGCACTACGCATAGCTGATAAAAGTAAAGCACGGATTTTTTGTTGTACTTGCGGTTGTTGCAAGCAAGCTGGATTACCAGAAATTTGTAATTTGGGGCCAAGCTCACTGATCACATCGCTGTATATGCTCGCTAAACTCGCAATGATTTGTTCATCGGTAATGGCGAAGTGATGTAATTGACGGTGCACTTGGTTGATACGTTCGGCTAGCATACCTAACCCATTTGCTGAGCGAGCGAGCTTACGTTCTAATGCGAGCATCCCAACCAGGTAGCGAGTGGTTTCAACATCTTTGCTGTTGCCATCACCTAACTGATTCTCAATCAGTTGGTACCCTTTATTGAGTGCTTGTTTATCTTGATAAATTTCTGAAACAGAATCTGGGTCAGTCACCATAATGGTGTTCAGACTCGCAGCAAGAGCTGTTTCGTCTGAATCGCCATGACGCGCGAGATGTTGAACTTGAGCAATCGCTTGTAAAATACCTGCAAACGCCATAGTGCGTTCAAATAATACTTGGCTCACGCTCTATCCTCTAATTAGTGTATCGATAATACCGCCGCCTAAGCAGACTTCACCATCATAAAAAACAGCAGACTGACCAGGAGTTACAGCAGCTACTGGCTCATCAAATATCACGCTAATTTTGTCATCACCTTCAGTCGTCACGGTGCAGTTAACATCTTGCTGACGGTAACGTGTTTTCACGGTTATCTTAGCTGGTGAACTTGGGCCTTTGCGGTCAACCCAATGAAGTTGACTTACTGTCATGCCATTTGACATCAGGCGAGGGTGGTTTCCACCTTGGCCGACAATTAAAACATTACGCAATAAGTCTTTTTCAACTACGTACCAAGGATCGTCATTACTGTTTTTCATGCCACCAATGCCAAGCCCTTTACGTTGACCTAGCGTGTGATACATCAAACCTTGGTGGGTTCCTATGACTTCGCCTTCAGCGGTTTCAATATCACCAGGTTGCGCTGGTAAATATGTACCTAAAAAGTCAGTGAACTTTCTTTCACCGATAAAACAGATACCTGTACTGTCTTTTTTATCATGGGTAATTAAGCCCATTTCTTTGGCGATATCACGAACTTGAAATTTTTCTAGTTCGCCGACGGGAAATAAGCTTTTAGCGACTTGTTTGTCACTTAAGGTATACAAGAAGTAGCTTTGATCTTTGTTGTTATCAATACCACGTAGCATTTGAGTGGTACCGTCTTCGTTATCACGGCGGCGAACGTAATGCCCCATCGCAATAAAGTCAGCATCTAAAATTTCATCTGCAAATTCTAAAAATGCTTTAAATTTGATTTCTTTGTTGCACATAATATCTGGGTTAGGAGTACGACCAGCTTTATATTCAGCAAGGAAGTGCTCAAATACATTGTCCCAGTATTCAGAGGCGAAGTTAACTGTGTGAAGCTTAATGCCTAGCTTGTCACATACTGCCTGCGCATCTTTTAAATCTTCAGCTGCGAGACAATATTCATCCGTGTCATCTTCTTCCCAGTTCTTCATAAATAATCCCTCAACCTGGTATCCTTGCTGTTGGAGCAAGTATGCAGAAACTGAAGAATCTACACCGCCGGACATGCCTACGATGACTTTTTTACCATTTGAATCGGGATTGATTGATGTCATAAAACCTAAAAACCAGTGAAATTACGGATACAAGAGATGAACATGTGGTCGAGTCGAGTGCTTTTCAAGTCAACAAACCCAGTCTTTATTCGTAGATAAATACCTTACGAAAATCTCTAAATTGTGCGGCGCATATTCTATCATGCATTATTGTTGTCGGCTATCACCTGTAAGTCACTATTAATCAGTGATAATGGGCTGTGAGCTTTATGTAAAAAGTCTTCTATGGATTTAATGACTAACGGGCTGCGAAGGACCGCTTTACGTTGTTTAATTTCATCTAAAGTTAACCAGTGACAAGCGATAATGTCGTTGTCTAATGGTATGCATTGGTCGTTATTTTGCCATTCAGCTGCAAAAGTAAAACGCACAAAAGCCAATTCTTCACTGGCACTATATTGATAAATGCTTATAAGGCCAGTTAATGTAACATCCAGCCCAGTTTCTTCTCTAACTTCTCTTCTACAGGCCTGCTCGAGTGTTTCATGGGCTTCAATATGGCCAGCGGGTTGATTTAGACGTAGTTGGTTATCAATGAGTTCTTCAACGAATAAAAATTTTCCCTGACTATGGATGACGCAGGCGACAGTCGTATTAGGCTTATAGCGAAGTGTTGACATGGTGTCGTCCTCTCATCATTTTTATTATTAATGTGTTACTGCTTAATGGTTTTATAAGCACCATTAGGCAAGTCATCTAAACTCCATTGACCTATTTTATAGCGAATTAATCTTAGAGTGGGGTGACCAACATGAGCGGTCATTCTTCTAACTTGACGATTGCGGCCTTCACAAATTTGTATTTCTAACCATGTAGTGGGGATCGACTTTCTTTCCCTAACAGGCGGAACTCGTTCCCAAACTGTGGGCTCTTCAATCACCTTAACGTTCGCTGGTAATGTCATTCCATCTTTTAATTCAACACCTTGCTGTAATGCAGTAATTGAGTATTCGCTAGGTTCACCCTCAACTTGCACCCAATATGTCTTGAAAGTTTTTTTATTCGGTTGGGTTAATTTTGCCTGTAATTTGCCGTCATTGGTCAGCAATAATAATCCTTCGCTGTCTCTATCCAATCTGCCAGCGGCATAGACATCTTTTACCGGAATAAAATCTTTTAAAGTTTGTCTTCCTGATTCATCAGTAAATTGACATAGAACATCAAAAGGTTTGTTAAATAACACTATTATCGGATTTTCAACAGGTTTACTTACCGTGCGCTTAGTCGGCTTACGGTGTTTTTTATTTACTTTGGAAAATGCAGGTTTAGTGCTAAAACGTTTGGGTTTGTCATTTGCTGACATACATAAGCCTATTTAGGATGAAATTGATTCATTTTGTATAGTTTACTTGGCATTGGGCCTTAGTGGAATTTGAATCTTACAGATAATGGTCTATGATGTTGGCCTAAAAAATGTGATCTGTGCCCGTTTTTACACAAGCAGCCACACATTATTTTTCTAATTTCATAGGGATTTGTGCCATATACAACTGACATCGGCTTATAGATTGATGCAGTTGAAAGGTAGATAGTTATTACAATAATAAAATTATAAAAACTTTTTATTTCAATAATGTAGGAAAAAGCATGAAAGATAATTCTCCAACGATCATTTATACTGAAACTGATGAAGCACCCGCATTAGCGACGCTTTCATTACTCCCAATCATCCGTACATTTACCAATGCTGCTGGTGTTAAAGTAGAAACCCGAGATATATCTTTATCAGGCCGTGTTATCGCCAACTTTCCTGAAAAGTTAACAGCAGAACAGAAAATTTCAGATGCGTTAACAGAACTTGGTGTGATGGCGGGGACGCCTGAAGCAAATATTATCAAATTACCGAATATCAGTGCCTCAATTCCACAACTAAAAGCCTGTATCGCTGAACTACAAGCCAAAGGTTATGATATTCCGAATTATCCTGACGAACCTACCACAGATGCCGAACGTGAAGTTCAAAGCCGTTATGACAAAATTAAGGGCAGTGCAGTAAACCCTGTTTTACGTGAAGGTAACTCTGATCGTCGTGCGCCAGGCTCAGTAAAAAATTATGCTAAGAAAAACCCGCATTCAATGGGTAAATGGGAAAGTAACTCAGCTTCTCACGTTGCTCACATGCAAGAGGGTGACTTTTATGGCAGTGAACAATCTGTCACTGTTGCCGAAGCTGATAAAGTTAGCATTGTATTAACTAAAGCTGATGGTCAAGATGTTGTGCTTAAGCAGGACTTGCCTTTACAAGCCGGTGAAGTCATCGACACTGCCGTGATGAGTAACAAAGCGCTTGTTGCTTTCTACGAACGTGAAATTGAAGCTGCAAAGTCTGAAGATGTTTTATTATCACTGCATTTAAAAGCAACCATGATGAAAGTCTCAGACCCAATTCTATTTGGTCATGCAGTTAAAGTGTTCTTTAAAGATGTGTTCACTAAACACCAAGCATTGTTTGATGAACTCGGCGTTGATGTTAACAATGGCTTTGGTGATGTCTACGCAAAAATTGCAACATTACCAGAAGCAAAACGCGCTGAAGTAGAAGCTGATATTGCAGCTGTTTACGCAAAGCGTCCTGCACTTGCGATGGTTGATTCTGATAAAGGAATCACCAACTTACATGTTCCTAGTGACATCATTATTGATGCATCAATGCCAGCTGCTATTCGTTCATCAGGAAAAATGTGGGGCCCTGATGGCCAATTGAAAGACACTAAGGCTATGATCCCAGATCGTTGTTATGCCGGTGTTTACCAAGAAACAATTGCATTCTGTAAAGCCAATGGTGCGTTCAATCCAACAACAATGGGCAGTGTGCCAAATGTTGGTTTGATGGCGCAAAAAGCTGAAGAATACGGCAGCCATGATAAAACATTTGAAATTGAGACTGCTGGTTTAGTGAAAGTTATCGACAGTAATGGCAATGTATTAATGAGCCATAACGTTGAAACTGGCGATATTTTCAGAATGTGCCAAGTTAAAGATGCACCAATCCGTGATTGGGTAAAACTTGCTGTAAATCGTTCACGTTTAAGTAATACACCTGCGATTTTCTGGTTAGACAGTAACCGTGCGCACGATGCGCAGTTAATCGCTAAGGTTGAGCTTTACTTAAAAGATCACGATACAGACGGATTAGATTTACAAATTCTAGCGCCTGTAGCTGCAACCCGTGCGACACTCGCACGTGTGCATGAAGGTTTAGATACCATTTCAGTAACGGGTAACGTTTTACGAGATTACTTAACTGACTTGTTCCCAATTCTTGAGCTGGGTACCAGTGCGAAAATGCTATCTATCGTGCCACTAATGAATGGCGGTGGTTTATTCGAGACAGGTGCGGGTGGTAGTGCGCCTAAGCATGTTCAACAAGTTGAGAAAGAAGGTCACTTACGTTGGGATTCATTAGGTGAGTTCCTTGCGTTAGCGGCATCGCTTGAGCATTTAAGCCAAACGCAAAATAACCCTAAAGCACAAGTATTAGCCGATACGCTTGATGCTGCAATTGGTCAGTTCTTAGATAGCAACAAGTCACCTTCACGCCGTGTCGGTGAGCTTGATAACCGTGGTAGTCATTTCTATTTAGCGATGTACTGGGCTCAAGCATTAGCGGCTCAAGCGAAAGATGCTGATTTAGCCGCTGAATTTAGCGAACTTGCTGAATCATTAACGACTAATGAAGCTGCAATTGTTGCTGAATTAAATGACTCGCAAGGCCCAGCGGTTGATTTAGGCGGTTATTTCCGTTTAGACGCTGTTAAAGCTGAGAAAGCGATGCGTCCTAGCCAATTGCTTAATTCATTTATTACAGGCTAAGCGATAATCGGTTTAAAAGAGCGATTAATTAAAAAGCAGAGATGAACGTCTCTGCTTTTTTTATCTCTACAGCTTTATACCTGAGCTAAAATCTAAGATGGACAAAGTAAATGTTGGGGCTAAATTGAAGGTGATGGGGTCGTTTTTGTTTGATTTATAAGCAAACGATAAATTATTTACATTATTTATGTGAAATAAAAAAGGCAGAGATTAAAATCTCTGCCTTTTTGTTTTATAGTTTCAACGACTATTTAGTCGGTGAAATGGCTGAAGCATGCATCCCTTTAGGGCCCTGCTCAGTTTCGAAATCTACAGGTTGGCCCGCTTTAAGCGTTCTATAACCTTCCATTTCGATTGTTGAATAATGTGCAAATACATCTTCGCCACCCTGATCTGGGCAAATAAACCCGAATCCTTTGGCGTTGTTGAACCATTTAACAGTTCCGCTTGCCATACTTCCACTTCCTTCTGTTGTCTACTTACCAGTAAGATAGTAAAACTTATTTTAATCAGCGGTCTTTTATTGCCGCCTCAGAACAGAATGAAATTTGTACGAAAAGATGTCAAGTAAAAATTAACAAAATGACAACATTTAATTAATTTAATAATATCAATTGGTCTTGTACCAAACTAGAGGCTAGTATTAACACATGGGTAGATTAGGCAGCGTAGAGCACACAGAAGAGCGTGTTGAATCGGAGCTACAACCACCTTCAATGTATAAAGTCGTGTTAAATAACGATGATTACACTCCGATGGATTTCGTGATTGAAGTGCTACAACGTTTTTTTAATAAGGATGAACAACAGGCCACGGACATTATGTTGGCTATCCATCACCAAGGTAAGGGAATATGTGGTGTTTATTCGTTTGGCATTGCTGAAACGAAAGTGTTACAAGTAAATCAATTTGCCAGAGAAAACCAACATCCGTTACTGTGTACATTAGAAGCCGCATAGTGAATAGTTGTTTCTCCATCGGTAACTCTGCAGTTTATGAGTATTTTTAGGGGGTGCTTATGCTAAACAAAGATCTTGAAGTCACCTTGAACCTAGCGTTTCAACAAGCTAGAGATTCACGTCATGAATATATGACGGTAGAACATTTATTATTAGCACTAATCAATAATCCATCGGCCAAAGAAGCACTACTGGCTTGTGGCGCTGATATTACTCGTCTTCACGAGGAAGTATCTAACTTCATTCAACAAACAACCCCGTTAATCGCTGAAAGCACTGAAGAGCGAGAAACTCAACCAACATTAGGATTCCAACGTGTTCTGCAACGCGCAGTGTTTCATGTGCAGTCTTCAGGTCGCAATGAAGTCACTGGCGCAAATGTGCTGGTGGCAATTTTTAGCGAGCAAGAATCACAAGCTGTTTACTTATTACGTCGCTGTGAAATTACCCGCTTAGATGTGGTCAATTTTATCTCACATGGTTTGCCTAAAGATGATGATAATCAGGAAATGAATAACCCTGAAGCATCAGAAGAAGGAACTGAACAAGCTGAAGATAGAAGTTTATTATCGCAGTTTGCAACCGACTTAAATCAAATGTCTAAGGATGGTGTGATTGATCCACTCATTGGCCGTGATGATGAAGTTGAACGTGCAATTCAAACCTTATGTCGTCGACGTAAAAACAATCCACTACTTGTTGGTGAAGCAGGTGTGGGTAAAACGGCTATTGCTGAAGGGTTAGCTTATCGAATCGTTAATGAGCAAGTCCCCGATGTGATTAAAGATGCAACCGTATATTCGTTAGATTTAGGTTCATTACTTGCCGGCACAAAATACCGTGGTGATTTTGAGAAACGCTTTAAAGGCTTGCTTAAAGAACTGGGTAAAAATGAACATGCGATTCTGTTTATTGATGAAATCCATACTATCATTGGAGCTGGTGCCGCTTCAGGTGGCGTGATGGATGCGTCTAACTTGCTTAAACCGTTATTATCTAACGGGACATTACGTTGTATGGGCTCAACGACTTTCCAAGAATATCAAAGCATTTTTGAAAAAGACCGAGCGTTAGCAAGACGTTTCCAAAAAATCGACATCAATGAGCCGTCAGTGGCTGAAACCACTAAAATCTTATTGGGGCTTAAATCTAAGTATGAAGAGCACCATGGTGTTCGTTATACTCAAGCGGCAATCAGTTCTGCAGCGAGTTTATCAGCGAAGCACATTAATGATCGTCACTTACCAGACAAAGCCATTGATGTGATTGATGAAGCGGGTGCGAGAATGGTGATGTTACCGCAAAGCAAACGTAAGAAAACCATCGGTCAACCTGAAATTGAAGCGATCATCGCTAAAATTGCGCGCATACCTGAGAAGTCCGTATCATCAACTGACAAGGATTTACTCAAAAACCTAGAGCGTAACCTTAAGATGTTAGTGTTTGGTCAAGACAAAGCCATTGAGGGGCTGAGTTCTGCTATTCGATTATCTCGAAGTGGTTTAGGTGCGGAGAAAAAGCCGGTTGGTAGTTTCTTATTTGCAGGTCCTACTGGTGTTGGTAAAACCGAGGTTACCAATCAATTAGCCGCATGTTTAAATATGAAGCTGATTCGATTTGATATGTCTGAATATATGGAGCGTCATACTGTATCTCGTTTAATCGGCTCGCCTCCTGGTTATGTTGGTTACGAGCAAGGTGGTCTATTAACTGACGCCGTCATTAAAAACCCGCATTGCGTTGTATTGTTGGATGAAATTGAAAAGGCGCACCCTGATGTTTATAACTTGCTATTGCAAGTGATGGATCATGGTACGTTAACTGACAATAATGGCCGTAAAGCAGACTTTAGAAATGTCACCTTAGTGATGACCACCAATGCTGGTGTCCAAGAGTCTATTCGTACTTCGATTGGCTTTAAACAGCAAGACAATAGCTTAAATGCGATGTCAGAAATCAATAAAGTCTTCTCACCGGAGTTCCGTAACCGTTTAGATTCAATTATTTGGTTTAATCATTTAGACATGACGATAATTGCCAAGGTCGTTGATAAGTTCTTAATTGAGTTACAAGCTCAATTGGATGAAAAACGCGTTACTCTAGAGGTCACTGATGAAGCTCGTACTTTACTGGCTGAAAAAGGCTACGATAAGAACATGGGCGCAAGACCAATGGGTCGTGTTGTCACTGAGCTAATCAAGCGACCATTAGCTGATGAAATACTCTTCGGTAAGTTAGAGGCTGGCGGTATTGCCAAAGTCGACGCGAAAGATAATGAAATTGTTATTAGCTGTGAATGCGAAGAAAAAGTGTCATAACTTAATCGTGTTAATTCTGGTAATAAAAATGGCTATCTGAAAACAGATAGCCATTTTTGTTTGCATCAACGTTAATCATTAGCCAACAAAAAACCCGACAATCAAGCCGGGTTTTTAAATAGATGAGGCAGAATTAACGTGCGCGGAAGACGATACGACCTTTACTTAAATCGTAAGGAGTCAATTGAACCGTGACTTTATCACCCGTTAAAATACGGATGTAGTTTTTGCGCATCTTGCCAGAAATGTGTGCAATCACGACATGACCATTTTCAAGTTCTACGCGGAACATTGTATTTGGCAAGGTCTCAAGGATTGTGCCCTGCATTTCAATGTTGTCTTCTTTCGCCATTAATTGGTTACCTTTATGCCTTCAAATATAAAAAAAATTCGCAGTATCATGCCCCAAAAAGCGCTTGCTGTAAAGGATTGAAACACTAAAGCGTGGGTTCTTTTTCAATATGTTGCCATCCATTCGCTGTTAATATTTGATATGGACGATATAAACGTTTGTAATTCATTTTTCTATTTTCATCAATTTGATAGCCCAGATATACAAATTGCTTACCTAGTTGCAGGGCTAAATCACACTGCAACAAGATCATGAAGCTGCCGAGTGAGCGTTTAGCATAGTCAGGATCAAAATAACTATAAATGGCTGACAAACTATTATTGAGTTGATCCGTTACTGCTACTCCAATGAGTTTATCTTGGTCAAAAACTTCAATGTAAGTGGGTTTAAGCCAGCTGCACAGCAGGAAGTCATTATATTGATCTTCACTCGGAGGATACATTGGCCCATCAGAATGGCGGCCACTGATATAACGTTCGTATAATGCGTAGTGTTCAGCTGAACACTCATCTGTGACTTGCCATGTTAAGTCCTGATTGTTTTTGATGGTGCGTTTTTGTCGTTTAGAAAGTTTAAATTCAGGCACCACAACGCGAATAGATTGACATGCTGAGCAACTCGGACAGCGTGGTTTATAAATAGAGTTGCCATTTCGCCTAAAGCCCATGCCAAGTAATTGTTCAAATAGCGCGCCGTCCAACTGTGGCTCTTGAATAATTAATAGCTGCTCTTGAAGCCCATCAATATAGCTACAATCAAAAGGGTGACTAATGCCGACACTGATGCTTCTAGATGTCAAAATATACCTCTTGAGTAACCCAAGCTTGATTATCAATAACTTGATTACGTAATTGTTTTAAGGTTTGTAAAAACTCATTTCTAGGTACAGGTTTCGCACCTAAGTTTTCTAAATGTGGGTTCATAATTTGTGCATCAATCAGCTTAAAACCATGTTTGGCAATATGCTGATTAAGCATTGCAAATGCAGCTTTTGATGCATTGGTTTGGCGATGAAACATTGATTCTCCACAAAATACACTGCCTACGGCTATTCCATATAAACCGCCAACAAGTGTTTTATCATCCCACACTTCAATTGAGTGAGCTTTACCCAAAGAGTGTAATTTAATATAGGCATTTTGAATATCGGATGAAATCCAAGTGCCTTGCTCACTGGCTCTTGGTTCTGAACATGCTTTGATTACCTCTGCAAAGGCATGATTAATGGTAAATCGCCACGTTGATTTTTTCAGGCATTTTCGCATTGTTTTGTTTAGCGGCTGAGTTTGTGGAGTAAATACCGCTCTTGGGTGAGGTGACCACCATAGGATGGGATCATCATCGTTAAACCAGGGGAAAATGCCTTGATAATAGGCTTCGACTAATCGAGTTGGTGATAAATCACCGCCAACCGCCAGTAAACCATTTGGTTCGTCAAGTGCTTGCATGGGATCAGGAAATTGGGGAAGGTGATTTAAATAAGACAGTGAGTTCACAATTAAGTATATTATTAAATAGGTCTTATCTATACGTTAGCGGAATTTTGCTTATGTTGAAACTCACAAACAGCTCAGTGATGGTTTTTAGTGCACTTTTGGTCATATTATCAGGGGTAATGAGTAGCACAGCACTAGCGGCATATGAGCGTAATCAGGCAGTGCCAGTTGAAAAGGTAATCTATGGCCAAGTCGAATCAATTAAACACGTTACTCAAACGCAATTAGTCGAAGATCGTAACCTTGGCTGGAAAACCTTTGGCGGTGCATTAATAGGTGGCGTTATTGGGCATCAGTTTGGTGGTGGCTCAGGACAGGATGTCGCAACCGTATTAGGTGCATTACTTGGTGGTGCTGCAGCCAACCAATACGGCAACTCAACTCGTACACTTGAATATAAACTAATTGAAATGATGATTAATTTAGACGATGGAACACAAGTCATGGTGATACAAGACTTAGATCCTGGAATGTCATTTGTTGCAGGTGACGAAGTGCGTGTTGTGTATTTAACCGGTTATGTTCGTGTGGATTTAGCCATGTAATGAACGGATAGTAAAATCACATTTTTTGTGTGATTCGCGCAATAAAAAAGGAGCCTCAGTGGCTCCTTTTGTGATTGGTCGCTAGATCAGTAACAGTAAGCTTGTATTAGAAACCGCGAGGTAAGGTATTTTTACCTGCATTTGCTAATTTTTCACGCCATAGTTCTTTAGGTGTTTTACCGCCTGAAGTGTTGGCTTTTTTAGCAGTAGGCTTTTTCGCTTCAGTTTTGGCTGCAACAGCTTTTTTGGCTGCCGGCTTTTTAGCGACAACTTTTTCTGCAACAGGTGCTTCTGTTTGACCTTGAGTCACTTCAAGGTGCATTTTCTCAAGATCGCTAAAGCGTAAAGACTTGCCGCCATCAATTTTATACCAGCTGCCTTTCTGCTCGATTTCAACAGTTTTTGAAGTTTGTTTTTCAAGAGCAGCTTTAAGTTCGGCGATAAGCGCTTCTTTAGTCAAGTTTGACATATTGAGACCTATTTTTCTGTAATGAATAGTTTTATTTAATGTTTTCAACATCCCTTAGCGCTAATTTTAGTGTTTAAAGTACCCAAAAGTCCAATTTAAGCCAAAATCGCTTAGCAAATAAGCAATGTTAACAAGGGTTTTTCAATAAGTATTGGTCTGCGTTACACTATTAATATCAAAAATTTTAGGGTTAGTTTTATGTCATTAACGTCTGTATCTCGCGAGCAATTATCCAACTATCTAAATGATTTTCTTAGCGTTAGCCAATTTAAAGATTATGCACCTAATGGACTGCAGGTTCAGGGCACAGATACGATTAGTACCATAGTCACTGGGGTAACAGCTTGCCAAGCGCTCATTGACCAAGCGGCTGCAGTGAATTCTGATGCCATATTGGTTCATCATGGATTTTTTTGGAAAAATGAACCAGAAGTGCTTACAGGGATGAAATATAAGCGAATTAAAACGCTTATGAGTCACGATATGAATTTATTCGGCTATCATTTACCACTAGATGCCCATGAAACTATTGGGAATAATGCAGAACTTGCTAAAAAGTTAGGATTAGTCGATGTTGAAGTGTGTGCAGATATTCCACAAAATTTACTCTGGAAAGGAAAACTTGCAACGCCACTTTCGCCTCTACAATTAAGTGAGTTATTGAATCAAAAATTATATCGCCAACCACTTCATATAGGCGATGATGAGCAATTAATTTCATCGTTGGCTTGGTGTACTGGTGGAGCACAAGATTATATTGATCATGCTGCGGCTTTGGGAGTTGATGCATTTATTAGTGGTGAAGTTTCTGAGCGCACGTATCACTGTGCAATGGAGCAGGGGATCCATTATTTTGCTGCTGGTCACCATGCAACTGAGCAATTTGGTATTCAAGCATTAGGTGAACATTTAGCTGAAAAGTTTGGTTTGACACATCAGTTTATAGATATTGTTAATCCTGTTTAATCAATAGAAAAACCAAAGGTTAACGCCATGACTGAATATTTTATTCAAGCATTTATTTATTTATCAGCAGCGGTTATCGCAGTGCCTATTGCTCAACGCATGGGCTTAGGTTCCGTACTTGGCTATTTGATCGCAGGGGTTGTCATTGGACCGATTGTTGGGTTAGTCGGAAGTGAAACCAACACCATTCAGCATTTTGCAGAATTTGGCGTCGTTATGATGCTATTTTTAGTCGGTCTGGAGCTTGAACCTAAAATGCTCTGGTCGATGAGACATCGATTAGTGGGCATGGGTGGGCTGCAAGTCGGCTTATCGGCGGGTATTGTGATGGCTATTGCTATGATGTTTGAAATGTCATGGACGGTCGCGTTAACTATTGGCTTAATTTTCTCCTTATCTTCCACAGCGATTGTTTTACAAACATTAAATGAAAAAGGCTTAACCAAAACAACGGCTGGTAAGAATGCATTTGGCGTGTTGTTATTTCAAGACATCGCGGTAATCCCTATGCTTGCGCTTATTCCGCTCCTAGCGCTACCTGAATTAGTTGAAGCTGCGCAGTCCTCAGTGACAGCTGCTGCTGAGCACCATGAAGAACTTTCTTTGGTTGCAGATTTACATGGTGGTTTATATGCGCTGGTATTAGTGCTTTCAATCGGCTTGGTTGTATTTGGGGGGCATTACTTGAGTCGGCCTGTATTCAGGTTTATCGCAGATTCAGGGGTGCGTGAGATCTCAACTGCGGCGGCTTTACTTTTGGTGATTGGGATTGCAACGCTAATGAGCTTAGTGGGGGTATCACCTGCACTTGGTACATTCTTAGCGGGTGTCGTACTTGCAAACAGTGAATTTAAACATGAGCTTGAAACACATATTGGTCCATTTAAAGGGTTATTGCTAGGCTTGTTTTTCATTACGGTCGGCGCAGGTATCGACTTTGAAATCCTTTGGAATTATCTCGGAGTGATATTAGGCGTCACAGCTGCTGTGATGATATTGAAAGCGTTGGTATTATTAGTGCTGAGCTTTATATTTCGTATCAAAGGAAGTGATAGATGGTTATATACTCTGAGCTTGGCGCAAGCAGGTGAGTTTGGTTTTGTATTGTTAAGTTTTAGTCAGCAAAACCATGTAATTTCGCAAGAAATTGCGCAGCCGTTATCAATAGTCGTTGCGTTATCTATGTTCCTTACCCCTGGATTATTCATTTTTTACGAAAAAGTCATCTTACCTAAATACGAGAAAACCTCGAATGATCGAGAGCAAGATGAAGTCGATGAGCAGGGAACAGTCATCATTGCAGGTATTGGTCGTTTCGGACAAATTGTGAATCGTTTACTGCTGTCTAATGGCGTTAAAACGGTCGTGCTGGATCACCAAGCGACCCAAGTAGACAACTTACGTAAAATCAATACGAAAGCTTACTATGGTGATGCAACTCGTCCTGATTTACTTGAGACGGCTGGCGTTGCTTCAGCGTCGGCATTTGTTGTAGCGATTGATAACCCACAAAGTAGCGTTGAGCTCGTCAAGCACCTTAAGCACAAGTATCCTCACTTAAAAGTGATCAGCCGTGCATTTGATCGGGGACATAGTCATTTGTTACGTCAAGCTGGAGCCGATTATGTTGAATCTGAAACATTCAGGTCGGCATTGAAAGTAGGCGCTGAATCAATGAAAGCAATGGGGTTCTCCTCAGAGTTGGTTGAGCGACAAAAACAAACGTATATGAGAGTGGAAAAAGAAGCTTCTGAAGTACTGTATAACGAATGGGCTGGTCGCACTGACGGTGAGAAGTTTGGCGGAGATTTCATTAATCTATTTATTGAATATGAAGAGCGTTTAAAAGAAGCAATTGAAGCTGATACTGAGGCTTATAAAAGTCAGCGTTTTGCTCAAGAAGCGCCATGTGATCCTGAAAATGCGAACGCTTGCGAAGATGCTAATCCAAAGGTGATGTCATAATATGTTTTCTGGCTAGCTAGAAGCTGACTGATAAATAAAAAGGCCGTCAATTGACGGCCTTTTTTGTATTAACTCACAGAGACTACATGACTCGCATGCCTGGTTTAGCGCCAGCATGTGGTTCTAAAATCCAGATATCTTTTCCACCAGGGCCTGCTGCTAACACCATGCCTTCAGACTCGCCAAACTTCATCTTACGCGGCGCAAGGTTAGCGACCATGACAGTGTGTTTACCAATTAAATCTTCTGGCGCATAAGCCGATTTAATGCCAGCAAATACTTGTTTAGTTTCACCGCCTAAATCAAGCTCTAAACGAAGGAGTTTATTCGCTTTTTCAATGTGCTCAGCTTTAGCAATGAGTGCAATACGTAAATCGACCTTAGCAAAATCATCAAAAGTGATTTCAGGTGCTAACGGCTCTTTTTCAAGTTCTGTTTGCACTTGCTCAGCTTTAGGGGCTTTGGTTTCTGCAACTTGAAGATTTTCAGTTGACGCTTCAATAATCGCCTCAATACTCTTCATTTCAATACGTTGCATTAACGCTTTAAACTTAGCAATTTCGTGGCCTGCTAAATCCTGGTTTAAATTGTCCCAAGTTAAGGTTAACTGTAGGAAGCTTTCAACTTTTTCAGCTAACTGAGGCAACACTGGTTTTAGGTAAGTCACCAAAATACGGAACAAGTTAAGTGCATTACTACAAACTTGATGCGCTTCTTCTTGTTTTGCTTCGTCTTTGATTAACTGCCAAGGTGCAGCATCGGCAACATAAGCGTTCGCCATATCGGCAAGTGCCATGATTTCTCGCATCGCTTTACCGAATTCACGGGTTTCATACAAATCAGCAATAAGATCTTGTTTAGCTAAGAAAGCCTCTGTTAACGACATATCGTTAATTTTAGCTAACTTACCTTCAAATCGTTTACTGATAAAACCAGCCGTGCGAGATGCTAAGTTTACCAATTTACCGACTAGATCTGAGTTTACGCGTTGAGCGAAGTCTTCAAGGTTTAAATCTAAGTCATCAACACGGCTATTTAATTTAGCGGCATAGTAATAACGAAGGTACTCAGGGTTTAAGTTATCTAAGTAGGTACGGGCTTTGATGAAGGTGCCTTTCGATTTAGACATCTTTGCACCGTTCACTGTGACGTAACCATGAGCAAAAACACTAGTAGGTTTACGCACACCTGCGCCATCAAGCATTGCAGGCCAGAATAAACCGTGGAAGTTTACGATATCTTTACCGATAAAGTGATAAAGCTCGGTGCTTGAATCTTTATTCCAGTATTCGTCAAAGTTCAGATCATCACGTTTATCACATAAGTTTTTGAATGAACCCATGTAACCAATTGGGGCATCTAGCCACACATAGAAAAACTTGCCTGGTTGCTCTGGAATTTCGAACCCAAAATACGGCGCATCACGTGAGATATCCCACTGTTGTAATCCTTGGTCGAACCATTCTCTTAATTTGTTAGCAATTTCAGGTTGTAAAGAACCTGATGAAAGCCACTCACCGAGCATGGTTTCAAATGCAGGTAAGTCAAAAAAGAAGTGTTCACTGTCTTTCATGACTGGAGTTGCACCTGATACAACAGAGTAAGGATTGATTAAATCTGTTGTGCTGTAAGTTGCACCGCAGTTGTCACAGTTATCACCGTATTGATCTTCGCTTTTACATTTAGGACAGGTACCTTTAACGAAACGATCCGGTAAAAACATTTCTTTTTCAGGATCATATAATTGCGAGATGGTTTTGGTTTTGATGTAACCGCCATCGCGTAATTTTAAGTAAATATCACTGGCTAATTCACGGTTCTCATCACTGTGAGTACTGTGAAAGTTATCAAATTGAATATTAAAGTCCGCGAAATCTTGTTCATGCTCTTTTTGTACTTGAGCAATCATTTCTTCTGGGGTAATTCCCATTTGTTGAGCTTTGAGCATGATTGGGGTGCCATGGGCATCATCAGCACAAATATAGTGACATTCATGTCCACGAAGCTTTTGGTAACGAGACCAAATATCAGTTTGAATATACTCAAGCATATGACCTAAATGGATAGGACCATTGGCATATGGGAGGGCACTTGTCACCAGGATTTTACGTTGTGAATTTGTCATTTTGTCTCAACAATCGATTACACTAAATATATGGTCAAGATACTAACCGATCAAAGTGATTATTTCATCAAACAACAACAAAAACGGCTAAATTAGCGCTCATTTTTCTCTAATTCTGGTACACTTGGGCAAATTTTTCGCTGGGAGTTCTGCTTTTGTCTACTTCGCATACAGATTATCAATTAAGTGATGACCTTCTTGGTCCAGTATTGAGTATTTTAGATGCATATCAAGATCCATATTTAGCCGAAGGGTTAGTGTCTGCAGGTTGTGTTAATAAGCTTGCGATAGAAGGCAAACGACTGCTTCTTGGCTTGGTATATCCTTACCCTTGTATGACGCAATATCGCGATACGGTTATGGATGTGACAAAAAAGCTCGCCGTGTTAGACGCCATCGACGAAGTCGAATGCGAAATTGATTTCCAGCCTCGCGTATTTTCAGCCATTGCTTCAGTAGAGCCTATTCCAAATATCAAGCAAGTGATTGCAGTGGCTTCTGGTAAAGGTGGTGTCGGTAAATCTACAACTGCAGTCAACCTTGCGTTGGCATTAAAAGCAGAAGGCGCTGAAGTCGGTATTTTAGATGCTGATATTTATGGTCCATCAATCCCAATGATGTTGGGGCTTCAAGGTTTTAAGCCTACATCACCAGATGGCAAAATGATGACAGCAGCTTCTGCACATGGCATTTCTGCTCAATCAATTGGCTTTATGCTAGGTGATGGAGAAGCCGCTGTTTGGCGCGGTCCAATGGCAGCAGGTGCATTGAACCAGTTATTAACTGAAACTCAGTGGCCAGAATTAGATTATTTAGTGATTGATTTGCCACCAGGAACTGGTGACATACAATTAACACTGTCACAAAAGTTTCCAGTCAGTGGCACGGTTGTTGTTACAACACCACAAGATATCGCACTTGAAGATGCTAAAAAAGGCATCACCATGTTCCAAAAAGTGGATATTCCAGTTTTAGGTATAATCGAAAACATGAGTTTTCATTTATGTCCTGAATGTGGTCATAAAGAACATCCTTTTGGTACCCATGGCGGCAGCAAGATTGCTGAACGTTATGAAGTGCCATTATTGGGCGCATTGCCGCTTAATATTAATATTCGTGAGTCAATGGATGAAGGTAACCCTGCGGTTGCCAGTAAGCCAGACTCAGAAGTTGCTGCTATTTATCGTGAAATTGCCCGTAAAGTGGGTGCGCAACTTGCCAAGCAGCAAAACAAAAACACAGTTTCAATCAGTATTTCAGACGACGAGTAAGGTTAAGTAATGAATTCTCAGCAATGTGTCATTATTGGTATCGCAGGTGCTTCAGCATCAGGCAAAAGTTTAATTGCCCAAACGATTTTTGAAGAACTAAAGCGCGACCTGGGCACCGATCAAATCGGTGTGATTAATGAAGATGCGTATTACCGTGACCAAAGTCATATGACAATGGAAGACCGTGTTAAAACCAATTATGATCATCCTAAAGCACTGGATCATCAACTATTAGCTGAACACCTTAAGCAATTGAAGAAGGGTGAGCAGGTAAATATTCCTTGTTATAGCTACAAAGAACATACTCGCATGAGTAAAACGCTGGATATGCAGCCTAAAAAGGTCATTATCTTAGAAGGTATTTTATTGTTAACTGATCCTAAATTACGTGAACTTATGGATGCGAGTGTATTCATGGACACACCGCTGGATATTTGTTTCTTACGTCGTTTAACTCGTGACGTTGCAGAGCGTGGCCGTACAATGGAATCGGTTATTGCGCAATATAAAGCAACAGTGCGCCCAATGTTCTTGCAGTTTATTGAACCTTCAAAACAGCATGCTGATATCATTGTACCTCGTGGTGGTAAAAACAGAATTGCGACGGATATTTTAAAAGCTCGTATTCAGCATCTATTAGCAAGATAATATCCTCGCTTTTATACAGATGCTTGTTTAAGTGATAAATTATAGGCTCTAATCCAGAGCCTATTTTTTAATGATTCTTTTTTAAATAGTATTACACCGCTTGTTATTTTAACTATCACCTACAAAATACGTAAATAGGGCGTTGCGGCGGGGTGTTACAAATGGCTTGCAATAACTCATTGATGTAAATTGATAACAGATTAAGTAAGAAAGTAGTTTTCACCCGCAGGGATAGATTCAGGATAAAACATGGCTTTAGTATTTGTGAACGGACAATCTGATAATACTATTCAAGCGCTCGACAGGGGGCTTGCGTATGGCGATGGCGTATTTGCAACTATGCGAGTTTCCAATAGTCAGGTGATGTTTATTGAAGCGCACTTGTCTCGGTTAAACCAAGCTTGCCTTAGGTTAGGTTTCCAACCTCCAGTATTATCTGATTTACAGTCCCGTTTGCAAAAGCATGCACAATCACTCGGTGAGGGATGTATAAAGCTCTTAATTAGTCGTGGTGTTGGTGGACGCGGTTATACCGCCCCATCGAATCCGACCATAACTGAAGTGATATCTCTGCATGAGATACCAAAGCATTACCAAGGTTGGCAGCAGCAAGGCATTAGTTTGTCAGTTTCATCCGTACAGTTGGCTAAACAGCCATTATTAGCGGGAATGAAGCATTTAAATCGCCTTGAACAAGTGTTGATTAAACAGTATGAATTAACAGCTAAATCAGATGATTGGCTTATTTTGGATACTGATAATCATGTTGTTGAAACTTCAATGGCTAATATATTTTTGGTCAAAGGTAACCAAGTGATTACCCCAAAACTTTCTGATAGCGGTGTGGCGGGTGTAATGCGAGAGCAAGTCATCAACACATTGCTAGATAATCATTTTGCTGTCATGGCGACAAAAGTGACAATGGATGATATTAAAAACGCTGACCATGTCTTTATCACCAATAGTTTATTGGGTATGGTAAATATTAATTCAATTATTGATCGCCAAGTTAATGCCAGCTTAAGCTCGACCACTCACTATAAACCTTGGCAGTACACCACACCATTATTAACCCAGCTAACATTGTCACTATAAAATAATATGAAAAAAACACTCACGATACTTCTTACATCTTTGATGACACTGACTACGGTTGCGTGTGTGGTAGGGTTTTGGGCCTACCAACAGATTTTGGCCTACCCCAAACAAGCACTCAAGCTTAAAGAGCCGACCGAGTTAGTGATTGCCCAAGGTATGAATATTACTAAGCTAGGAAAAGAACTTGAAACAAACGGAACGCTTTCTGATAGTTGGAAATTTAAATATTTATTAAAAATTAAGCCTGAATATGCGCATATAAGAACAGGGTTATATCAAATTAATCCTGGAGACAATATCGAGACATTATTAACAAAACTAAACCGAGGCGACGAAATGACTTTTTCGTTGACCTTAATTGAAGGTAAAACCATTAAAGAATGGCATGAAGCATTAACTGATTTGCCGCATTTAACGTTTGATGAGGACGTATTTAATCGAGTGCTGCTAAAAAATGGTGATGATTCAGGATTACCTGAAGGAAAGTTTTTTCCCGAAACTTATCAATATCAAGCCAACGAATCACTTGAGTCAATTTTAAATCGCAGCTATCAGATGATGCAAAAGACCTTAGAGCAAGCTTGGGAAGAGCGAGATAAGGAACTTAAACTCAAGACGCCTTATGAATTACTAACAATTGCATCTATTATTGAGAAAGAAACAGGTAAGCCATCAGAGCGTGATTGGGTTGCCGCAGTGTTTAATAACAGATTGAAACTTGGGATGCGCTTGCAAACCGATCCAACAGTGATTTATGGCATGGGTGAGCGCTATAACGGAAATATCACTCGCGCTGATTTACGCGAGAAAACAGCATTTAATACCTATCGAATAAATGGGCTACCGCCTACACCAATCGCTGCCCCAAGTAAGGCTGCTATTTTTGCCGCTGCGAAACCAGCTGACGTGAAGTATTTATACTTTGTATCAAGAAATGACGGTAGTCATGTATTTTCAGAGACATTAGCACAACATAATCGTGCCGTTAACGAGTATCAGAGAAACAGAAAATGATTGAACAAAAAGCGAAGTTTGTCGTAATTGAAGGCCTCGAAGGCGCAGGGAAATCAAGTGCGATTGAACTTGTAAAAACACTCATTACCTCCCATACCGGAAAAGAGCCGGTGTGTACTCGTGAGCCTGGTGGAACACCATTAGCTGAGAAAATGCGCGATTTAGTAAAAATTGCTGATGAAACCGATCCTTTATGTGATGAAGCAGAATGCTTACTTTTTTATGCTGCAAGGGCTCAGCTTATTGCCAATGTAATTAAGCCTGCACTTGCTGACAATACATGGGTATTAGGCGATCGCCATAACTTGTCATCTTTAGCCTATCAAGGCGGTGGAAGAGGGTTAATGCCGCTTGTAAAATCAATCAGCGATATTACCTTAAAAGGGTTTAAACCGGATTTGACCTTATACTTGGATATTGAGCCAAAACTTGGGCTGGAGCGAGCAGCGAATCGTGGTGCACTGGATAGAATTGAAGTTCAAAAAATCGAATTTTTTGAACGCGCACGAGCAACATTTTTAGATTTTGCGGCAAAAGATGACTCTATTATTGTTATTGATGCCAGTAAAACCCTTGAAGAAGTGCATCAACAAATTACGACAGAATTAACGGCAAGATTATCTTGAACAGCAACACTTCACGACAAACAGTGAGCCAATAATGCAGGCATTTTATTTGAACCAACTTCCGTGGTTAGATGCGCCATTTACGCGCTTTGTTAACGAGCGACTTAGTGGTCATAGTGCTCATGCGCAACTGGTAAGCATTGAACAAGGGTATGGCGGGCATATTCTTGCTAGGGAAATGGCTGAAGCTGCAATGTGCACTCAACTAACACCTGTTGGCGCATGTGGGCAATGCAAAAGTTGTTTATTGTTTAAAGCAGGAACACACCCAGATTGTCATGTTATTAAAGCTGATGGTACACAGATTAAAGTGGATCAAATACGCGACTTGTGCCAAAAACTCACGGTGACAGCGCAGCAAGGTGGTCAACGGGTTGCAATTATTCAAAATAGTGAGCAATTCAACCTTGCTTCAGCAAATGCACTATTAAAAACATTGGAAGAACCTGGGAATAATATTTTAATTATTTTACAAACTGATGTGCCGTCTCGATTACTTGCTACAATTAAAAGTCGTTGCCAACAGGTGGCTTACCTTAAACCTAACAAGCAACAAGTGCTTGATTGGTTTAATCAATTCCAACTACTGCCTCCTGCACCAGTAGGCCAAAAAACACATGATGTCACTTGGTGTTTAGGTATGATGGGTGGACCGTTAAAATTGGCTGAGAGTTTAGAAAATGAGCATTATCATAAACTATTAACTTTCCGACAAGATTGGGCTAAAAGTATTCAGTCAGGTCATCTTAGTGGCAGTTTAATCAAGGTTTCTGAACAGCAAATTGTTGACGCACTTAATGTTTTATATTTGTACTTGCGACAATATGTGTTAAAAAGTAAAAAGATAGATCCATTAGCGACAAGTAACATTATTGGTTTGTCTTCGAAAGTGGCACAAATGTGTCAGCGATTAACGACAATGGCGAGTATTAATGCCCCAGCATTATGCCAAGACTATATACTCGAATTTAGACAACTTATTCATCTTAAATAATAGACTGAGACTATGACCGATCTTGTGGTAAATTTTGATACTCTGCACCAATTGTACAGAGCTTATATGCCTTTTATTAAACCTGCGGGTTTATTTATTTCAACGACTGAAAGCCATTTTTTAGGGCAAGAGTTGTCTATTTCATATAAATTACCTGGTACATCTCAAATGACCGACTTTAAAGGTGTTGTGGTTTGGATTAACCCTTTAGGCGCATCAGGTGGCAGGCCAGCAGGTATTGGTGTCAAAATTAAAACCGATCCTGAAAGCCATAAACACCATATTGAAAAATTGCTTTCAAGTGAACTTTCTTCAAGTGATTTGACCTGCACTATGTAGCTAGGTATTCTTGCTGGCTTATTTTCGTTTTAGATAAAATACCCATGTTAATTGACTCTCATTGCCACTTGGACCGTTTAAAAGCGGCGCCAGATCAACCTAGTTTACAAGCTATCATCGACGCTGCTAAATCTCGCGGTGTAGATTACCTGTTATGCGTTAATGTCCGCCAACAAGGTTTCGAATCAATGCGTGAGAAAATGGCGCAATTCGATAACGTATTCCTTTCTTCTGGTGTGCACCCATTAGATGTTCAAGAAGGGCTAAATGTAGCTGAAATCAAACAATTTGCGACTGATAAAAAGGTGGTTGCAATTGGTGAAACAGGTTTAGATTATTTTTACGCACCAGAAACGAAAACGCTGCAACAACAATGTTTCGAGCAGCAAATTGCCTTGGCTGTTGAAGTGAATAAACCGCTGATTGTCCATACTCGTGATGCCCGTGAAGACACTATTTCAATGTTAAAAGCTGGCGGTGCTGATAAAGTTGGTGGTGTATTACATTGCTTTACTGAAAACTGGGAGATGGCGAAGGCGGCGATTGACTTAGGTTTTTATATTTCTGTGTCTGGTATTGTGACGTTTAAAAATGCTGGTGAATTACGCAGTGTTATTCGACAAGTGCCGCAAGATAGATTACTTGTTGAAACTGACTCACCGTATTTAGCGCCCGTACCGCACAGAGGTCAGGAGAATCAACCAGCTTATGTGCGTGATGTCGCTGAATTTGTCGCTGAACTTCGTGGTGAGAAATATGAAGAGTTAGCTCGTTATACCTCTGAGAACTTCTTTAACCTTTTCACAGATGCAGCGAAACTCATTGGTCGCTAGTTTCAGACAAAAAAAGACCCAAAACTATCCAATTGTTCTGGGTCTAGGGGAATGGCTCTTCATAAAAGAGCCTTGCGCTACTGTTGAGAGGCTATTCTCAGTAAATCAGTTAAGTCGTATTCAGTTAAGTTGTATTCAGTTAAGTTGCATTCAGTTAAGTTGCATTCAGTTAAGTTGCATTGTGGTCTACATTAAGGAATGTTTCGCTAGCACAACTTGATTCACAAATTATAGTTATCATTTGTCATATTGCACATTTATTGAACGATAATTATGCGAATAACCTACTTTGGGATGACGCTAGTGTATAAAATGAGCCACAGCTCAATTCGAATATGGCTTCTATTTGTTTGATTTTATTAAACTTTATCTATTTTATCTTTAACCAAGTTACGTGGTAGATTGTTTTTTAATCTATGGCCTAAATGCTTGACGACACCTAATGGTGTTTGATTAAAACTAACCAACATTTCTCCCATTGCCGACTGTTCAATCCCATTAATCTCTTGAGTTGAAATGTCTCTGCCCATCAAAAACTCAATGGCTTGAGCGCGGCTCAGTTCAATGACTCGCTCTGTATTTTGGATATAATGACTTAACGCCATGATGGCTTCGTGCTTAACCTTAAAGCCTTTCTTCATCACATCTGCGAGCTTAAACCCGATACGTTGGAAGCGCATCAAACCAATAAACTCGTTGAACTTAGTAGGGAATAGCCAGTACTCATCATCACGCAGCATCACAGTATAATTTTCAGGAAGCTGGATATTGAATTGTTGGCTGAAGTAGGCTTTGATAGCCACTACTTGTTTGCTATTAGCCGATACAAACGGGAAGTTGCGTTGCGGTTTGGGGCATTTTTTCAATCTTGGTACTGAGGTTATTTTTTTTATTTTAGCGACAAAAAAACCTTCACTGTCGTAAATCTGTGGCCAAACATGTAAAAAGCCTTCTTCAGTACATGCTTTTTCAGCACCAGGAAATAAACCATTAAGTGGCATAAACTCAACCGCATCTGGATACTGTTGCTGAATATAGTGACAAATCTGCTGATTTTCGATTTGGCTGAGTGTACAAGTGGAATACACTAAAGTTCCACCAGGCTTGAGCGCTAATAATGCTGATTCTATAAGCACTTTCTGTGTTTCTGCTATGTCAGTAACGTCATCTAATTGCCAATGCTTTAGGGCGTTCGGGTCCTTACGTACTGTGCCTTCACCGCCGCACGGGGCATCAAGTAAAATAGCATCAAACTTTTCATATAAGTATTCACCGAACACTTTACCGTCAAAATGGGTAAGGGCACATTGATTCACTCCCATACGCTGCACATTAGCATGTAATATTTTAACTCGGCTTGATGAGTATTCATTTGCTATGAGTAAGCCATGGTTATTCATTAGGGCAGCGAGTTGTGTGGTTTTAGAACCGGGTGCAGAGGCAACGTCGAGTACCGTCTCCAGTATGTTGCTATCTGTGCTATCAAATAGTGCTACGGGCGGCAACATAGAGCTAGCTTCTTGAATATAAAATAGCCCTTGTATATGTTCTACCATGTTACCTGGTTGCTGATCTTCAGAGTGAGTAATCCAAAAACCTTCACTACACCAAGGGATAGGTTCATAACTCCAGTTTTTTTGCTTCATTATGTCGATAAAAGCAGCCACAGAAATTTTGAGAGTGTTGACTCTAATGGACTTTCTAAGTGGGCGCTGACACGCTGCAATAAACTCATCTAGATCAAGATGTTCAGGTAGTTCTGAAGAAATGTGAGTGAGGTAATTTGGGTTAATTTGCGCCATAGTAAAAAAATTCGATAAAACAACTGTGTAATTATGGATTAGATTATATCATGCATTTATCACCGTGAGTTCCTCGGGCAATAATGATGGAGTATTAAGTGCTGAATCGAGTTTGGTTGTTCTTTTTTGTAACGGCTGCTATTGCGATTGTTATTCAACTATTCAATGGTCATGTCGGAGTATTGAGTGATGCTGTAAATGGCATATTTAGTAGTGCGAAACTCGCCGCTGAGATATCAATTGGCTTAATCGGTGTGCTTGCTCTGTGGATGGGGCTAATGCAAGTAGGAGAGAAAGCTGGTGTAGTTGGTGTTTTCGCCAAATTATTTGAACCGTTATTATCTAAATTAATGCCAGAGGTACCTCGAGGTCATCCCGCTTATGGCAGTATGACGATGAACCTGACAGCTAATATGCTTGGTCTAGATAACGCAGCAACTCCACTTGGCTTAAAAGCCATGCACGACTTACAAAGCTTGAACCCGGATAAAGCTGTCGCTACCAATGCACAAATTCTTTTCTTGGTATTAAATACTTCATCTGTGACTTTAGTACCTGTAACCGTTTTTCTATATCGAGCGCAGCAGGGCGCGGCAGCGCCGGCTGACGTTTTCTTACCGATATTATTAGCAACGGTTGCATCAACCGTTGTCGGCTTGACTGTGGTGGCGATAGTACAGCGTTTATCATTGCTAAATACCGTGGTGCTGGGGTATGGCGCAGTTCTATTTAGTGGATTAACCGCAAGTGTATTCTATCTGCTAACCTTATCAGCATCAGCCATTGGCACCATTTCTACAGCACTCGGTAACGGGATTTTATTATTATTAATTTTGAGTTTTATCTTAATTGCAGGCTACCGGAAAGTCGCAATATACGATGAGTTTGTAGAAGGTGCCAAAGGAGGTTTTTCTCAAGCTATAACGTTAATCCCTTATTTGTTAGCGATGCTGTTAGCGATTGGAATGTTAAGGGCATCCGGTGCGCTAGATTATGCATTACAGGGGCTTGCAGGTCTTGTGTCCATGATGGGGTTTGATAATCGTTTTGTTGATGCCATGCCTACTGCGTTAATGAAGCCTTTTAGTGGTTCCGGCGCACGGGCCATGATGTTAGAAACGATGGAGCATCATGGTGTTGACTCTTTTGCTGGCCGATTATCAGCAATTTTCCAAGGTAGCACAGAAACCACTTTTTATGTGTTAGCTGTTTACTTTGGTTCTGTAGGGATCCGAAATAGCCGCCATGCACTGGGCTGTGGTTTGGCTGCCGATGTCGGCGGAATAATTGCTGCTATTGCAGTGTGCTATTGGTTCTATGGTTAAGTGAACGTCAGACATTTACCAATTTATTTAAGCGTTTACTGTGAATTCAGGTTTTAATGAGCTTATTGATGTTTGATTAGAAAAAAGTCGGCAAATGCCGACTTTTTAAATGTTCCTTGAAGCTAACGTCACTTAATCTAATGTAACTAGAAAACTGACCCAGTTCTGTTTACATAGTGTCATTTTAATGATTACGGCTTCACTTGTTCTGGCTGCCATCTACGCCATTCTTCTTTCATCTTGTTGTAAAGGTTAAATCTCGCACCTGAAGCGATTTGATTTGTTGGGGTAGTGATGTCTTCGGTAACAACAGAAATTCCCCCTGACAGCAGTGTTTCTAGTGATCCGGTTTCGATTTGTGCACCAGAGAAAATCCCAACCTCAAGTTTGATACCGGATGCGTCCCAGAAGCGGCTGCTTTGATTAACTAAGTGCGTGTATTGCTTTTCGATATGGGAGTACATCAATACCTTGTTGCCGTTTTCTGATAATGAATAACCATCAACTTGGCCAATAGAAATACCTCTGAAGAAAATAGGGGTACCCACTTTGATAGAACCCAGTTGACTATCTTCAAGGACTAACGTGACTGCATCAGCATCTATATTTGCATCATATCGGGCTGACAAATGTGCGGTAAAGTTATCGCTAATATCAGTTTGATTGCCCGGTAAAACACCGATATAAGGGCCGGTGATTAGGGTTTCTGGGGCTGTTATACCCGTTAAAGATATTTGCGCATCAACCACAAAATATTCACTGTCCGCTTTAGTAAAGTGATCAGCATATTCACCGTATAAATAGGCACTTGCTGTTAACGTATCGAGGTTTTGATTTAACTTCACCTGCTGCACTACACCAATTTGATGGCCTTGATAGCGAATCGCTGCTTTTTCAGAAACTTTTGCTTCAGCAGGCAAGATTAAGGTAATGGCTTTAGCCTGTTTAAGCGCTAAGGCTTTAGAGTCATACAAGCGAGATACATTGCCTGGTTGGTCATTATCAAGTAAACCCAGGCTAATACTGCCTTTGAGTGCACCTTCTAAAGGTGCCACATCGACTTCGATACCAGACAAGCTTGCATTGATATTTGCTGCATCGTTACGCCAAAATACACTTGAGTCTTTAATCAACTGTTTAAACTTATTTTGTATTGCGATACGAATCGAGAATTGGTCTGTATTGCTGTTCCAATAAACTTCTTTAACGCTACCGATTTGCATTTTTTTGTAATAAATAGGAGAACCTGCAGATAACCCCGCGCCATCGATACTGTCGAGTGTTAATGTGGTGATGTTATTTTTATTAAGGGCGATAAGTGCATCGTCATTAGAACGATACAAGGCAAATTTTTCCTGCGGGGTAACTAATGCTTTATTTTTTCCTTTAACCAAGGAAACCGCACCTTCAATAACAGTGTTTAAATCTCTAGTTGTTACAGATACACCGTCTAAAGAGGCGTCAATACTTAACGCTGACTCTGTGACAAAATAACTATCAGTTGTTAATAGTGAGGCGAACTCAGGTAAAATTTCGACTTGGTACAGAACACCGGTAAAGTCTTCGGTTAATGTCACTTCAGTGATAGTACCAATAGGCATCTGTTTAAATCTAACTTCTGCGCCTGCAGTTAAGCCACTGTGCTCATCAGAAGTCAGTTGTATGGTGAGCTTTTGGGCTTGAAGCAAATCTGGCGCTTCAGGTTGTAAAGTAAATAGCTCTGGTAACGCTTGGTCACTGGTGCCTGGGAGCACATTGACGACACTCCCAGTTAATAAACGTGCTGCATGTTTCACACCTTCAAGCGAAATGTCGGCACCAGCAATCCAGAATTGGCTATCGGCATTTAATAAGTGCTGATATTGCACATCAAACTTGGCTAAAAATTTAACGCCGGATTCAGTCAATTGAGTTTGATGAACTTTACCCACCTCAACGCCACGATAAACCAGCGCTGAACCTTGGTTTATCTCATCTGCATTTTCGGCGGTAAGTACAAATTCAATCCCTTTAACTGCACTTTCTTCATCAGGGTAAAGTACGTAGGTATCGCCACTAACTGCTTTGTCCGCTTTTGTATCTGAGTTGAAACTGATCCCGCCAGCGAGTAATGATGCCAAACTTTCGGTATTCACCTTAATTCCTGACATAGAGGCATCGATTTTGAGCCCTGAGACATTCCAAAATTGTGACTCTTGATTGACCAAGTGTGCGTATTGCTGCTCGATAAAGGTACTGATAGTAATGGTATCACTATCGATTAACCGGTAGTTAACCACCTTGCCGACTGGCACTTGGCGGTAAAATACCATTGAGCCGACATCAAGGGAGCCTAGTGTTGAAGTGGTAAGGTTCACAACTATGCCTTCTTCATCATTGGGGATCATCGTAGGGGCTTCTGTTAAAGCAACAAACTCTGAAGCAGAACTGCCATCTCCTGGCTGAATAGCAATATAGTTACCTGAAAATAAGGTATCTAATCCTTCTATCCCTGTGATACTTGCTTTTGGAGTCACAAGCCAAAACTGGGTATTTTTGTTTAAAAATGGATCAGAGCGATAATCCATAATGATTTTAACATTGACGCCAGAAAGGTCTTTATCAATGCTGATATCGGTGACTTTACCGACCGTTAATCCCTGATATTTAACTAGGGTTTTACCGATATCGATACCGATAGCACTAGGGAAGTGCACTTGAACTTCAATTCCCGACTCTTTGATACTTTTAACACCTAGCCAAGCCCCTAATACCAGGGCAACAATAGGAAGTAACCAAATCGGAGAGAAAAGTTTCTTTTTAACGACTTTTGGTGATTCAATTCGTGTCATTTTTTTTGTCCAAGCGATCCCAAAGTAAACGTGTATCAAGCACCTTAGCTGCCAATTGAGTCAGTAAGATAACGAGTGCAAATGCGGTTGCTGCCGGAGCGGGTTTAGCATCTAAAAGTTGACCCATATTGACTACCGCAACTGTCAGTGCAATAACGAATAAATCCAACATAGACCAACGGCCAATCCATTCAATAATATGAAACCCCACCATGAGCTTCTTTTTTGAAACTGGTAAGTTAAAACTAATCGCAGTTAAATATATCGCTAGTCCAGCAATTTTTAGCCATGGTACTAAAATACTGGCGGTGAATACGATAATGGCAATAGGGATCATATCCGAATGCACTAAATGTACTATCCCAGTAAAAATAGTATCGTAAGTCACTTTGCCTTGGTTTGTGAGCATAGTGATTGGATAAATATTGGCTGGTATTAATAAAATCGCTGCAGTAATTAATAACGCCCAGCTTTGTTGCAAGCTCTGTTCATTACGAGGTTGTATTTTTGATTCGCAGCGGCTGCAATACCCTTGCTCAATAGGGTTAATGTTGCGACATACCCCACACAAGGTCATTCCGATATCTTTACCTTGCTGGTAATCATTGCTTTTAGCTTGTTCTATTTTATTCGTCATGAGTCAGCTTCCACATATGTTCCAGATTATACTCACGTTGCAAAAACAAAATAACCAAAAATAACATTCCGAAACAAAAAGTTCCCATGCCTAAATAGATATCCGCAAAGTCAGATAAATTGAATGCGGCCACCAAGAAAGAAATGACATAAATTTCTAACATTGATAATTGGGTGAGTAAGGCTTGGTTTTTCAGCAAACGCCGATAGGTTCGTTGCCAAAAATAGCTGTGTAAGTTGCTTTTTACGATAATGATTTGTAGCAATATCGACAGTATTAATAAGCCAGGAGCAATCACTGCTGAGGCAATAACTGCAACAGCGACAATCCAATAACCTTGTGCCCAAACTGCGATGGCTGTCTCGTAGACAGTCGTTGCACGGATGCTACCCAAAAAATGGATTTCTAAAACGGGTAAAAAATTAGCTGGAATAAAAAAAAGTAGCGCGGTAATACACAAAGCTAGCATGCCGTTAATAGAGCAATATGGCACATCATAGAGTGCCGTATGGCAGCGAGGACATAGGGCCCTGACATTCGAAGGTAGCGCACGGCGCTGAACTGCTAAGTCACAAGAGCGACATAAAACGATGCTCTCTTGATCTACATTTTTTGGCATATAAAGCGCAAACCATCCATCTATATAATTAAGAGCTCTAAATTACTGAACAATATCTGACTAAAGTGCACAAAATATGGCTTTAAATAGTCAAAACGTCAATTATTCAAGATACAATAAAATCAGATAATACCAGAATAATCAGAATACTTGCATCAGAAGTTAGTTCTATGACACTCTATGCACTGTATATAAAAACAGTAAGAGGTTAATCATGGCGGTAATTACAAAGTTTGTCGTGGTAAGAGAAGGGGTGGAAAAGATGACATTTACATCTAAAAAGGAAGCCGATGCCTATGACAAAATGCTCGACATTGCTGATAACTTAGTTCCTTTTATTACTAGCGCTGAACTCGAAATTGACGAGAATAGTGTAGAGAAGCTTGCTTTTTACTTAGCTTCTAATAAAGATGAGCTAGCTAATTTATTAAAAGGCGTAGTAAAACCTAAGCCAGTTGCCAATAAAGCAGCCACGAAAAAAACTAATAAAAAAGCGCCAACAGAATAAAATATTTTAGGAAGTAGAATGAAAGCTGAGTTTTATGACACATTGAACCGTCAAGTATTAGCATTAATGGAAGGCGAAGATGATCTGATTGCTGGCATGGCAAACTTTTCGGCGTTGTTAAATGATAATTTAGACAATATAAATTGGGTTGGCTTTTACATTAAAAAAGCAGACCAATTAGTCTTAGGCCCGTTTCAAGGTAAAGTTGCCTGTACTCGTATTGTGATAGGCAAAGGAGTTTGTGGGACAGCTGCGGCACTAGATCAGACTCAACTTGTTGAAGATGTACACCAATTTGAAGGGCATATTGCTTGTGATGCAGCCAGTAATTCAGAAATTGTTGTGCCGGTTCGTAACGGAAATGATGTGGTTGCCGTGCTCGATATTGACAGTCCATTGTTGAATCGTTTTGATACAGACGATCAAAAAGGTCTCGAAATTTTAGTAAAAAGCTTCGAATCTTGCTTATTTGCTTAATTTGCGAACAAATAATCTAAATTGCAGGTCGCAATCGCTGTGATGCGCTTTATAATACTGAGCTGCACGCATTAACTACTGGAAAATTTATTTACTGTAAAATTGCAGCTAACTAAGTTAATTTGTTAAGGCATGTTTCAATTGCTTTAGCAATCATGTAGGAAGTGCTAATTTGAACGTTAAGCAAGACTCTGTTTAACGAAAGACAAACGACTGTACTAGCCAAGAAAGCTATTAACCAGTCCCCTTATATAACGTGGAAGTAAAAATGGAATCAACAGACAAGTTGACCGACACCAACGCAGTTTTAGCGTATTTATATGAAACTTTTCCTTTATGCTTTATTGCAGAAGGTGAAACTAAGCCATTAAAAATTGGTTTGTTTCAAGATTTAGCTGAAAGGTTGGCTGATGATTCTAAAGTAAGTAAGACACAATTACGTGTTGCACTTAGACGTTATACAAGTAGCTGGCGCTACCTTAAAGGCGTTAAAGCAGGCGTACAGCGTATCGACTTAGATGGCCAAGATTGTGGTGAGCTTGAGCAAGAGCATATTGATCACGCTCAGCAAACTCTAAAAGAAGGCCAAGAGAAAGCAAAGGCGAAGCGCCAAGCACAAGCTGCAAAAGCAAATCCAAAGAAGCCTGCTAGAAAAGCACCTTCAGCAAAAACTGCTCCAGTTAAGAAAGACCGTCCAGCAAAAGCGAAAAAGCCTGCTGAACCAAAAGTTAATTATGTGCCAGCAAAATTTGACGAGCTTAAACAAAAACAACGTGTTAGTGTGAAGTTAGGGCAAAATCCAGTTGCCGGCGTTATCACTGATATCAAGAAAGAAGATGTCCATGTACAACTTGATTCTGGTTTAGTCGTTAAAGTACGTGCCGAGCATATTTTATTATCGTGATCATTTAAGGAGTAACTTGTTGATGCGAAAACTCACTTTGGCTGCGTCGATTGCCACTTTATTTGTCGGTTTTTCGGCTTGGGCAATTTCACCCACTATTCAAATCAACGAGTTACCCAAACTTGAGCAAGAGCCTCAACATAAGGTTGCGAGTAAAAGAGTAACGAATTTATTTACCCGTTCTCATTACCATCGCTTTGAACTTGATGATGCTTTTTCTAAGCTCATTTATGACCGTTATCTGCAACAGTTAGATTTCAGACGTAATGTGCTTACCCAAGCTGATGTAGATAGCTTCAAGCAATATCAAACTCAGTTTGACGATATGGTCAAAACGGGCAATATCGCTCCTGCCTTTGATATGTTCTCTTTATTGCAAAAACGTCGCTATGAACGTTTTGCCTATGCGTTAACTTTACTTGATAAAGAATTCGATTTTACCGAAGCTGGTGATGCTTATGAGTTCGATCGTGAAGAAGCTGCTTGGCCAAAAGATGAAGCTGAACTTAATGAGCTTTGGCGTCAGCGTGTTAAATACGATGCATTGAATCTTAAACTTGCTGGTAAAGACTGGGAAGAAACAGTCGAAGTGCTCGGTAAGCGTTATAACAATGCTATCAAGCGTCTGAGCCAAACTCACAGTGAAGATGTATTCCAAGGTGTGATGAACGCCTTTGCGCGTACAGTAGAACCTCATACAAGTTATTTATCTCCTCGTAATGCTGAACGTTTCCAAATGGAAATGAACCTAAGCCTTGAAGGCATTGGTGCTGTGTTACAGATGGATGATGATTACACTGTCATTAAAAGTCTTGTTGCTGGTGGCCCTGCGGCCAGTAGTGAAAAACTATCACCTGAAGATAAAATCATTGGTGTAGGCCAAAAAGACGGTGAAATTGTTGATGTTATCGGCTGGCGATTAGATGATGTTGTTGAATTAATCAAAGGGCCAAAAGGCAGTGAGGTTAATTTACAAATACTACCTAAAAAAGGTGGCGCTAATGCGAAAACTTTCGAAGTAACTATCATTCGAGATAAAATTCGCTTAGAAGACCGAGCTGCAACATCTAAAGTTGTTGAGCCAACAGAAGGTGAGTATGCCAACCGTAAGGTCGGGGTTATTCAAATTCCAGGTTTCTACATGAACTTATCTGTAGATGTTGAAAAAGAAATTGCCAAACTGAAAGAAGATAACGTCGAAGGCATTATTATCGATTTACGTGGCAATGGCGGCGGTGCGTTAACCGAGGCTACTTTGCTTACCGGATTATTCATCGATATGGGCCCAGTGGTTCAAATTCGTGATGCCAATGGCCGCGTAACTCAAAATCGTGATAACGACGGTAAGAGTGCTTACAACGGTCCACTAACAGTAATGGTCGATCGCTATAGCGCTTCAGCTTCAGAAATTTTTGCTGCAGCACTGCAAGATTACGACCGTGCACTCATTGTTGGAGAAGCAAGTTTTGGTAAAGGTACTGTGCAACAACACAAGAGCCTTGGCCGCATTTACGATATGTATGAAAAACCAATTGGTCATGTTCAATACACTATCGCAAAGTTCTATCGTATTAATGGTGGCAGTACTCAGCTTAAAGGTGTAACTCCTGACATTAAATTCCCAAGTGCCTTAGAGCCGGGTGAATATGGTGAATCTGAAGAGAAAAACGCCTTACCTTGGGATAAAGTGCCAGTTGCGCAATACGGAACACTTGGCAATATCTATCCTGAGCTGATTACCAAGCTTGATACTAAGCATCAGCAACGTATTAAAACGGATGTCGAATTCGGTTATATTTTTGATGATATAGCAGAATTTAAAAAGCATCATAACGATAAGACGATTTCATTAGTTGAAAGTGAGCGTATTGCATCACGTGAAGAAGACGAAAAACGTATTCTAGATCGTACCAATGAGCGTCGTGTTAAGAATGGACTAGAGCCTCTTGCATCTTTAGATGATGAAGATGAAGAGTCAACTGAGACTGAAACAACTGAAGTTGCAGAAAGCGAAGCCGCTGAAAGTGAAACAGACGCATCAGATGAAGATGAATTAGAAGTGCCAGATGCGTTCTTAGAAGAAACAGCATTAATCACTTTAGATATGGTTGATGCTAAAAAACTAGCTGCGAAGTAATCATTATTTCGCCAGAAAAAAACGCGCTTTAAGCGCGTTTTTTATTAAGTAAAATTTATCGCATAATTTGCTAAGTGTTATTCAAGGATTATTTATGACTCAAGCTCAAGCAAAACACCTGAAAGATTACCAAGCACCCACTTATACTATTAGCCATATTGATTTGAATTTCGATTTAAAGGGCAATGAAACTACAGTTGTAGCCACCAGTAAGGTGCAACGTGTTGGTCAACATACCGAAAATTTAGTCTTGGTTGGTGAGCAAATAAATTTACAGTCTGTTTTGATAAACGGTGACAAAGCTCAATATCAAGAAGCAAATAATGAATTAGTGATTCAAACGAGCCTTGATGACTTTGAATTAACCCTAGTGACCTTACAAGATCCTGAGGCTAATTCTAGCCTAGAGGGCTTGTATATGTCTGATGGCGCATACTGTACCCAGTGTGAAGCCGAAGGCTTCAGAAGAATTACTTATTTCTTAGATCGTCCAGATGTCCTTGCTATTTATACTGTGAGAGTTGAAGCGGACAAAACTGCATTTCCTTTCTTATTAAGTAACGGCAACCTTGTCGAGAAGGGGGATACAACTGCAGGCCGTCATTATGTCCGCTGGGAAGATCCATTTCCAAAACCAAGCTACCTTTTTGCGCTAGTCGCGGGTGATTTTGACTTATTAGAAGATAAGTTTGTTACTCGTAGCGGCCGTGAAGTCAAGTTACAGGTGTTTGTCGATAAAGGTAATTTACACAAAGCTAATCATGCAATGGTATCTCTACAAAAGTCGATGGCATGGGATGAAAGCCGTTTTGATTTAGAATATGACTTAGACATCTACATGATTGTTGCTGTTGACTTTTTCAACATGGGCGCCATGGAAAATAAAGGCTTGAATGTCTTTAACACCAAATACGTATTAGCTGACACTGCAAGCGCTACCGATGAAGATTATCATGGTATTGAGTCTGTCGTGGGTCATGAGTATTTCCATAACTGGACGGGTAACCGTGTCACGTGTCGTGATTGGTTCCAATTAAGCTTGAAAGAAGGCTTAACTGTATTTAGAGATCAAGAGTTCAGCTCTGATTTAGGTTCCCGTGCTGTTAATCGTATTCAAGCAATCCGCGTTATGAAAAATCAGCAGTTTGCTGAAGATGCAGGCCCAATGTCGCATCCAATTCGTCCAGAATCAGTCATTGAGATGAATAACTTTTACACCGTGACTGTTTACAACAAAGGTGCTGAAGTCATTCGCATGATGCACACCATTTTAGGTGAGAAAAATTTCCAATTAGGCATGAAGTGCTATTTCGAACGTCACGATGGACAAGCTGTGACTTGCGATGACTTTGTTAACGCAATGGAATCAGCGAGTGGTATCGATTTAGGTTTATTTAGAAATTGGTACAGCCAAGCAGGTACCCCTGTTGTTAGCGTGACAGACAGCTTTGATGCCGATAAAAAGCAATATCAGTTAACAGTTAAACAATCAGTGCAATCACAAGGCGAGAAAGGCAAATTGTTGCATATACCTTTCAGCGTAGAATTATTAGATGCCGAAGGTCAGTCGATAAATAATCAAGTGTTGGCAGTCAAGCAAGCTGAGCAAACCTTCACCTTTGATGGTATTGAGTCAATGCCAGTGCCTTCATTACTGCAAGATTTTTCAGCGCCAGTGCGTCTAGATTATGAATTTAATGTCGATCAATTAGTGCACTTAACTCGATTTGCAACCAGTGAAGTCGCTCGTTGGGAAGCATCTGTTGGTTTATTCAGCCAAGCGGTTTGGCAAAATGTGGAAAGCCTTTCAGCAAAAGAATCAATGCATCTTGACCCAAGAGTTATTGAAGCGATTCGAGGCGTAATTTTAGATGAGAATATCGATAAAGCGCTAGTTGCTGAAATACTTGCTTTCCCAACAGCTGCGGCGCTTATTGAACAAGTTGATACGGTAAACTTAGATGCTTTACAAGCGGCTAGAGAATTTGTTGTAGATGAGCTTGCTGAAGCTTGTTTAGATGAGTTAGTCACGCGCTATCGTTCATTAATTACTGAAGATAACCCTGCAGCACGTGCATTTAAAAACATCTGTTTAGTCTTGTTGTCTCGAGTGTCTTCTGAATATGAACTGTTAGTGACTGAACAATATAAAGCTGCAACCAATATGACCGATAGCTTAGCAGCACTTAAAGCCGCTGTTTCTGGTCAATTAAGCTGTAAAGATGCATTAATGCAAGATTTCGAAAAAAAATGGTTATCGACTGCGTTAGTGATGGATAAGTGGTTTAGCTTACAAGCATCTCAAAATACACCAGATGTACTCGAAGTTATCAAATCACTGACCAAGCATGAAAGCTTTAGTTTTAATAACCCAAATCGTGTTCGTTCTTTGATTGGTTTCTTTGTGGCGGCTAACACTTACCAATTCCATGAGGCAAATGGCTCTGGGTATGAGTATTTGACTGATATTTTAATTAAGTTAAATGAGCTGAATCCACAAACGGCAGCCAGAATGATAACGCCACTGATTCAATTCAGTAAGTTTGATCTCGAACGTCAGCAAAAAATGAAACAGTGCTTACTTCGCTTAAAAGGCTTACCTAATTTATCAAAAGATTTATTTGAAAAAGTTGAAAAAGCCCTCGCTTAACCCTTAATAAATTACCACTGATAATGTGATGTTATCAGTGGTAATCTTCATATTAATTACTTCAATTACCGAGTGACAATACCTGCCAAATTAATTAGCATTACCTTTCATATCACAGCGCCTAGAGTTTGTTTCTCACCATGCAATTTACTTTTACCATGTATATTAGTTTTGAAGACTTCCTTCCTTATTACCGAGGCTATGTAAAAAATGTTGAGGTGAGGGATGTAAGAGGCAAACTATTACACATTAATGGTAAATATTTCAGACCATTTGTTACCACTTCTGGTATTCAAGGTCAGTTCGTTTTGCAACTGGATACCTCTGGAAAATTTATTTCTCTAAATAAAATTTAGAGTAAATACTTCAAACGTTCAATTGATTTTAAAAAAGTAAATTAGCTAAGTCTTGTTTCAATTAACTTTATGATTTTATTTGTTATTTATTAACTAATATCATCTAGTAGTCAATTCGTGTGATCTAATTCAAATAAAGTTCAGTTTAATCTCTCAAAAAATCTCCTAACTACACCAATTCGTTAACAAATTTTCTGTTTTTTGAACTTGCTCAATGATGTTAATTGCTGTAACAATGGTGTTGCCTGCAGGCTAACAAAATGTTGGTTCAAATCCTATAACAACGAATCCGGCAGGTTACGGAGAGAAGCAAAAATGAATATTGTTAAAAGACGCTTTAACAAGTCGGCACTCGCTTTGGGGGTGATGTCGGCATTGACTTTAGGGATGAGCAGTAGCGCTAGTGCTGTTTCATTTGATTGGGGTGAAGTACGAGGCACTTTCGATTCTACTTGGACAGTCGGGGCTAGCTGGCGTGTGTCTGAGCGTGATTGGGAAGGGCAAATCGGTAAAGTTAACCAGCCACAATTTGATTGGTCTGGTTATTCTGCTTTTGGTGCGCCTTTTGGCCAAACACCAAAGTACACCACTTCTCAAATCTGGAGCCAACCAGGCTCATATTCAAGTAACAATGACTTAAGTAACCTACTTTATTCTCAAGGTGATACCACCTCAGAAATTTTTAAAGGCTTACACGAGTTATCGTTGGAATACAAAAATTATGGTTTATTCGTTCGTGGAATGTATTTTTACGATCGTAAATTAAACGATGGTGATTATGATTTTAACGATCCTCTTACTGGTAACGAATTTGATCCGTGTGAAGATGACCGCGCATCAGAAGTTCAGTGTAAAGATGTTCGCTTATTAGATGCCTTTGTTTACGCTAACTGGGACTTTAATGATGGCCAAAACCCATTATCTGTTCGTGTTGGTAACCAAGTGGTTTCTTGGGGCGAAAGTACCCTAATTCCTCATGGCATTGGTGTTATTAATGCTGTGGATTTAAACATTTTGAATGCACCAGGTGCAGAGCTTAAAGAAGCGTTCCGTCCACAAGGTATGGTGTGGGCTTCTTTGGGTATTACAGATAATTTATCGGTTGAAGCTTATTACCAATATGACTGGGAGCCAATTTGGGTACCTACACCTGGTTCTAACTTCGCAACCAATGATTTTGCCGGTTTTGGTGGTTATGCCCAAAATGCTCAATTAGGTTTTAATGCTAACCCAGACATTAATATGGAATTTTTAATGTCTGAGTATTCTGCTTTATACGGCGCTGCAGCTGCTGCTAACTTCGACCCAGCTTATGCCGCTTATATGGTGCCATATGCGACTAAGGTTGCATTAGTACAAGATGAAGCCAAGCCAAGTGATGATGGTCAATATGGTATCAAGTTAGGTTATTACGCGCCAAGTTTAGGTGAAACTGAATTTGGTCTGTATTACATGAATTACCATAGCCGTCGTCCTTTAATTAGTGGTACTGCTTCTAATTTTACTTCTGAAGCGGTTGCTCGTGATTATGGACGTTTAGCTGCAAGTGGCGGTGAAATTGACCGTGAATTGCTGTTAAGTATGGAAACCTTCACTAAAGCGCAAATTGTTTATCCTGAAGATATTCAACTTTATGGTTTCAGCTTTAACACTTTAGTGGGTGATACTTCGGTTGCGGGTGAAATTGCTCACCGTGTTGATGAGCCATTACAAATTGATGACGTAGAGTTATTGTTTGCTGGTATGCCTCAACAATTGGCTGAAGCGGGTCTTCGTCCTGACTTAGATGGTATCTCACAAATTGAAGGTGTTAAACCTGGTGAGTCAATTGATGGCTTCATTTTATCTGATACAACTCAAGCTCAAGCAACATTTACTCATTTATTCGGACCGACATTAGGTACGGATAACCTGACGATGCTTGCTGAAATTGGTGGTGTGTGGATCCATGACATGCCTGGCTTTGATGAGCTTCGCCTAAATGGTCCTGGTACCGCTCGTTCTGGTGGTAATCCTGATATGCCGGGTATTATCGAAGCTCTGCATGATGGTCCTGAAACCAATCCATTCCCAACTGATTTTGCTTGGGGTTATCGCTTAGTGGCTAAAGCCGACTACAATAATATCTTCGCAGGTGTAAATATGTCACCACGTGTGATTTTCTCACATGATGTTGACGGTATTACACCAGATCCAATGTTCTTATTTACTGAAGGTCGTAAGTCTGTCGCTGTCGGTGTTAACTTTGATTACCGCAGTCGTTGGGGCGCTGATATTTCTTACAACAGCTTCTTTGGTGGTGTAGGAACAACTAATGCAATGACTGACCGAGATTATGTCTCGTTTAACGTCAAGTATTCTATCTAGAAGGACAATAATAATGAAGAAACTGACGATATTATCGGCTGCAGTAATCATGGCGTTTAGCGCTCCTGCAGCGATGGCGAAAGTATCTGAAGCTGAAGCAGCGAAATTGGGTAATGAGCTTACTCCAGTGGGTGCTGTTAAAGCAGGTAATGCTGATGGTTCTATCCCTGCTTGGGATAACGGCATTACTTCTCCAGTTGCTGGATATGAAAAAGGAATGCATCATCCAGATCCTTTTCCTTCAGATAAAATTTTATTCACCATTACTAATGCAAATAAAGCGCAATATGCTGAATTTTTAACGCCGGGCCAAAACAAGCTTTTTGAACTGTATCCAGATACATACAAAATGAATGTTTACGAGACTCGCCGTACAGCCTCGCTGCCTCAGTATGTTTATGATGCAACTAAGGCTAATGCATTAAATGCTGAACTTGTAGCAAATGGTAATGGTGTAAGTGGTGCGTCGATCAGTGTACCGTTTCCAATTCCAAATAACGGGTTAGAGGTCATTTGGAACCATATTCTTCGCTATCGTGGTGTCGATATTAAAACTGCACGTAGCCAAGCGGCTCCAACAGCAAGTGGTTCGTACACATTGATTGAAACTGCTGAAGAAATTCGTTTCAGTTATAGCCGTCCAGAAGTGACGTTAGATCAATTAAAAGAGTCGAACACCTTGTTCTTCTTCAAGCAAGTTGTACGTCAACCTGCGCGTCTAGCGGGTACGGCACTACTTGTAAAAGAAACGATGGATCAAGAAGCGCTTCCACGTCAGGCTTGGACCTATAACACAGGACAACGTCGTGTACGTAAAGCACCAAACGTTGCCTTTGATACTCCAGGTACTGTTTCAGATGGTTTAAGAACCACTGATGACTTTGATATGTTTAACGGTTCTCCAGTGCGCTATAACTGGGAATTAGTCGGCAAGAAAGAGCTTTATATCCCATATAATGATTACAAGCTTCACTCTGACGCACTTGAATACGATCAAATCTTAACACCTGGCCATATTAATCCAGAGTTTGCTCGCTGGGAAAAACACCGTGTATGGGAAGTTAAAGCAACCCTTAAAGATGGTATGCGCCATATCTATAAAACACGTGTTTTCTACATCGATGAAGATTCTTGGCAGGTTTCACTAACGGATATGTACGATAACCGTGATGAGTTATACCGTGTAGGTACTGCGCACTCGATTAACTACTATGAAGTTCCGACCCATTGGAGCACGTTAGAAATCTTCCATGATTTACAATCTCGTCGTTACTTAGCGATGGGGTTAGACAACGAAGGGCGCATGTACGATTTTGATGCAAACCTTTCTGAAGCTAACTTCACGCCTGATGCGCTTCGCCGTGCAGGTATTCGTTAAGACCAAATAGGGGCGCAATGCGCCCCTACAATTTCTAAGGAAGTTTGTATGTCGTTCCGCACACTTCGCAATGTTGTCGCTTTTAGTGCCAGTTGTTTTTTAGCTCAAGCGCCAGTCCATGCTCAATTCGATCCACTTTCTGTTCAGATCCAACCTTTAGCGCAATCTTCTCTTGTTCTTGATTTAGCCAAAGCAGGTAACAGCCTTGTTGCCGTGGGAGAAAGAGGGCATGTGCTTGTTAAGCAAGATAATCAATGGCAACAAGTTGCTACGCCAGTCATCTCACAATTAACTAAAGTGTTTTTCCTTGATGATAAAAAGGGATGGGCAGTTGGCCATGATGCCACCATTATTCACACCGAAGATGGCGGGTTGACTTGGCAAGTACAGTTTCAGTCTATCGAAGTAGAAAAGCCATTACTTGATATTTTATTCTTCAATGAAAATGAAGGCATCGCAGTGGGTGCTTATGGTTTGTTTTATCGCACAACCGATGGTGGTAAGCAATGGCAGGAAGAGTTTCATGAAGAGCTACTATTTCCGGAAGATGTTTCCTATTTAGCAGATTTAAAAGCAGAAGATGAAGCATTGTATTTATCAGAGAGAGCTGCATTATTACCGCATTTTAACCGTGTTATTCAATTAAGTGATACTCAACTGCTCATGGTTGGTGAACTTGGGTTAGTAGCAACTTCAAATAATAATGGCCAAACATTTGAGACCAAAGATTTTTATTATGAGGGGTCTATGTTTAATGCTATTGAAACAAACGATGCTATTTATGTCATGGGGCTTCGTGGTCACGTGTTTAAAACTGATAAACAATTTACTCAGTGGAATGAAATCGCACTGCCTGTTAAGTCATCCATTAATAATGCCTATATTAAAGATAACTTAGTCTATTTAGTGGGTAACGCTGGGGTGGTGATTGAGCTTGATTCTAACGATGCCGCTAACATTGTCACTCGAAGACAAGGCGAAAACATTGTAGCAATTGAAAGTGACGCTAAAGGCGAACTTTGGTTTGCAGGTTCTAAAGGGTTATTTCAGCTTAAATAGATAATTTAGGCTAAGTTTAATCGAGTTATTCAAGATAAGTTCTAGGCTTTGACATTGAAATTCATTTTAGACTGATATTTGATTTACGTTAGATAAACATAAAAATAAAACAACAATAATAGGGCCGATAAGATGTTAGAAAAACTGGTCAATGGATTTGAAACCCATCTTTTCAGAAACCGTATGTGGGTGATTTTGTCATTCATACTCATTACAATTTTTTTGGGTTACCAAGCTAGCCAATTAAAAATGGATGCGGCGTTCAGCAAAAATATTCCGCTGAATCATGAGTACATGAAAACGTATACCAAACATCAAAAAGATTTTGGTGGGGCGAATAGGATTATGGTGTCTGTTGAAGATACCAGTGGCAATATTTTTAACCCTGAATACTTCGAAACACTTAAAAACGTTCACGATCAATTATTTTTCATTCCTGGAGTTGAACGTTCTCAAGTTAAATCACTTTATTCGCCATCAACTCGCTTTACTGAAGTCGTTGAAGACGGTTTTGCTGGCGGCCCCGTCATTCCAGCAGACTTTCGTAATGATGAATACGGCTTAAATGTAGTCCGCGATAACGTTGAAAAGGCAGGGATTGTTGGACGTTTAGTATCAAATGACTACTCATCAGCCATGTTAACGGCTCAGTTAATGGATTTTGTGGCCAAAACTGACGAAGAAATGGCAGAGTCTGAAGGCGCAGAAAAAGATATTACCACCAAACCATTGAATACCATTCAATTTGCTAAGCAACTTGAAGAAGAACTTCGGGGTAAATATGAAACTGATACGATAAAAATTCATATTATTGGTTTTGCTAAAATGGCAGGTGATGTAGCTGAAGGTGCAAAAGGCGTTTTACTTTTCTTCTTGATTGCGATTTTAATCACTGCCGTCATGGTTTACCTTTTTTCTAAGTCATTAATTTTAACTTTATTGCCTTTGATTTGTAGCTTGGTTGCGGTTTGCTGGCAATTGGGATTATTAACGGTAGTGGGTTTCGGTCTTGACCCTATGTCAATTCTTGTACCTTTCTTGGTATTTGCTATTGGTGTAAGTCATGGCGTACAAATGATTAATGCTGTTAGACGTCGTGTTATTGATGGTCAAAATACAAAAGCCGCTTCAGCGTCAGCTTTTCGTAGTTTATTAGTTCCAGGTGGCGTCGCATTACTGTCTGACACTGTGGGCTTTTTGACCTTATTAGCTATTGATATCGGCATTATCCGTGAGCTAGCTATTTCAGCATCGTTAGGTGTTGCGGTTATTATTTTAACCAATCTCATTTTATTGCCTCTGGTTATTTCATACACCACGATAAAGCCAGAAAAAGAAGACCCAGTTAAAAAAGCAAAAATTGAAGGTTTGTGGAAGTCGTTATCACGTTTTGCAACGCCAAAATATGCCAGTGTAGTATTAGTCTGTACGGCACTGCTTTATGCCTTTGGTTTTCAGCAAGCTAGCAATATGAAAATTGGTGACTTACAAGGCGGAGCGCCAGCATTGCACCTTGATTCGCGTTATAACCAAGATACTTTTCATATTACCGATAATTACTCAATTACTACCGATTACATGACGGTAATTGTTGAGGCGACACCTGAAGCGTGTACTTATCATTCGATTCTTAATGAGATAGACCAATTTGAATGGATGGTAGGTAATACGCCAGGTGTTGAGTCAACAGCAAGTCTTGCGTCGGTGTCTAAGCAGGTGAATGCTGGCTTTAATGAAGGTAATCCTAAATGGCAAGTGCTTCCACGTACTACAGCAAGTTTGGTTCAAGCTGTAGGGCGGGTGCCTACTACATCTGGTTTGCTTAATGGTAACTGTTCGGTCATGCCAGTGTTTCTTTTCTTAAAAGATCATAAAGCAGAAACGATTGAAGTTGTTACAGCAAAAGTTAAACAAGTTGCAGCACAACTAAACACTGATACCTTGCAATTTAAACTGGCATCAGGACCTGTAGGAGTAATGGCTGCCACTAATGAAGCTGTCAGTGAAGCGCAATTGCCTATGATGATTTATGTGTATGGCGCTGTATTTGTTCTTTGTTTGATAAGTTTCCGTTCAATTAAAGCCACCATAGCAGTCATCGTGCCTTTGTATGTCGTGTCGACTTTAGCTCAAGCATTAATGACTTGGTTAGATATTGGTCTTGCAGTGAGTACGTTACCTGTTATTGCGTTAGGCGTCGGGATTGGTGTTGATTACGGTATTTATATTTTATCGACCATGTCCGGCAAATTAACCCAAGGAATGGCAGTTCAACAAGCGTACTTCGAAGCACTTGTTGAACGAGGTAGTGCGGTTATCTTTACTGGCTTAACATTAGCCATCGGTGTAAGTACTTGGTTCTTCTCGGCACTTAAGTTCCAAATGGACATGGGTATTTTGTTAACTTTCATGTTTTTAGTGAATATGTTGGGGGCGATAATTATTTTACCTGCATTATCAGCAGTATTTTGGCGCAAACCCAAGTAGGTAAACGGTTTAGAATTATAAAGAGGAGCTTAGCTCCTCTTTTTTTTTGCATACTTACTCTATCTAAACGCTTGATTGTTCAAATAGTGACTATAATTGCTGTGTTAACAAGGATTTTAGAGGATCTACCACTAAAATAGTGCTCGAAATAGCATTAAATTAGTAATAAACTTTGCTCCAGATCTCAGTTCTAAAACTGAATCAACAAGCCGAAGCATCCAATATAATGATAAAAGCGCTGCCATAAACGCTTAAGGAAACTGCAACATGGCCTTTAAAGATGCAATGCCTTCAGTACTACTAGAAAATGTAGTCAATTTAATTCATAAAAAAATCCCTAATTCTCAAGCTAAACAAGTTGAGCAATTTGCCAATTGTATATATGCACATATGTCTAAAGACGACTTAAATGCTCGTAATGACAGCGACCTTTATGGTGCAGTATTAAGCCTTTGGAATGCCCTCAATAAATCTGCTGAAACCAACAGCCACATCCGTGTGTTTAACCCAAGTCAGTCAAAACATGGCTGGCAGTCTACCCATAGTATTATTGAAATTATTCAACCTGATATGCCATTTTTGGTTGATTCAGTGACTATGGCATTAAACCGCATGGGCATTACGGCGCATATGGTGTTACATACACCACTTGCTTTACAACGTGATGAGGAATTGGTTAAAGAAGTGTCATTTATTAAAGATGCGCCAGAAGCAACTGAAAATGTTGCGGTATTTTTAATTGAAATTGACCGTCAAAGCAGTGAAAAAGATATTAAAGCCATTGGTAAAGAACTTGAGTCAGTTTTTGCCGATGTCGTGTCATCTGTTGATGATTGGCAACAGATGTCTGACAAGTTATCAGAAACCATTAAAAAGTTACCTAAGCAGCCATTTCCTGGTGAAAAAGCCGAAATGGAAGAAGCGACTAACTTTTTGACCTACTTGAATAATCATCATTTCACACTGCTAGGTTATCGTTATTATGAGCTTAAGCGAGTAGAAGGTGATGTTGAGCTTGTTCCAGATTTAGAATCAAGCCTTGGTTTGATGGGACGTTCAAGCAATCAACATAGTGACCGTGGCTTATTACTGTCAACGTTCTCAGCATCTGCCCGTAAAGAAGCATTAGATTCTAGCCTACTCGTATTAACGAAAAGCTCGACTAAAAGTCGTGTTCACCGGCCTGCATATGTCGATTATGTTGGGATTAAACGCTTTGATAAAGCCGGAAATGTGATTGGTGAAGATCGCTTCTTAGGTTTATATGCATCTAACTTATACAACCGTAGCCCTCGCGAAATACCTTTGCTTGCGGGTAAAGTTGAGCGTGTTATGGAGCAATCAGGTTTAGCGCCTCGCTCCCATGACTATAAAGCCTTGATGAATATCCTTGAGAACTTACCACGTGATGAGCTAATACAAGCTAAAGAAAATCAACTCGCTGATATAGCTCGTGGTGTTCTAGAAATGCAAGATCGGGACAAATTAAAATTATTTGTCCGTAAAGATGGCTTTGGTCGTTTCTTATCTTGTTTAGTGTATGTATCAAAAGACCGCTACAACACTAAGTTACGTCAAGATACACAACGTATTTTAGCTCAGCATTTTAACAGTAGTGAAGATGTTGAATTTACTACTTACTTTTCTGAATCAACTTTAGCGCGTACGCATTACATCATCAAAGTTGATAATAATAATATGGATGTCGATGTGGCAGCTATTGAGAAAAACCTAATTGAAGCTGCTCGCTCTTGGGAAGATAAATTACACAGTTCTTTAAATAATGCCTTAGGTGAACAGTCTGGTACTGGATTAACCAAGCGTTACTTAAATGCATTTTCACCAAGCTATAAAGAAGATGTTCTACCAAGTTCAGCTGTGGTTGATATTCAACACCTTGAAGCATTAAATGATGAACATAAGTTAGGAATGTTGTTCTATCAGCCTCAAGAAACGGCATTAAATGACAATAAAGTTAGGTTAAAACTTTTCCATAAAGATGAGCCAATTCATCTTTCTGATGTGTTACCTATGCTTGAAAACTTCGGTTTGCGTGTGATTAACGAGCGCCCATATGAAGTGAAAACAGCTGATGGCCATACATACTGGATTTTAGATTTCTTAATGACAGTTCAAGGTGCTGCAGTCGATAATTTAGCGGACAGTCAAGATCGCTTCCAAAATGCATTATCTCAAGTTTGGGATAAAGAGCTGGAAGACGATGGATTTAACCGCATGATTTTAGCGACTAGCTTAACCGGTCGCGAAGTGTCTATTTTACGTGCATATGCAAAATATATGCGCCAAATTGATGCGACTTTCAGTCAGTCTTACATTGAAGAAACATTTAATCGTTACCCACAAATTGCTGATTTGTTGGTTAAAATGTTTATTCGTAAATTCAACCCTAAGCTCAAAACTCGTACCTTGAGCAAGTTCCTAGAGCAAGTTGATTTACGTCTTGAAGATGTTTCAAGTTTGGATGACGACCGTATTATTCGTCGTTATTTAGATTTAATTAATGCCACATTGCGTACTAACTTCTATCAAACTTTAGAAACAGGTATCAATAAGCCTTATATCTCGTTTAAGTTTTCGCCAGAAGATATCCCAGAGATGCCACGCCCATTACCAAAGTTTGAAATCTTTGTGTATTCGCCGCGTGTTGAAGGTGTTCATTTACGTGGAGGTAAAGTCGCACGTGGTGGATTACGTTGGTCTGATAGACGAGAAGATTTCCGTACCGAAGTACTCGGCCTTGTAAAAGCGCAACAAGTTAAAAACACCGTCATTGTGCCAGTGGGTGCTAAAGGTGGTTTTGTTTGTAAACAACTCCCTACTGATGGGGGACGTGAAGCGTTCTTTAATGAAGGCCAAGCATGTTACCGTCTATTTATTCGTGGCTTACTCGATATAAGCGATAACATTATCGAAGGTAATGTCGTGCCACCAAAAGATGTTGTTCGTCACGATGAAGATGATGCTTACCTTGTTGTTGCAGCAGATAAAGGCACAGCGACTTTCTCTGACATTGCTAATGAAATTGCTATCGAATACGATTTCTGGCTTGGTGATGCCTTTGCATCGGGTGGTAGTAATGGTTATGACCATAAAAAAATGGGCATTACTGCAAAAGGGGCATGGGAGTCGGTTAAACGTCACTTCCGTGAAGAAGGCATTGACTGTCAAACCACAGACTTTACCTGCTTAGCGGTTGGCGACATGGCGGGCGACGTATTTGGTAACGGTATGCTGTTATCGCGTCACACTAAATTAGTGGCTGCATTTAACCATATGCATATCTTCGTTGACCCAAATCCGGATGTGGAGAAAAGTTATCTTGAGCGTGAACGCTTATTTAACTTACCACGTTCAAGCTGGGAAGATTACAACACTAAGTTAATGTCTAAGGGCAGTGCTATTTTCCAACGTTCAGCTAAATCATTGAAGCTGACTAAAGAAATTAAAGCGATGCTTGAAACTGATTTAGACACCATGACGCCAAATCAATTGATGCAAGCATTACTGAAAATGCGTGTCGATTTAATTTGGAATGGTGGTATCGGAACTTACGTTAAAGCAACTTCAGAAACACATGCTGAAGTTGGTGATCGTGCTAATGATGCTATTCGAGTAAATGGTAATGAACTGAAAGCTAAAATCATTGGTGAAGGCGGTAATTTAGGTGCGACACAATTAGGCCGTATTGAATTTGCAGCCAATGGCGGCCGAGTCAATACCGACTTTGTTGATAACGTTGGCGGCGTAGACTGCTCAGATAACGAAGTTAACATTAAGATTTTACTTAATACATTGGTTGCTGACGGCGAACTGACTGTTAAGCAACGTAACCGTTTACTTGAAGACATGACCGATGAAGTTGGTGAAATTGTACTTCAAGATTGTAACGACCAAACTCGTACTATTTCAGTCACTCAAGCCCATGGCATTTCTCAGTTAAAAGAGCACATACGCTATATCCAATATCTTGAAAAAGATGGCAAATTAGATAGAGCGCTTGAATTCTTACCGACTGATGATGAGCTTGCCGAGCGTTTAGCTAATAATCGCCCACTGACTAGACCTGAGTTATCAGTATTGGTGGCTTACGGTAAAATGGTGCTGAAAGAGCAGTTAGTGACTGAAGAAATTACCGAAGATACTTTCTTAAGTAAGTTACTTACGGATTATTTCCCGCAGCAATTACAAGCTAAATATGCTGACAAAATGATTGCACATCCACTGCGTGGTGAAATTATCGCAACGTCACTAGCCAATGAATTGGTTAATGACATGGGCTTTAATTTCGTTCAACGCATGCAAGATGAGACAGGTGCCACAGTCGCAGAGGCTGCTATTTGCTATACTATGGCCCGCGAAGTTTTTGGTCTAGCAGAGTTAACTCAGTCAATCACTGAGCTCAATGGCGTCGTATCGGCTGATGTGCAAAGTGAGATGCTACATCAACTACGTCGTAATATGCGTAGAGCCTGTCGTTGGTTTATTCGTCACCGCAATAAAGGTGAGAACATTGAGCAAACAGTGGCATTCTTCAAACCAGTATTTGAAGAGTTAAAAGCCAATGTTGATCAATATATGATTGCTGCAGAAGTGATTGCAATTTCAAGTGAAATAAAATCATTAACAGAACAAGGTGTACCTGAGTCATTAGCGCAAGTTGTTGCTAAAATGAGTACATTATTCTCAGCGTTAGATATTGCTCAGATTGCTGAACTCGAAGGAAAGACTGTTCAATTAGTGGCTGAAACTTACTTCAGATTGGGTGCGAAAGTTGAATTGCATTGGTTCCTAGAACAAATCAGCAATCAACCAGTATCGAATCATTGGCAAGCTTTAGCACGTGCAGCCTTTAGAGAAGAGCTTGATTGGCAGCAACGAGCATTGAGCTCTACAGTACTTAGAGCATGTACTGATACGTGCAATGCAGACACAATCATTCAGCAGTGGATTGATAATAATGAGAAGCTATTGGAACGCTGGTTCCATCTACTAGCGGACTTTAAAGTGTCTCAAAGCCATGATTTCGCAAAATTCTCGGTGGCGTTACGTGAACTTAATTTATTGATCCTTCATTGCGAAGGCCCAAGATAATTATTTATAATAAGTGAACAAGCCCTGGCAAATAGCCGGGGCTTTTTTTAGGTTTAGGAGAAAGCATGTTTTTTTACAAAGTTGCACAAAAAGTAATGTTTCAAATGGATCCAGAAGTAGCGCATAACATCGCTATTGGAAGTTTAAAAAACACTGGAAACAACCCTTTAAACCTATTTTATAGTCAAAATGTAAGTGCTGCTCCAGTCACATGCATGGGAATTACATTTAATAACCCTGTAGGGCTTGCTGCGGGCTTAGACAAAGATGGCGAATCAATTGATGCATTTCATGCAATGGGCTTCGGTCACGTTGAAGTAGGGACCGTAACACCACGTCCTCAACCTGGTAACGAACAACCACGTTTATTTAGACTTAAACCTGCTAAAGCGATTATCAATCGAATGGGTTTTAACAATAAAGGTGTTGATAACTTAGTTAGAAATTTAATGGCTAAGAAAACTGACATTATTGTTGGTGTTAATATCGGTAAAAATAAAGATACCCCAGTTGATGAAGGTAAAAATGATTACCTAATTTGTATGGAGAAGGTTTATCAGCATTCAGATTATATTGCAGTAAATATTTCTTCACCAAACACACCAGGTTTGCGTACTTTACAATATGGTGAGCTTTTAGATGACTTATTAAGTTCATTAAAAGCAAAGCAAGCGGAATTAGCTGAAAAACATAATAAGTATGTTCCAATTGCGCTTAAAATTGCGCCAGATTTAACAACAGAAGAGATTGAAAAAATTGCTCAGTCTTTATTAAAGAGTAAATTTGATGGTGCTATTGCCACAAACACCACATTAACTCGTGATGCAGTCGTTGGTTTAGATAATGCAAATGAGATGGGTGGGTTAAGCGGTAAGCCATTAACTGATCTTTCAACTAAAGTGATCAAACAATTAGCTGAATTTTTGAACGGTGAGATCCCAATTATTGGCGTCGGTGGAATTAATAGTGCAGAAGATGCATTAGCTAAATTCGATGCAGGATCGCAATTGGTTCAAATATATACAGGCTTTATTTATCAAGGGCCTGGTTTAATTAATGATATTGTTAATGCTTATAAAGCGAAATAAGATCTTAATAGCTTAAAAACCATACTAAGATCTAAATAATAGATCTTAGTGAGTTATAGCGATCGCGTTTTTGATCTTTCGATCGTTATAACTTTTTGATCTCTATATCAATTATTTGAAATAACTTTTGATATTGTTGGAAATATAATCTATTATCAGACTGTATTCTTATAATTAGGTACTAAAAATGTTATTAATGCCAAATAAGGACTGGCAGTGGGAATTTAATGAATGCTATAAGCAATTAAGTATTTCATTGGGTCCTGATATGGAGTTCTTAACTCCATATAAAAGTAAATCTCTCATCCCTGATGCGTTAATAACATCAGAGTTTAGTGTCGAGCACGCTAAATTCTATATTCACATGCTTGAAACCTTACCTAAAATTGTCAATATGTCTGATGCGGCGATTGTTCAAACTGCATTAAATGCTACCGCCTCACATTTTTTGCTTAAACCACAAATGCCGAAATCATGGTTTTTTGAAATAAGCCAAGAATGTGTTTATTGCGAAGTTGGTAAACTGTTTCTGTTAAATGCTAGTGGTAATAACGTACTGGTATTAGTGGTAGAAAATAGTTTGCAAGCCGCTTTAGTTATGGTGCTATCTAAAGAGTGCCCATTAACCGAAACTAAAGTTTTACAGCAATTTGAAACGATTAAAGTGATGCATAATCGATTAAACCCGCTGAAGAAGATTGCACAGGTTGTTGCTGCGTAACTGCTATAGAGTAGGGTAGTTAATTCAAGTTTATCTCTCAATGAATGCATTACATGTCTGAAAATCTAGATGCTATAGATTAATTTCTTTTTAGCTAGCTATATTTTACTTATAAATTCATATTCTTTGTTCCATTTTTCGATATCTCCTACTTTATTTAAGCTTTTATTTCCTATCCCACAATCTTGGTTTCTGTTGCAATTCTAGACATATTGATTAATAAAAGCTCAGTATCACCTGATAATTAGTCACTGTATATTGCTGATAAATTGTTCGTTAAGTTAATTGTTAAGCTATAACTTCGATGCGTTTTCGTTTGCATTGTTAGTTAATGAGGCTGCCAGTTAATGAGGTTGATAGTTATAGACAGTGTTACTCATAATATGGTTTTTAGCTCATGATATATTTCTCATAGCGAATAGTTATTTTGTTTATGAATTATTTTTTAATTGAAAGCTTGTTAAATCGTGAGTAGCTCTTGAGCTGACTGATATGTTGTCATCATTAAAAACTTACAGTAAATTTCGGCGCTAATATTATTACTACGCGTATCCCTTTCCCTCTTCCTTTCACTAAAGCTTTCATTAACAGTTAACGCTGACCTTTAAAATAATTCTATTAACCTTGAATGCTGTTAAACACTCTTATTATCTAAACCCGAATAAAGAACCATTTACATATTTGATGCAAAGCATAGCTCTCTGTTTAAAATACACTTAACTAAACCTAGCCATTATGCAGTGTTTAGCTTTAGTTATTTGTTCTTAAATCTAAAAATGAATAAACAGGGGGAGATATGTCAAGGATGACGAATTGATATTATTTTTGATATTTCTAGCTGATCTACAATCTCATATTTCATGTCTTTTGCTACGTTTCAGTTTTTAATGACTGCTTATCAATGTTGGATGTTCTTCAAGTCATTGTTTTTATGACCTATTGCAAAAATTATTTGAAAAAGTAACTTTTTAATTGTGAGCGGTAACATTTTAATGTAATGTTTATGTTACTTTCATTTGGCGAAGTATTGTTCTCCAATGAGCCTTAATTAAGAACTGTTCGAGGAAGAGACTGTGTACTTAGGGATTGATTTAGGAACATCTTGTATAAAGCTAGTATTGGTAACTGAAGGCGGCACTGTTGTAGATACAGCGAGTGTGTCGCTCACCGTTTCTCGTCCACAACCATTATGGTCAGAACAATCTGCTGAGTCTTGGGGTCAGGCAGCGATGACAGCAATGGACAAACTTGCTGCTAATGGTCAACTCGCAGATTTAAAAGCAATTGGACTTTCAGGCCAAATGCATGGCGCAACATTACTTGATAATCATGGTGACGTACTTCGTCCTGCAATGTTATGGAATGATGGTCGAAGTGCAATGCAGTGCTCTAGTATTGAGGAATCAGTGCCTAATGCTCGTCAGCTTACCGGTAACATGATTATGCCAGGTTTTACTGCGCCAAAGTTATTGTGGGTTAAAGAGAACGAGCCTGCGATTTTCGATAAGGTCGCAAAAGTATTATTACCAAAAGATTATGTTCGTTACCTTCTAACTGGTGAATTTGCATCTGATTTATCCGATGCAACAGGCACTGTATGGACTGATGTGGCGAAGCGAGATTGGGATGACAATTTACTGGCTGCTACAGGCCTTTCTCGTGACCACATGCCAACTCTTTATGAAGGGTCTGAAATCACTGGTTACATTAAACCAGAATTAGCCAAACGCTGGGGTATTAAACAAGTGCCAGTCGTTGCCGGTGGCGGTGATAATGCTGCTGGTGCGGTAGGTGTAGGCATCATTAAGCCTGGTCAAGCTATGTTGTCTCTTGGGACTTCCGGTGTTTATTTTGCGGTGACTGACGGTTACAAATCTAACCCAGATAGTGCCGTTCATAGCTTCTGTCATGCGCTTCCTGGTACATGGCATTTAATGTCTGTTGTATTGAGTGCTGCTTCTTGTTTGAGTTGGTTAGCAAATTTAGTCGGTAATGTCAGTGTACCTGAGTTATTAAATGAATTAGCACAACAACAATCAGATAACCAATCAGATCTTATTTTCTTACCTTATTTAAGTGGCGAACGCACGCCACACAATAATCCACACGCTAAAGGTGTTTTCTTTGGGCTTACTCATTCAACTGAACGAGCTGACATGACTAAAGCCGTGTTAGAAGGAGTGGGCTATGCATTTGCTGATAGCTGCGATGCATTGCATGCATCGGGCGTAAAGCCTGATGAAGTGTCCTTGATAGGTGGTGGTGCTAAAAGTGAATATTGGCGCAAATTATTGGCAAATATTCTTGGCCAAAATCTCGTTTATCGACAAGGCGGCGATGTTGGTCCCGCGCTTGGCGCTGCTAGACTTGCGCAACTCGCGGTAACACCCAATGCCAATATTGAAGATATTTGTCCTGTACCAACATTAGTTGAGTCATATGAACCCAATCAAGCCGAATTTAACCATCACAAAGAGCGTCGTGAAAAATTCAGCCAAATTTATCAAAACCTAAATTCATTATTTTAATGATTAATAATAAGCGTATTGAAAAAGTAGTGACTTTTTACATGCGTATTTACCTTACTGTTTGGAGAGAACTATGAGTGAATTCTTTAGTGGCGTCAGCAAAATAAAATATGAAGGCCCAGAATCAACTAATCCTTTGGCGTTTCGTTATTACGATGAAAATAAAGTCGTATTAGGTAAAACAATGAAAGAACATCTGCGTTTTGCAGCATGTTACTGGCATAACTTTTGTTGGAATGGTTTTGATATTTTTGGTGCTAATACATTTGACCGTCCTTGGTTAGAATCTGGCGAACCTTTAGTAATGGCAAAACAAAAAGCCGATGTCGCGTTTGAGTTTTTCCAAAAGCTTGGCGTGCCTTATTACTGTTTTCACGATGTAGATGTTTCTCCAGAAGGTGCCAACATTCGTGAATATCTAAATAACTTTGCTGAAATGACGGATGTGCTTGCACAGAATCAAGAAGAAACCGGCATGAAGTTACTATGGGGTACTGCAAACTTATTCAGTAATAAGCGTTATATGTCAGGTGGCGCGACGAATCCAGACCCTGAAGTGTTCGCTTATGGCGCAACCCAAGTTTGTACTGCAATGAATGCAACACAACGCCTAGGCGGTGAGAACTACGTTTTATGGGGCGGGCGTGAAGGTTACGAAACGCTATTAAATACCGATTTAAAGCGTGAGCGCGAACAGTTTGCTCGATTCCTTACCATGGTAGTTGAACATAAACATAAAATTGGATTTAAAGGTGCTCTATTAATCGAGCCAAAACCACAAGAGCCGACTAAGCATCAGTATGATTACGATACTGCGACGGTACATGGTTTCTTATCTCAGTACGGTTTAGAAAAAGAGTTCCAAGTGAACATCGAAGCGAACCACGCAACGCTTGCAGGGCATTCATTCCATCATGAAATTGCTAATGCCTTTGCACTTGATGTGTTTGGCTCTATCGACGCTAACCGTGGTGATCCTCAACTGGGTTGGGATACGGATCAGTTCCCAAATAGTGTCGAAGAAATGACATTAATCATGCATGAAATTTTGAAAGGTGGTGGCTTTAAGTCAGGCGGCTTTAACTTTGATACCAAAATCCGCCGTCAAAGTATCGATCCAAATGATCTATTCCACGGCCATATTGGTGGTATGGATACGATTGCTGTGGCATTGCTTAAAGCGGCTGACATGTTTACAGATGCAACCTTAGAGAAAAAGGTTGCGCAACGCTATGCAGGTTGGGATGGTGAACTAGGTCAAAACATTTTAAATGGCAAGCTAGATTTAGCAGGCTTAAGTGAATTCGCCCAAGCTAAGCAGCTTGACCCTAAACCACAGAGTGGTCAGCAAGAGTTATTAGAAAATTATGTTAATCGCATGATTTTTTAATGTTCATGCTTTTTCACGTAATCTCATTCTACAAGAAGGTCGCTTGTGAATATTGATTACTTTTTATTGGCTCTTATCAATGCAATGCTTGCTAAATAAGAGTTGCGATAACTTTGGTTGTCGTATTGATAAACCGCCGTTAATACTAATTAACGGCATTTTTATTGTCGTGACCGTTAATCGCCAATAGTATAAAAATAGATAATGATAAAAGTTAATCTTGCTCATGCCTTTCATTAAATGGATAAGCTTGGACTATTATTTTGGTTTAAAAAGTTACGGAAGATTATTGATTATATTTTATCCATGCGACTCAGAACAATCAGAGTGGGATAAATAATGAACAAACAAGGATTAGAAATGAAGCAAGTTAGCTGGGGAATTATTGGGGCAGGTAGGATTGCTCATCAATTTGCTGCAGATATGTCATATGTCGACAATAGCAGATTATATGCCATTGCAGCACGTGACTCTAAAAGAGCTGAAGCTTTTAAGACGCAATATGATATTTGTCAATCTTACGGAGATTATGACAGTTTATTCAATGATGAAAATGTCGATGCTATTTATATTGCGACCCCACACAATTTTCATTTCGAGCAAGCAAAGGCTGCAATTCTGGCAGGAAAGGCCGTACTGTGTGAAAAGCCAATTACCATTTCTACTGAAGAAGCAAAGGTACTTTATCAATTAGCAAAGCAAAAAAAAGTTTATTTGTTAGAAGGAATGTGGACGTATTTTTTACCAGCGATTCAGCAAGCAAAGGAATGGGTTAAAGAAGGACATATTGGCAATTTAATGCACATTAAAGCTGATTTTGGTTATCCGCAGGCTTATGAACCTAACTCAAGAGAGTATGCCAAAGAGCTTGCTGGTGGCTGTGTATATGATATGGGAGTATATCCTATTGCCATTACTCAACTTTTCATTAATGAAACGCCAATATCAGGATTTGTTACCTCACATCTGGCACCTAATGGAATCGAAAATGATGCAGCTTTCATATTTGAATATGAAAATGTAACGGCCACCTTAGCTACATCTTTTAGATGCAAATTACAGAATTGGGCTTACATCATTGGTGACAAAGGTTATATTGCTATTCCAGGCTTTTGGCGAGCAAGTCAGTGCTTTTTATATCAGGGAGATGAGTTAATCTCAGAGTTTAATGATAAACGTAAAAGTATCGGTTTTAATTTTGAAATAGAAGCTGCTGCAAACGATATTTTGGCTGGTAAACTCTCATCTAATATAGTGACTGAGCAAATTTCATTAGCATTTCAAGCACGGATGGAATGGATCAAATCCCAAATAAACCAATAGTTTTTTGACTCTAAGATACCTTTTGAGTTTGACAAAGTGCTAGTTAATTTGGAGTGGAGTAAAAATGAATATTGAAATCAAACCGATCGCACCAAATCAAGATCAGACCGTTGCAGATATTATTGCAAAAGTAGGTACAGAATTTGGTGCAATTGGGGAGGGGTTTGGTCCTTCAGATCCTGAAGTAAGTCAAATGAGCCGATATTATTCTTTAGAAAATAAAAGCCAATATTATGTAGCCACATTAAATGGCCAAATCGTGGGATGCGGTGGAATAGCAAAGTTTAATGACAGTGAGCAAACTTGTGAATTACGAAAATTGTTCCTGTTACCAGAATCAAGAGGCTTTGGCATTGGTAGAAAACTTACTAAAGTGTGTTTGGATTTTGCGCAATCTCAAGGATACGAGCAGTGCTATTTAGATACCTTAGCATCAATGAAAGCTGCTATTTCTTTATATGAATCTATGGGATTTACACATTTAGATAAGCCTCTTACAGGAACTATTCATGGTGGCTGTGATATATGGATGCTTAAGCGTTTTTAATAACATAGTGCTTAAGACGCAAGCAATGATTAATCGTTTTTGTAAGTTATCGGTATCATAATTATTCTTGTTTGGCACTTTATAAGATTAATGTTACTTATTGCTATGTTTCTATTCGTTTTATATTGGTATGTTTTGTCTTAATAAAGCATAAACAGATAATTTTAATAAGTTCAAACTGGGTTATTTGTTGAGTAATCCTGTTATTTTTTCCTTCGTATTGTTACATTTGAATTTCGTAACATTTTTAAGCTGCTGGCGAGTCTGTAATGAGTCCAATAAGTAAGAGTAATTCTAAAACAAAATCCACGATTCAGGATGTTGCTGAATTAGCTGGTGTATCAAAAATGACAGTTTCTCGAGTGTTGAACAATGATGAAAAGGTCAGTGATAAAACGCGTTTAAAAGTTAAAGAGGCGGCCAATAAATTACATTACAGACCAAATATTTCGGCTCGTCGCTTAGCCAGTGCAAAATCTTACTTCATTGGATTACTGTACGAAAACCCTAGCCAAGGTGGTTATGTCAGTCAGTTTATGATGTCAGCGTTAAAAAGCTGTCGGCAGCGTGGTTATCATTTAGTCGTTGATGAATGTGAAGGGACTCAGGTAGAAAAACTGACTATTACTCGTGATCTCGTTGAAGAAACCCGTGTCGATGGCGTCATTTTATTGCCGCCATTTTGCAATAATATTGAAATTCTAAATGAGCTTAAAGCATTGAACGTACCTTACATTCGTGTTTCACCTGATGTCGAGCTGACTCAATCCCCATTTGTTTGTATGGATGATTATCAAGCCGCTTTTGAAATGACTAATCTATTGATAGAACAAGGGCATAGAGATATAGCGTTTATTATTGGCCATCCAGATGTAGGAGCAAGTCGATTACGTTATCAAGGCTTCTTAGATGCAATGCGTTCAAATAAGTTAACTATACCGCCAGAATACATTGAGCAAGGTTTGTTCAGTTATAAATCTGGATTAAGCGCGGCTAAGGCGTTGTTAACTTGTAATAATATGCCAACAGCTATTTTCGCAAGTAATGATGATATGGCGGCAGCGGTTATCTCTGTGGCAAATTCTTTAGGGATACAAGTCCCTCAGCAACTTAGTGTCGTAGGTTATGATGATACGCCAATAGCGACGACGATTTGGCCCAACATTACAACGGTTAAGCAACCAATTGAAGCCATGGCAGAAGCTGCAATAGCAATGTTGACGACAGGAAAGTTTGATCAAGGCTTGAGTGATAAATTGTCTGACTTACGCCACGTGCTTGATTTTGAATTAAAACAGCGTGCTTCAACGAGCCGGGTTAAGTCATAGCTCATTCCTAACGCCTGATCACACCACACCAAGTGAATTTTTATTAGCAGCAATCATTTGCTGCTTTTTTGTGTCACCTCGTCTATTGTCGCGCTTCATCATTTTTAATGCTTTTATTTGTCAAATTGACACTAAGCTGATTTGGTAATATGTTATCGTTAACATATGCATGTTGTATCATACTGTTAACATCCAGTTGTTTTATATTGGCGATTAAAAGAGTGTGAAGGCATTTAACTTATCAAACTGAAAAGGTGAGCTATGAATTTACCCGATATTAATCCCATACTGCCAGGGTTTAATCCAGATCCAAGTATTGTACGTGTGAATGATGATTACTATATCGCTGTATCAACATTTGAGTGGTATCCAGGGGTACAAATCTATCATTCAACAGATTTGGTTAATTGGACCTTAGTCCATCGACCGTTAAATCGAGCTGATTTATTAGATATGACTGGTGTCCCAGACTCATGTGGTATATGGGCACCATGTCTTACACACAATAATGGTAAGTTCTATCTTATTTATACCAACGTCAAACGATTTGATGGCAACTTTAAAGATTCACCTAATTATTTAACTACCTGTGAAACAATCGATGGAGAGTGGACTCGTCCGGTTTATCTCAATAGTAGTGGCTTTGATCCATCTTTATTTCACGATGACGATGGGAAAAAGTGGCTATTGAATATGGTTTGGGATTATCGGCCAGATAGAAGTTTCTTCGGTGGTATCGCTTTACAACAATATTGCGATAAAACAGAAAGATTAATTGGCGAGTCGAAAATTATTTTTACGGGTACAGAGTTCGGGTTAACTGAAGGGCCTCATTTATATAAAAAAAATGGTTACTATTATTTATTAACTGCTGAGGGGGGGACTGGGTACGAACATGTTTGTACTATGGCCCGTTCAAAACATATCGATGGCCCTTATGACGTTGATCCTCAAGGTCCTATTGTAGCAACGGTTCCTCATTTACAGCACAAATTGCAACGTAATGGTCATGGTAGCTTAGTAGAAAGTAAAGAAGGGGAATGGTATTTAGCTCATCTGACTTCTAGACCACTTGACATTGAACAACCTACATCACAGCGTCGCAGTCCTATGGGCAGAGAAACAGCAATAGAATCTGTTCATTATACTGATGATGGTTGGTTTAGGTTAGCGACTAACTCATCGCAGGCACAATTAAATCCAATTGGATTAACAGCTAAACCGCAGCGAGATTTCTCGTTTAGAGATGAATTCACAGATAGATTTATCGCGGATCAATTTCAATGGCTTAGAAGTCCAACCTCTGAAAACTTTGTAAGCACAACCCGTAAACCAGGTAGCTTATTGCTGACAGGAATGCATTCATTAGGTAGCACATTTGAGCAAGCGTTGGTTGCGACAAGGCAGCGTCATTTTTCATTTGTTGCTCAAACCAAAATCATGTTTGAATCTAACCACTTTCAGCAAACCGCAGGATTAATTTGTTATTACAACGCTCATAAATTTCATTATTTATATTTATCTTATGATGAAAAAATTGGGCTAAACCTAGATATTATGAGCTGTGAAGGTGAGCAAAGTTTAGATCTTGTATTTCCAATATTTGAACAGCGTATTCCCTTGTTACAATCATCGGTTTATCTACGAGCAGATGTGCACTATGAAACACTTAAATTTGAATACTCATTAAATGGATCTGACTGGTTTCACATTGCGTCTTTAGATTACAGTTTAATTTCTGATGAAGCAGGCAAAGGAGAAGGTTCCAGTTTTACTGGTGCATTTGTTGGTTTATGTGCTCAAGATTTAACTGGGCAAAACACAGTTGCAGAGTTTAGTTACTTTGACTACAAAGAACGCCATCAATAGGAATGGACATACATACTTTCTGACTTAATGTGAATAACATGGCGATAGAATTTGTGTTATTCACATTATTGAGTGGTGTGGTAAATTTATGACATATTTATTCAATCATATGGAGGATGATTTCGTAGCTAGTATTTGAAAACTTTGCTATATATAAAGACATAATATTAATAATGTTTTACCTGTTTTTGCTGCTTTTAAGCAAAATTTAGGAAAAATGGGTAGTCTATGTTCGACTTTATTTTACGGCCTTTTCATCAAAAACTAACCGGTTTTTCGTTATTGCGTTTTAAGCATTATCACGTCCATCAAGTCATGTTGCCGTATTCCGGATTTTTGTTATCTGTCATTCCTATTTATCTTTTATTTGGCCTTTTAGATTACCAGCACTTAACTGAGCATGCTTGGGTTGCGACACTCAGCAGAGTCTTCTTATCGATACTTTGCATAGTGGTGTTAATTACCTTGCGGCGTTATGCATCCAAGTATTTAGAGCTCGCCGAGCTGTTTTTAGTGTTAACGGTATACATGTCGATTATTACTATCGGAAAATTGGCGATGACCCAAGGTAATTTTGATTATCAATCAGGTGGCGTGTTAGTCATGGTTTACATCGGGGCATTATCTCGAATGCCATTTAAGCTGAGCCTATTTGGTTTATCACTGATGTTGTTGAGTTATTTACTGATAATCGCACCAGATAGAATTGGACAAGATTATGGTGAAGAGCTCGATAGAATATCTATCTTTTTTGCTGTGTTCCTAATTAGTTTAGTGGCTAGCTTACGCCGAGATTCTGAAACTCGTAAAAGCTTCCAGCAGTTTAGCCAAATTAGAAGGCAACAGTTACGGCTTAGAGCAAGTCAGAAAAAATTAGCGTTGCAAACAGTTACGGATCCATTAACCGAGCTTAAAAACCGTTTGTATTTAACTAAAAATGGTCCGCAAATTGAACAAAGCGCACAACACACTAATAAACCATTAAGCGTGTTAATGATAGATATTGATAACTTCAAATCAATTAATGATACCTATGGCCACCAAGTCGGCGACAATGTGATTTATGGAGTAGCGCAAATTATACGTCAACATTGCGGTCGGTATACTGGAATGAATGTACGATACGGAGGAGAAGAGTTTTTATCTGTTTTTCAGTGCTTCAATGAGCAACAGTTATGTCAGATTGCAGAGAAAATCTTAGATGATGTTCCCAAATTGTATTGGCCGAATACCAACCTCAGGGTCACGATTTCTATTGGGGCGTCAATAGATGTAAAACAACGTTGGGATTTGAACGAGTTGATTTCTCATGGTGATAAAGCCTTATATCTTGCAAAACAGAACGGTAAAAATCAGATTAAATTGATAACGCAGTAATACATATCTTATATGCACGTCATCTAGTGATGACCTTAGTTAACTTTTGCTTAATGCTTGCTATTATTTTTTTGATGAACACCTTTTCGACAAGCGTTATTACATGGCGAACACCTCTCACTATTCTATATTTAATTATTCTATTCACCACGAATCATTTGCGGCTTACCCATAGTTGCTGAGTTTATTGATTGATTTTTATTCATGTGCTTTGCTAAATAATTTCTTTAATCGGTCGATTATAAGGAATAAGGTATGTTTATAAGCTAAATTTGAATGATGATTGTTTGGGGAAATAACAATCAATTCATTACTTATTCATTAGCTTTAAACATAGTCTAGTTTGTCTCGATATTTATTCTAATAATACGGTGAACGACAATGAATGCTATAGATCATTTTTTTCGTAAAACGAGTATTTCTAACCGCTTGATGGCCATGATTATGGTTGCAGCTTTTGCAACTGTGCTCATGTTTTTGTTCGCTTTTAACCGTATCGAAAATGTATTGGTGCAAGAAAAGCAGGCCAAACTTACTGGTATTATTGAGGTCGCAAGCTCTGTCATCAATCAGTTTTATTTGGCTTCTGAGCAAGGTGATATGTCGGAGGCTGAAGCGAAACTTGCTGCTATTAATGCCTTAGATAATTTACGTTATTCTGGTAATGAATATTTTTTTACCGTTGATACCAGTGGGGTCATGGTACAACACGCATTTGCGAAAAAGCTCATCAATACAAATGTGTTATCAATGCGTGACCCTGATAATGTGCCGTTATTTCAATTAATGATTGAACGTACTCATAATGCCAAAAATGCCACGGTTAACTACATGTGGAATAAACCCAATCAAGATACTCCTAGCCCTAAAATGAGTGTTGTAGAACGTTTTACTCCATGGGGATGGGTCGTTGGTACGGGGATTTATATCGACGATATCCAAACGCAAAAAAATGAATTTTTGATGCAATATTTATTTTTACTCTTATTGGTTTGGTTACCGATCCTGATTATTTTGTTTGTTATCACTAAAAGTATTTCAAAGCCGATGCAACAGACTATTTCAGCTTTTGAGAATATTGCTAAAGGTGAAGGGGATTTGACACTGAGGTTAGCCGAAGATGGTCAAGATGAACTTAACCAAATTGCCCATAATTTTAATATTTTTACAGACAAGATCCAAAATCTAGTATCTTCAGTTGCGGGAAATGTCACTCAAAGCCAAGCTCTTGCTCAACAGCTTGCATCTATATCATCTGATGCAAATCAAGTGTCGAGTAATGTTCAAATGGAAACCGAAAATGTTGCTACTGCGATAAATGAAATGTCGATGACAGCCGCAGAAGTTGCGTCAAATGCACAAGCTGCTGCACAGAGTGCAAATATTGCCGACACTGAAGCCGACAATACTGCCATGATTGTAGATAAGGCAATGTCAAAAATTGGTGATTTGTCTTCTGAGCTACAACAAACCGAATCTGTTGCAAAAGGTCTAAAAGTTAGCTCCAGCCAGATTGGGCAAATATTAGATGTTATTGTTGGTATTGCTGAGCAAACCAATCTATTGGCATTGAATGCTGCTATTGAAGCCGCTCGTGCAGGTGAAGCGGGTCGAGGCTTTGCTGTAGTTGCCGATGAGGTTAGAACGCTTGCTAGTAGAACGCAAGATTCAACCCGTGAAATCAATGGCATTATTGACGCTATTAGAGAAGCTATTGAAGATGTAAACCATTCAGTAGAACGGGCTTTAACACAATCAGATGAAACCGTTGGTGAAACGCAAAAAGTAGAACAAGCACTTCATTCAATTAAGTCAGCGATTGGGGATATTTCTCAAATGAATATTCAAATAGCAGGTGCAACAGAAGAGCAAAGTGCAGTGATTTCAGAATTAAATATGAATATTACCCGCATTAATGATATGTCGGTAGAGAATAAAAATCATAACGAGAAATTACTGGATAGTAGTGACAATATAGCAAAAGGCTCAAATGAGCTTGAAAACATAGTAGGGCAGTTTAAAGTGTAAACCATAAATAGTCTTATTGATGAACACCTCGCATTTATAAACTAATAAAGCCTTGTTGGAAATATTCAACAAGGTTTTTTTATTCGAACTTGTAAATGCAAATTTATTTCATTTTTGTTAACTGTTTATGGTTAATTTACATAGCTGACGAATTGATATTTGCGTTAAACACATTAAAAATAACATAAGCTATCTGATAGACCGCTTATGGGCTTAGAAATGAGTGCTAGACTGGAGTGGAGATTTAATGCTGCATATATAATACAGCACATATAAATCAACGATGGCCGATAGTAGTTAGCAAAGGGTAATTATCGAGGAAGATGAATCGGTGTTAAGCCAATACATTAGTAGGCCCAGTCATTACTGGTGTTTCAACTTATTCATTATGTTGATAACGTCTTGATACGAGATTTTATACTCTCTTGATAACTGGATGATTTTTGCTTTGTAGGTTTGAATATGTTCTTGCTTTACCAATTCAGTTTGTTTTTCTTCGACAATTTCAGAAACCACTTCTTCTAAGATTTTTAAGCGTCGTAAACTGTAATCCAAAGAAGATAAATACGTCTTCATTTGCATTCTATTACGTGCATTCTCAAGATTTTTAGTTGTTCTATTTTCAAAATCTAATTCATCGAACGCATTTATTACATTTTGTAAATTGATATCAGTCATATTGAAAACTACTTAAAAGTTAATTGGTATTTCGCAATAAATGAGAAATTCAAATACTGCAATGTTTTCATCCATGAACAAGTAAAGTATAGGCGACAGTTTATTCAGATTAATGAATTGTTTCAATAGCTATGGACGTTTATATTATGAGGTAACCTATTCATTTTAGTACATGGAGTGTGAGATGTTAGATTTATTACCCGACTTATTTGACCATTACGAAAATAAACTGACTTTAGTTCAATCGAATTGGAACTCTTATGGTGGTAAAACTATTTTTTATGGCGAAGTGGTCACCGTTAAATGTTTTGAAGATAACTCTAAAGTTAAGTCAGTATTAGCCACACCGGGAAAAGGTAAAGTGCTGGTGGTTGATGGTGGTGGCGTCTGTCGACGGGCCTTATTGGGCGATATGATTGCGGAGTCTGCATTTAATAATGAATGGGAAGGGATAATCATTTATGGCGCAATTAGAGATGCAGGTACTATCGCAACCATAGATATTGGTGTGCAGGCACTTGCGACAAACCCAATTAAAACTGAGAAAAAAGATGTCGGTTTAATTGATGTTGCCATCAATATTGCTGGTGTCGATATTAAACCAAAGATGATGATCTATGCTGATATCAATGGTATTGCCATTGCTGAAAAACCTTTAGATTTAACGGTTTTGAGCTAAACTGTTACATAACAAGATAGTAACGCTAAATTGAGAACCAATTTACTGACAAGGAAGCAAACATGAAGGCACTTAAATGGCTGTTAGGTATCGTGGCTGGGGTAATATTAATACTCGCAGTGTACTTAACGGTATTTTTTGATTTGAATAGTTTTAAACCGCAAATTGTTGAGGCGGTTGAAAATCAAACTGGACGTACATTTGTCATTAAGGATGATTTGAGCTGGAGTGTATTCCCATCGATTGGCATAAAATTGGGTGGGATATCATTGTCTAATCCAGAAAATTTTTCTGCGAACAACTTTGTTGAAGTGAATGAAGCTGTTGCCAACGTAGAATTAATGCCGCTATTAAGCCAAGAAGTTGAAATCGCGATGCTTTCATTAGATGGCTTAACGGTCAATATGATAACTCAAAAGGACGGTACCACGAGTATCGATGGTTTGAGTGGTGACAGTTCGGCAGCTGTGACAGAAGACAAAACGACTGATTCAGCAGCTAAAACAAGTGTTGAACTACAAAGTTTACAAATTGGCGGAGTATCAATTACCAATACCACTATTAATCTGATTGATGAAACGACAGATACGAATCAAGTCTTCAAGCTTAATAGCTTAACATTGGGTGAGTTTTCATTGGGTAATGACGCTGACTTTGCATATGACTTTTCAGCACAGCTTCCTGATATGACGGTTAACAGTAATGGTGAAGGCAAGCTAAATGTCAGTAAAGACTTGGCTAAATTAGTCATTAACGGCTTCACGATTAATACTGATGTCAGCGGTAAGGGCATTCCTAATAATCAATTATCCACGCAATTAGTGACAGATATAGCCGTTGCACTTGATTCACAAAACGTAGAAGTCATTATTAGCAAATTATCTGCAATGGAAATTGATGCTACAGGTAAGCTAAGTGTCAACTATGGTGCAAAAATCCCGAAAATAAACATGCAAATGGACTTTGGTGACATCGATGTGGATAAGTTAATGCCCGCTTCTGATGAACAAACTCCAGCAGAAACAGAAAAGGTGGCGAGCACGGCACCTGCAACAGAGCCTGACTTATCCGCATTGAAAACCATTGATGTGACTATGGGCGTCACTATTAAGTCAATTAAAGTTGCTAATTTACTAACTCAAAATTGGAAAATGAATGCCACAGTTAAAGATGGTATCGCCAATTTGAGTGAATTTTCTGCAAACCTATATGAAGGTAGTATTCAAGCAACGGCAAAACTTGATGCACGCCAAAAAGTCGCAAGTTATCACTTTGAAGAATCATTGACTGGCGTACAATTCAGACCGCTACTAAAAGACGCTGCTGATGTGGATTTAATTTCAGGTGCAGCAAACTTCAAAGTTAAAGGCTCTGGTAAAAGTTTAATCCCTGACAATATAAAGAAAAACCTATTAGCGAAAGGGGATTTTGAAATCGCTGATGGTTCACTTTATGGGGTTAATATTCCGCAAATGATCCGCAGTGCGCAAGATAAGCTCAAAGGTGATCTTTCTGCGAAAAATACTGAAGAGTTAAAAACAGATTTTACAAGTCTGACAGGCAGCTTTGACTTAAATAGTGCAGTACTGACCAACCCTGATTTAGCGATGTCATCACCACTTATACGTTTAAGCGGTAATGGTAATGCCAATATAGACTCACAAACAGTAGATTATAAATTAACTACGTCTTTAGTGGGTTCTTTAGCAGGACAGGGTGGCGAGAAAGATGCATTAGCGGGCGTTGATATTCCGTTAACGATTACAGGTAGCATGCAAGACCCTAAATTTGGTATCGACACGAGTGCGTTATTTGATGCCAAAATAAAAGGTGAAACCGATAAGCTTAAAGATAGCTTGTTCAAAAAATTAGGAGGGTTTTAATGAAACGTTTTATAGGTTGCTTAAGTTTACTGTTAGTGGGTTGTAGTACAACAAGTACAGATGTCACTGCACAAAACACGGATGTCGATACTGCGAAAGAGACTAAAAGTGTCGTAAAAGCAAAATCAATTTCGCTTGGTGCTGGAGTATCAACAATGGCAGAAACCTTATTAGTCGGCTTTTTAGAAGCTGAAACCTATACAGACTCTACTAAAGCAATGTCGGTAAAACATACGGCAACTAACAGTCAGAGTTATCCTGTTAGCTTGATGTTTAATTCAGGGATGACCGCTGATTTAGGACTTTATGATCCTAAAGGTCAACAAATTTGGTCTTCTTCTCAGGATATGATGTATACCCAAGCATTGCGTACTGTTACGTTAGCACCAGCACAAACAATCGAAACTCGTTTTAGTGTACCTGCTGCTGTGATGGCAAAAGTGTCAGGACCGGGATATCGATTCAGTGTCAAGTTTGCTGGTAAAGCTGAAGAAAGTGCAATGCCAGTGATAAATGCAGGTTCAACACCTTTGGTTGTTAACTAGCATTTCGTTTCCATTAGCACTAATCAGCGTAAAAAAATGGCAAGTGATATTATCACTTGCCATTTTTATTGGTGGGATTTAATTAGGTAAATAAAACCAATCATTTTTGGTTTAAGTAACCGATTTAAGCTTAACGAACCAGCACTTTTGTAATCAGTAATGAATAGCGAAACTCAATTAAGCGTTCACTTTTGATACATCAACAATTAAACGTAACATTTGTCCAGGCTGAATATATTTGGTGTTATGTAACTTATTCCACTTGATTAAGTCATCTACAGATACGTTAAATTTATTGGCAATACGGGCAAGTGAATCACCTGAGCGAACTTTGTAGTTAACTGTTCGCTCAGTTGCATTTGTTGATGCACGGCTACCAATTGTCAGTTCTTTTCCAATGCTTAACGCGCCATTTTTAGGCAGACGGTTCCAGCGAATTAAATCATCGACCGAGACATTGTAACGCTTTGCGATAACCCACAGTGAATCGCCAGACTTCACTGTATAAGTGATATTCTTAGGTGTTAATTGATTTTGCGCTAATAACTGATCTGTTGTTAAGTCAGCGCCTTCAGGTGGCACTGGGATAATTAAATATCTGCCAGCTCGAATATTGTTGTTTTTAAGATTGTTACTTGAGCGAATAAATGATGCTGACGTATCGAAGCGTTTGGCGATATGACTGACAGTATCACCTGATTGAATCTTATAACGATGCCAATTGAGCTTGTCTTTTGGGTCAAGTTGCGCCAATTTTTGCTCAAATACATCTCTTTTGTCATAAGGCAGCACTAGAGTGTGCGGCCCTTCTGGTGACGTGGCCCAGCGATCAAGACCTGGGTTAAGTGCTTTAAGTTGGTTTATGTTCATGTCCGCTAAATCAGCAGCCAGTTTTAAATCAATTTGGCTTTGGGTATCGACAACGGCGATATGAGGCTCATTAGCGATAGGTGTTAAGGTAATGCCGTATTTATCGGCATTTTTGATGACATCGGATAAAGCGATGAGCTGCGGGACGTAACGTCGGGTTTCTCGAGGTAATGATAATGCCCAAAATTCAGTGCTTTTACCTGCGGCTTTATTTCTGCGAACGGCATTATTTACTCTGCCTTCACCAGTGTTATACGCTGCTATGGCATACAACCAGTTTTCGCCAGTTCTGTCGTAAAGATATTCTAGAAAATCTAACGCAGCAGTTGTCGCCGCGGGTACATCTCTGCGTCCGTCGTACCACCAATCACTTTTTACCCCAAAATGATTCGATATTGGGGTCGTGAGCTGCCAAAGCCCCGAAGCTGCACTTGCTGAATAAGCAGATGGGTCAAATGAACTTTCAACGATGGGCAATAGCGCAATTTCAATTGGCATGTCACGCTTTTCAAGCTCTTCTACGATGTAATGTAAGTATGGCTCAGCCCGCTGTGAAACGATTTCCAAATGCCTTGGGTTCGCCAAATACCAGTCACGATATTGATTGACGAGCTTTTGGTCATCAATCGGCATTTTCATCTGTAGGCTAATGCGTTGCCATACATCTGTGATCTCGACGGGCTTTTCAACTTTAACGACCGTTTCTTCAGGCTCTACTGGCTTTTGAATGGTAATAGGCTCTTTAGCCGGCTTAGGTGTTGTTAGTGTTTGACAGCCACTTAAAAAGGCCACACCACCAACGATAAAATATAAAGATTTATGCATCAAAAACGAAATTCCTAAGTCTTGCAAAACTGACATGTTTAGTACGTCAGCCTAAAGTATTGGTCAAAATTGAAGCGGCATTGTAGAGCAAAATGCGCTAATTGTCTTTGTTAAGTTAACCTGCGTGGGATATCAACCCTAAACTAAAAGTGATTCTTCCATTCTCTGAGAAGAGTAAATGTTTGTAGTTCAGTCAAATTTTGTTGATTAAACTGCTTTGAAATAGATTGTTTAATTTCTGAACTACTACTTCGTAAAAATGGATTAATTGCTAATTCTGTTGCAATGGTAGACGGGATTGTTGAAATATTGTGCTGTCTTGCTGCTGCAACTTTTTGCTCGTATTGCAATAAAGCTGTGTTATTAGGCTCTACCGCGACCGCAAAAGTGATGTTAGCTTGGGTGTATTCATGTGCACAGTACACTTTTGTGTTGCCATTTAGTTTGGTCAATTTTGCCAATGATGCTGCCATTTGCTCAGGTGTTCCTTCAAATAATCGACCACAGCCGCCACTAAATAAGGTATCTCCGCAAAATAGAGCATCATCAATGCAATAGGCGATATGGCCGAGTGTATGTCCTGGTACCATAAGTACCTGCACTGACGAATTGATAAAAGGTAACGTTAGGGCTTGTTCGCATTCAATAGGATGAGTTAATCCTGCGATGTTTTCTTTTTGAGGACCATATACGCTCAGTTGTTGGTTGTATGCTTGCTGTAAACCTGCGATACCGCCAGTATGATCTGCATGGTGATGTGTGATTAGAATACCGACTAATTCAAGGTCTGTGTCATTGATATGGTCTAACACACTTTGACTACATCCAGGATCGACAACGTAAGCTTTATTGGTTCCTTGCTGATGAATTAACCAGATATAGTTATCATTAAATGCGGGAATAGCGTTAACAGAAAGCATGATTTAACCTTAGTAAAATATGTCGATACAGAGTAACGGATTATTGGAAGCTCGCCAAATGTTGATCAACAGTATGATGAGCCTTGTTGGATTAATACATTCTCTCAATAAACAGTGCACTCTATATTTTGACTTTGATTAAACACTGTCATTTAACAAGAAGTAAAGGCGACGTTATTGCCACTAGAATAAAGAATGTCATTAATTTTACTTATTGATCTCAAAACAATAAATATTTTGTTATCCCTTGACGACTTTGGGTTATAAATCGTTATACTCAATTATCGATATGTATTTTATAAGGGGCTGGGCGTTTATGTCGATTCATCACAAACCGCAACAGTGGCATCAATTACCCTGTGGTGATGAAATACAATTGGCTGTAGAACAGCGCTTAGCAAGTTGGTGGCCAAGAATATTCGGCTACCATTTATTAAAATTAGGTCCTTTAAGTCATCAAATCTCCAGCTTAAATTGTAATATCTCTCGCCATTTTTCTATTCATGAGGAAGAAGGTGCTTCGATTATTGCTGATCCACATCACTTACCTTTACAAAGTGGCTCAATGGATGCGGTTTTAATGAGTTTCTTAATTGAGTTTGAACAAGATCCTTATCGACTACTACGTGAAGTCGATAGGGTAATGATTTGTGGTGGTTATATTTTCATTTGTGGCCTAAACCCGGTAAGCACGGCGTTTGCGGGTAAATTGTTACCTAAGTACCAAACTCAAATTCCTTGGTCTGGGCAATTTTTTATGCCTGCTCGAGTCAAAGATTGGTTAGGATTGCTCGGTTATCAAATACTTCAAGATGAACGGTTTATTTATCACCCTTTAATAGGCGATATCAATCAAGGTAGTTGGTGGCAAAACCGCTTAGAGCGATGGCTACCAGGAATCGGCAGCGTCTATTTAATCGTTGCACGTAAAATGGACTCGCCATTAACACCTATACGAGAAAAGAAAAAAGCTCGAGCGCCGCAATGGGCCCAAGCATCAACAGCGGGGCGAACGGGTCATTCTAAACAGACTAACCAATAATTTGGTTAGTCTGAATTATAATTGACATCTTCTTGCTCGGGCTTTGCTTCAGCAGCCCATCGAGCTAAATCATCACAACGTTCGTTTTCTGCATGGCCAGCATGACCTTTAACCCAACGCCAATCCATTTGATGGATTTGGCTGACCTTATCTAAACGTTTCCATAAATCGACATTTTTTACTGGGGTCTTCGTTGAGGTAATCCAGCCCTTTTTTTTCCAACCGAGGATCCATTGCGTGATACCCTGTCGCATATATTGGCTATCACTGGTTAATATGACTTGGCAGGGCTCATACAAGGCTTCTAATGCGATGATTGGCGCGAGCAGCTCCATTCTATTATTGGTGGTAAGCTTAAATCCGTCAGACATTTCTTTGGTTTGGCGCTTATATTTCATTACAATACCGTATCCGCCAGGACCTGGGTTTCCTAAACATGAGCCGTCAGTATAGATTTTGATAAGTTTTAGTTCTGACATTGAATTGTTACCATACGTTTGACCTTATTTTTGGCAATTATACCTAAACATTTATTAATGAGTTACCTATGAATATTATTTCTAGCGCAAGCCGTCAGGTTATTTTAGATACCGAAACAACAGGTATGAACCAAGCTGGTGGCCCTGTATATATTGGACATCGCATTATTGAAATTGGTTGTGTAGAAGTCATAGATAGAAAACTCACGGGCCGTACATATCACCAATACATCAACCCAGGTCAAGCAATTGACCCTGAAGCAATTGAAGTTCATGGCATCACTGACGAAAGGGTTGCCAAAGAGCCGCGTTTTCATCAAATTGCTCAAGAGTTTATCGACTTTATTGATGGAGCTGAAATTGTTGCACACAACGCTCCCTTCGATATCAGCTTTATGGATCATGAATTTGCTAACTTGCAGCCTAACGGACCGAAAACTGCCGACATCTGTGGCATTCTCGATTCATTAACCGTTGCTAAGCATTTACATCCTGGTCAAAAGAACAACTTGGATGCCTTATGTAAGCGTTATGGCATTGATAACTCAAGAAGAACCTATCACGGTGCATTACTCGATGCTGAAATCCTCGCAGATGTTTATTTAATCATGACGGGTGGACAAATTAAGTTTAATTTGTCCAATGAAAAAGCTGGTCAAGAGGCGGGTGGGATTCAGCTTATCGATCAAAATGAGTTTAATCTTAAAGTGATCTCTGCAACGGCCGATGAACTAGTATCACATGATCAACGTCTTGATTTAGTTCAAAAGTCAGGAAAGTGCCTCTGGAGAGGTGAAGCGTAGCCGATGACCGCATTAAAGCCGTATTGTTTATTGTTCATTTTGCTGATTGGGAATTTGATTCCTCAATCGGCTTTTGCTGTTCCATACACTCAAGCGAGTGAACTCAAAAACCGTTTTCGAATTGATCATATGGTTGATGAGTTAACCTTGTTAGTACAGCGAGAATACGGCACTGCGCCTGTAATTGTCATTTTACCTGACGGCTCAAAATGGTATTCAGACCGTCACCCTGAATCAGTTAAGTGGGTTGATGGCTTAACTGGCGATATGATTAAAATCACTAAGCCTATGCCTGGCCCTTGGCAATTGTTGGGTAGCCTTGCTGAAGGCTCAAGTATTCAGAAAGTTTCAGAACTGGAAATCGAAGTTGAACCCATTCCGCAGCCGTTATATCAAGGTGAACGTCTAAAAGTCACTGCACGATTATTAGGTGACGGGTTAACGGTTAGATTACCTGGCTTAGATTTTATGGTGGAGTGGACCACAAAATTTGCAAGCCATCATAAAAACACCGACGCCAACTTTACAACGGGCACAATCATTGTCGGTTCGTATAAAGACAATGGCGAAGGATTAGATGAAGCACCTGATGATGGTGTGTTCACTGGTAAAAAGAATTTAAATCAGCCTTGGGGTAATTACACTTTAACAGTAGAAGCTCGTAATAATATCTTTCAGCGAGAAGTCAGTTATCCGTTCTATTTGTCTGAAAAGCCAATTGAAGTCGAAATTATAGAGCCAGAAGATAAGCTCAATGGTATTTGGCAGATTCAAGCGCTGGTAAATGAAGAAGCATTAAAACTGGAACAAACGCATTTTCACTTTGATATTGTTGGTCCCGCAGGGCTTAAATTACCGCTAAGCTTTAATGAAGTGACGAGTACTGAAACATTGATTTCGATCCCTCAAGTGACTGACTTTGGTAGTTACCGAATTAAAGGCACTGCGGTATCTACAACAGTCGAAGGACGAGAAATAGTGCTCGATTTACCCGAGCAGTTTTTTAATCTCATCGAACCGCCAGCACCGCCACCTTCAGCTGAAGAGCTCGCTAGACGAGCAGCGATACAAGCTGCAAATGAAGAAGCTGCAGCTAAGGAAGAAGCTATCTTCTGGATCCTTGTCGTTAATGGCTCTTTATTAGTCATTGGTATTCTAGGCTTAATCATTTGGAGAAAAAAACAAGCGCTTAATAAAGCATTAGCTGCGACTAAGCTGCGACTAGAGCAAGAGGGAGGCGAGAAGGAAGATGTCCCGTCTCTTGATGATCTTGATTTAACAATGCCAGATGAAAAGTAGTGTTATTTTGATGGTTGGATTTAAATCCTCTTTATAAGCAGGATGACTTGAGTCGTAAACGACTTTACAAATAGCCGCTGCAAAGCGGCTAGCTAATTCAGCAATAACCACTTTAACACCGACTTTGTATTGATGTTTTGTCCACAGGATTTTTTACCCTTTGTATTTTCATGCGTTATGTATCTACCATACTCTTAAAACTAAAACTAAAACTA
>NZ_JBFRJQ010000003.1:0-262 GCF_041468985.1 Shewanella sp. 10N.286.52.A9 | reverse complement strand
CTAAAACTAAAACTAAAACTGATTTTAGTTAATTTAACAGTAAGTTTTTTAATTCATCAGGCCTGCTTGTCGTTAGAATCCTGTCCCGCTTGAAATATTAACACTATTTGATTTGCTAGTTTTATCATCAATAAGTGTATCTTTTAGCCTTTGCTGCGCATTTTTTAACTAAACAGACAAAAAGTTCAAAAAAATGGTTGACGGTTTTTCACGACAACTTTATTATTCTTCGCAACTTAAGTGGAGCGGTAGTTCAGTTGGT
>NZ_JBFRJQ010000002.1:0-267247 GCF_041468985.1 Shewanella sp. 10N.286.52.A9 | reverse complement strand
GTCATCGCCAAGCGCCTAATTTCTCTTTTAAGAGAGTCGAGAAAGCCCTGACTTAATAGTCAGGGCTTTTTTCGTGCATAGTTAGTCAAAATTTAGTACAGCGAAAGACAGTGTGGACGATATGCCCATGTGAAAGTAGGTCATTGCCAAGCGCCTAATTTCTCTTTTAAGAGAGCTAATAGCCCGTTACTCACGTAACGGGCTTTTTTGTGTCTGTAATTTAAGATATACATGTTCAGAAACAAAGCTAAAGCTCAAGTTTAGACACGTCAACAGCTGATAGTGTGATTGATATGCCCATGAAAAAGTAGGTCATTGCCAAGCGCCTAGTTTCTCTTTTAAGAGAGCAGGTAGCCCGTTACTGACGTAACGGGCTTTTTTGTGTCTGTTTGTTAAGTGAATTTTGTAGCGAAAGACAGTATGGACGATATGCCCATGTGAAAGTAGGCCATTGCCAAGCGCCTAATTTCTCTTTTGAGAGAGTAGATAGCCCGTTACTCATGTAACGGGCCTTTGAAGTTTAATTCTTAAGTATCTAGACTGGCGTAACAGATAGTGTAAGTGTGCAAGCATGTCATTATCATGCGTATTTGTCATTTGCAGCAAAAAGTTGTAAAACTAGCCATGCTAATGCGGTTGGTTACGCTTAAATGTTTAAACTAAATTAAAGCTAATGTAATTAGCACCAGCCTGTGTGGTTTATATTATTTCGCTCAATAGTTTCTTTATGATGGGTATATTGGCTTCAGGAAATTCATATTGTGGCAAGGCTGAGACTTCTACCCATTTGATCTCTTGATTTTCAAGACCTTCTCCGAACCCATCAAAGTCTTTGACTAAATGTATATCCAGTAGTACATGTTTATCAGGGTAATTATGTGCTATCTCCAAAAATGAAATCGAAGTATAAACATCGAGGTTTACTTCTTCTTTAAGCTCTCTAATTAACGCTTGTGTGACCGTCTCATTGTTTTCCACCTTACCGCCAGGAAATTCCCATTTACCACCTTGATGGAGGTGTGAGTGACGCTTTGCTAATAATATTTTTTGTTCATTATTAATGATAACGCCAACGGCGACATGAATTCTTTTCATTATTACTTCCGGTAGGTTAATACTTGAAGAAGTCACCTTCATCGAATCCTTCTGTATCTAATGTTTCGTGATCAAACTCTGGCTTCACTGGAATAGCATGTTTTTCACTAGCCCAATCTCCTAAATCAATCATTTTACAGCGTTCACTACAAAATGGCTTAAATTTAGACTTACTGTTCCATTGAACATTTTCTTGGCAAATCGGGCATTTAACTGAAATTGGCATAATTCATCTCTCTAACTAATACAGTGAGATCCTAAAGAATTTATTGGCAAGTAGCTAGTTTGAATTTAATTTGTTTGTCGGTATGCTTTTGAGAATCAAAATTAACAAAGTGAATGGCAAACCGGCTTTTATGACCGCTGATGGTAGGGTAACAACCTTGAGATTGTGATAGTTTTACTCTAATAAGTGACAAGGTTTGTGGACTGGTTCCTTGATAGAAGCCTTGTTCTGCCTCTGAGGTTCTAAATTCAGCAGTACTTCGAGTTAGTTCTAGCAATAATGTAATAGGTTTCAAAATAGGTTCAAAATTTGCTATCCATGCTTTTAAATCTTTTTGTCTTTCATGCCAAGGCTTTGAAAGCCAAAAATGTAGTTGAGGTAAATCAAAATTGCAACATGCTCCAGGCATACCAAAACGCTGCTTTAAAGCGGATATAAACCTATCTTGCTTTAACTTACAGCCGATACGGTCGTTACTTTGCAGCGGAGCTTTTGCTGCTTGAAGTTGGTCAATTATTGATTGTATTTGTTGTTTATCAACATGAGGTAAAGCATGCCATTTTGTTAACACAATTAGCTGCTTATCGATGTCTTTAAGAATATCAGAACGGTAATCACAACGATCTGTTAGTTCAGCAAGCGAAAAAAGAGGGTAGAAACAGTGGTGCTGCTGGTCATCATTGACATGACTGTTAAGCTGAACTGCTAAATATTCGAGTCTTAGGTAACTACGCGTTTTTTCATTTAATGGTTGCTCATAAATCAGATCGTTATTCATTGTTATTATCTATGCTGAAGATGCTTGGGCTAAATATCTCAAATGTAATAACTGAACAGTGTCTCGTAATGCCTCGGGAGATTGAGTATTCTCAATAACGTTATCTGCTTTAGAAAGTCTCGTATTTCGGTCTATTTGGCTGGCTATAATACGTTCAACTTGAGCTGATTCGACCCCGTCTCGTTTTGCTGTTCTGGCTATTTGTTCATGTGGTGGAATATCCACCACTAAAGTCGTATTGACTAAACTATCTAACCCATTCTCAAATAGCAAGGGAACAATCATAATTACATAGGCTGATTTAGCATTTTCTACCGCTAGGAGCATTGCGTTGCGGATCATTGGGTGTAGTAGGTTATTTAACCAAAGCCGTTCTTCCTCATTATCAAATACAATTTCTCTTAACGCTGCTCGATCGAGCTCTCCTGAAGGCTGCAATAGTTTTTGGCCGTGACGAAGAACGATTTTTTTGAGTCCATCGCTTCCTTTTTCAACGACTTTCCTTGCGATAATATCCGCATCTACAAGTTCAATTCCTAATTCAGCAAATTGATTTGCAATTGTGGTTTTACCTGAACCTATTCCACCTGTAAGTCCGACGATATATTTAGACATATTGCGCTCTAATTAATATAAGGTTCCAAGGTACCAATTGATAATATCTTGTCCCCAGACTAATGCAATCCAGCCTGCTACCGCTATGTATGGGCCAAATGGAATCGGGTTTTCTCTCGATAAATTTTTCAATAACATCATCGTAATACCGACAATGGCTCCTACTAACGAAGATAGGAGGATGATAAGCGGTAAAAATTGCCAGCCTAACCAAGCACCAAACACGGCTAACAATTTGAAATCGCCATAACCCATGCCTTCTTTGCCTGTAACTAGCTTGAACAACCAAAACACAGACCAAAGACTTAAATAACCAGCAGCTGCACCTACAATGGCATCAGTAGGGCTTGCATAGATACCTTTAAGATTAATAAGCAAGCCAAGCCACAATAAAGGTAAGGTTAACTGATCCGGTAGTAGCATTTCATCTAGGTCAATACCTGTTAGTGCTATCAGTATAAACGTCAGTATTGATGCAAATAGAAACTGCCAGGTAGGTCCAAAGTGCCAAGCAAGCACCGCAACTAAAATGCCTGTTATTAATTCAAATAGAGGGTATCTAGCGCTAATTGCTGCTTTACAATTAGCACATTTACCTTTTAGTAAAATCCAACCTAAGATAGGTAAATTATGCCAAGGTTTGATATTACTTTTGCATTTCGGGCAGGCTGAGCCAGGTACAACTAAGTTATATTTTAGGGGGTATTTGTCTATTGGCTTATTTAAACGTTTTTCACCGACTTCTTTGACGATGTCTGGGTGGTATTCTGATAAATAAAAGTTACATTCACTTTGCCATTCACGTTTCATCATCACTGGAAAGCGGTGGATGACGACGTTTAAAAAGCTGCCAATGGTGGCAGCAAAGATAAAGCTAATTGACATAAAGAGCCAAGGTGATTGGGTCATTGACTCAACAAAAGTCATTAGGAATTCATTCATTTTATTTTTCTTCTATATTCTCATTATTATCCACCAACAATGTTACCCATCTGGAATATCGGTAAATACATTGCCACAATTAATCCACCTACTAGAGTACCAATCACGACCATCATTATTGGTTCAATTAAGCTTGATAAGCCATCTACCGCATCATCTACCTGCATTTCGTAAATATTTGCTACTTTGTTGAGCATATCATCTAACCCACCAGACTCTTCACCGATCATTACCATTTGTATTAGCATATCAGGGAAGATACCAGTGGTTCGCATTGCTACATTCATTTGCATACCAGACATGACTTCTTGGCGTACTTTTAATAATGCTTTTTTATAAACGGCATTACCGGAAGCGCCAGCAGCAGACTCAAGGCCATCTATTAAGGGAACACCTGCTGAAAATGTAGTAGCTAGAGTCCTTGCAAAACGGGCCATGGCACCTTTATGTAAAATCTCTCCTATAGCTGGTATTTTTAAAATTATCTCGTCAACTCTATCTCGAAAACTTTGAGATGTATTATGGGCTCTCTTGAAGCCCCAAACTAAAGCTACAATTGCAATAACAAAATAGTACCAAGAAGACTGTAGCCAACGAGAAAGGTTTACAACGATTTGAGTAAATGCTGGAAGTTCGGCACCAAAACCAGCGAAAATACTTTCAAACTGAGGCACTACAAATAAAAGAAGTAATACAGTCACAGCTATGGCAACAACAACTACAGCAGCAGGGTAAAACATGGCTTTTTTAATTTTAGATTTTAATGCCTCAGCTTTTTCCCTGTATGTCGCTATTCTATCAAAAACGGCATCTAATGAGCCTGAGTGTTCGCCCGCAGCGACAAGATCGACATAAAGGTCATCAAAATATAATCGATGAGGTCGTAACGCATCAGATAATGGAATTCCAGATTGAACATCTGTTAAGATTCCTGCTAGAAGTTCTCTCACCTTAGCTTTTTCATGACCACGGCCTAATAGTTCTATTGTCGTGACTAAGGGGACGCCAGCGGAAAGCATGGTTGCAATTTGCCTAGTAATCATTGCAATATCCATTGCATTGATTTTTTTCTCAGATTTAAATAATGATGCAGATTTTTTTCTAACGCCTTTAGGTGTAACACCTTGAGCTTTTAGAACACTTCTAATTTCGGCAATTGAAGCACCTCGCAACTCTCCTGATGTCCTCAGTCCATCACGATTAATTCCCTTCCATTCAAAGGTGAAAGTTTTAGGCTGGAGTTTGGTGTTTTTTTTCTTTTTATCGATACTAGGCTTTCTTCTTGCCGATGCAGTTGCCATAAAGCAAATCCTTTTCTATTTATTATGTGCAATCAATGCTTAGTTCTAACTAATAACTAAATTAATTAAAACTGGTAACGCGATTAACTTCAGCGATACTGGTAATACCGTGAGTCACTTTTAACAAGCCTGATAAGCGTAAGTCTCTCATGCCACTAATTTTAGCTTGTCTAGCAATTTGTAAGGAATTGCCACCTTCCATAATCGTCTTAGATATCTCATCTGTCATTTTCATCACTTCATAAATACCGACTCGGCCCTTATAACCACCAGAGCAGTGCTCACATCCGACTGGTTTATAAACAGTAAAGCCTGTATCAATAATATCTTGAGTAAAGCCAAGTCGTTGCAGTTCTTCAACTGGAACATCTTCTGGTGTTTTGCACTCAGGGCATAAACGTCTTGCAAGGCGTTGAGCAATAATTAAATTCACAGAGCTAGCAATGTTATAACCTGGTACGCCCATATTGATTAAGCGAGTTAGCGTCTCTGCTGCAGAGTTTGTATGTAGTGTCGATAATACCAAGTGACCGGTTTGGGCTGCTTTAATAGCAATTTCTGCTGTTTCTAAATCTCGAATCTCACCGACCATCACAACGTCAGGATCTTGGCGTAAAAATGATCTGAGTGCTGAAGCAAAGGTTAACCCAGCTTTCAAATTGATGTGAACTTGGTTAACGCCTTCAAGGTTAATTTCAACTGGATCTTCAGCTGTTGAAATGTTTCGTTCTTCTGTATTAAGAATATTTAAACCAGTATATAACGAGACTGTTTTACCAGAACCAGTAGGTCCTGTTACTAATATCATCCCTTGTGGTTTGGCGAGCATTTCTTCGTATAGAAGGCGCTGATCATCTTCATAGCCGAGTTTTTCAATACCTAATTGCGCAGAAGAAGAGTCTAAAATACGCATTACAATCTTTTCGCCCCAAATAGTGGGCAGGGTGCTGACACGAAAATCGATTGATTTCGTACGTGACAGTTTCATCTTAATTCGGCCATCCTGTGGAACACGACGCTCAGCAATATCTAATTTCGACATGACTTTTAAGCGAGCAGAAATTCGGCTTGAAAGATTGACTGGGGGCTCAGAAACTTCATGTAAGATACCATCGATTCTAAAACGAATACGGTAACGTTTTTCATAAGGCTCGAAATGTAAATCTGAAGCACCTTTGCGAATTGCATCAGTAAGAATCTTATTTATATAGATGACAATAGGCGCGTCGTCACTTGCTTCATTTTCAGAACTTTCATTACGTTCGGTATCAGCTATTTCCATATTCGCTAATGCTTCTTCGTCTGCACCAGCAAGATCTAAACCTGATATATCATCTTCTGCAATTTTCTCTAATATTATTTGAAGCTTGTCATCTTCCACTAATATAGCTTCAGCATGTAACCCTAGACTGAATTGAAAATCCTCTAAAGCTACAATATTTGTGGGATCTGACGTTGCTATATAAAGCCTGTTACTGCGCTTGAATAAAGGTAAGCATTTGTGTTTATTTATTAATTTCTTATTTAATATTTCTTCAGGAATACTTTGGATGTCGAATCCGGCTAAATCCAGAAGTGGAGTTCCATATTCTTCATAGCATAACTCTGCAATTTCTCGAGCTGATAAAAACTTTTCAGCCACAAGTGTAGTGACTAATGAGGATTTATCTTTTCGTGATTTTGATATCGCAGTTGACAACAACTCTTCAGTTAATAAGCCTTTGTTCAAAAAAAGACCAGACAACCCTAAGTGTAGAGAAGTTGAAGGCATGAAACGGATCCTTGAGGTGTATACTAATTATACTTAATAATAACAATACTAATCATATAAGCCAATTAAAACTAAGCATATGTTTTAATTAGCAAACAACTCTTATACTCTTTAGGTCAATTTATAGCTATGAAGATTTATGCCACAGGAGATTTAATAATTAGCCAGCTTTGCATTCATGCTTAACCAAAAGGTATGAGTTTAACTCGAAGGATATGCCATCTAACGTTAAAGGCAAAAGCAGGTTATAAAAGTTTCTTTCAAGCAATAAGCAAGTTTACTTATTTATTTTTAATGTAAGCACTTAAAGCTTGAGGTAGGCTATTTATATAGTTTTCAAATGTCAGTATGTGATCAGTTAGGGATTTATATGGAGTCAAAAGCATATTCAAAAATTGTGTTAGTTATTTGCGGGGCGGGTTTCTTGTTAGGTACTCTTTTCTCAATTAATTTTTCGCGATTAGTTGGTGTTAGTAATGAGTATGATATTAAGCGACTAATCGTAATTTTTTGTATTTGTTTTTTCTCTCTATTACTCACTTTCGTAAAGAGTATTGAGTTTAAGAAGGTTCCAATAAAAATTAAGCTGTTGGGAACTATTATTTTACTTGCAGGCTTGTACTCGTCCTTTATGAGTAAAAATCCATTTTTTAGTGGAATAGAGCTAATATATAATGGTTTGTTATTAATATATTTTGCTTTTTTTGTGATTTGTATGAGAGCACTTGAAAAAAATAAGCTCTATTTTGGGGTTTATCTATATTTTTTATTTTTCTCTATATTCACATTTGTTAAGTATTTGTTGTTTCTGGTTTTTTTCTATTTTGATGCAAAAAGCTTTAATATTCATGAGTTAGTCTACGGTTATGTCAATGTTCGCTTTTTCAATCAGTTACAGGTAATGATAATCCCTATACTGTTTTGGCCGTTTTTTCATCCAGAGTGTAAGAGATATAAATTGGCCTCTATTATCATCATATCGTTACATTGGGTTGTACTATTACAATCAGAGGCTCGAGGAGCTGCCCTATCCTTAATCATCTCTACGGGTGTATTAGGTTATTTTTTACCTTCGGAAAAGAGATTTAAATTATTTTTTACAAGTGTAAAAGCATTCCTTTTTGGGGGCGTGCTTTGGCTAATTTTGATTATAATTATCCCCAATTGGTTAATGAATGTGGAAAACCTGCAATTAAGAACGGGAAGTTCTGGTCGTATTGATTTATGGTTTTATAGTGTTAAAAGTATCGTTGATAATATTTGGTTTGGATTTGGGCCAATGAGTTTTGCGTGGGCTGAAGGTAAACCACTCTATAATGCTCATCCCCATAATTCGGTAATTCAACTTCTCTATGAATATGGAGTTGTTACGTGGTCGGTCATAGTATTCGGAGTTTTTTATTTTCTGCGGGGAAAAATACAAGGCTTAAAATGTGAATATTTTCAAAAGACTACACCATTTTTACTATCTATTTTTTCTGGACTGATCTACTCATTGTTTAGCGGGGTGATAGTGATGCCATTCTCACAAATATTGTTGGTTTTCTTAGTCGCTTTAGTTTGCCATGAAGGGGGGGCTGGATATTACAAGGTAAGAAAAAATACAACAGTTATACTTTTTATATCAACGTTGACAGGGGCAGGGATAATTCTATCAAGTTATCATCATGAGCAATTATTACCTGCTTTATTTCCTAGATTATGGGTGAATGGTTTAATAGGTTAGTGCGAAATTTTTATATGATTTGAACCAGAAATAAAAAAGGAGCTACATAGCTCCCTTTTCCATTAATTACTTACAAAGTATTAAGTGCCTTCTTTACATGAAGATGTTGCTATATCACAAGTAATATTACCAGCACCATCTTTTGCAGCAAAAGTTAAAGTGCCTCCAGTATTTAAAGCTGCAATGGTAGTAGGAAGTGTAACTACTGCATTGCATGCAACAGCGACATGTCCTGGAATTGTATCTAATTCAGCAACGATTGCTGCAGCATTTGCTTTAACGGCTGCAGTAGCTTCACCTAGACATGAGTTCACTTTACTTTTTTCAACATATTCTTTGTAAGCAGGCAATGCGATTGCTGCAAGAATACCGATGATCGCTACTACGATCATTAATTCAATAAGAGTAAAACCCTTAGCGTTTTTCATTTGGTTAATGCTTTTCATTTTTGTCTCTCTCTGTATTGCTTCGGGCTTGTTCTTATCCTTGAAACTTAAAATTATTAAAGGCCCTTAATAACTTTAAGTGGTGTCCTATCACCACAATCCTTCCGACATTAGTAAACTAGTGTTCTTATTAAAATGGTAATGCAGTTACGAGACAGCTAAATAACTCGCTTCTCAGGGAAACCAGTCATAAGCCATATCGTTACATTAGTGTTAAAGGATAGAGTAGTGTTTGAATATTCGCCACTTTACCTTTGACCACAATTAGCAGTGTAACATACTTGCTACATTGTTAACGGAGTGTTCAGTTGAGAGTTAGTGCTTAAAAATTACTTATCAAAGTAATCAATTGTTACCAAGGTAACACTTTGAAAAGTCATTTGTTAAAGCTTGCGTCTCAACATTAACTCGTCTGTAGTGAACGTTATTATAAAGTTACTAAAAAGGGAATACTTTATCGGCGTAAAGTGCGAAAAAAGCGTTTTTTGCTGGTTTTATTTCATTGAAACGACTCGGGAAGTAACATTCTTGTGACAATGTTTGCTTGATTTGAATAATAATTGACTGTCGATTAGTTTTGTCAAAATTATGGCATTGTTAAACAGCCTTTATATATAGAAATAAGTACTATATAAATGAAGCTTTAATAATGGTAAGACCTCTCAAAGTGTTATGAGAAACTGGAATTCAATTAAAATCACAAGCATGAACTCCCGCTTAAAATAAGAAAGCAATGAGTAGATTAAAGGTTGGAATGACAGTAAATATAGCTCATTTTATAGCCTAAATAGCAGTATTATTGTCTCAGTGAGAATCAGATAAAGGCTTTATATAGATCGATGGGCCAATGTTTAGACATGTTATTTGTGCTCGTGAAACCATAACCATAACCATAACCATAACCATAACCATAGTCACACTCCCTAAGTGAAAAGAATCGCTGAAGTTTTTAGAGAAAGCTGATTTCGCACTTTTTGGGAGCACTAGCAATGTATTAAAAAACCTGCTTTAAGCAGGCTTCATAGAGACATCAAGGTTTAACTGTTAGTTGTGCTATTTTGTTGATGTCATTTGTTATGAGTACCTAAATGCTAATAACGGTGTTTCTACTCTATATCAGTAACGAGTTCGCCGATATTTATGATTTTAGACGTAATGATAAATCAAGCGCTTTAACATGTTTGGTGAGTGCGCCAACAGAAATAAAATCAACGCCAGTTTTTGCAAAATCACTGATGGTGTCGATAGTGACGTTACCAGAGACTTCTAATTTAGTATTAAAGCCTTTTTGCTTAAATTGTTCATTTAGTGCTACTGCTTCAATCATCATAGTGACATCAAAATTATCAAGCATAATGATGTCAGAGCCTGCTTCTAATGCTTGAGTTAACTCATTAATTGACTCAACTTCAACTTCCACGGGTTTATCAGCCGCTAGTTTTCTCGCTGCATTGACAGCTAGCTCAATATTACCGCAAGCCATAATATGATTTTCTTTTATTAAAAATGCATCGAATAAGCCGATGCGATGATTTTTACCGCCACCACAGGTGACTGCGTATTTTTGTGCTGTACGAAGCCCTGGAATGGTTTTACGCGTATCAAGCAGACGAGTGTGTGTGCCTGCTAATTTGTCGACATAGTGCTTGGTTAAACTCGCTACACCAGATAGCGTTTGAATAAAGTTCATTGCTGTGCGTTCGCCAGTTAAGATTGCTCTAGCTGGCCCTGAAAGCTCACATAGCACTTGGTTAGGAACTAATAAGTCACCATCATCAACATGCCAATGTAAAGCGACTTCGCCACCAAGTTGGTTAAATACTTGCTCTGCCCAAGCTTTACCGCAAAAAACACCTTCTTCACGGGTGATAAGTTCGGCTTCTGCATACTTTTCAGCAGGAATAAGTTGTGCTGTGATATCTGCAGCTAACATGTCTTTTGGAGTATGAGAAGGATTGTGTCCTAGATCTTCATCAAGAGCGGTTTTCACTGCGTGACGGATGTCATTTTCAATCATGTGATTTGTCCTTGCTATAACAGCTGCATCAAGTTGGTCAATATATAATGAAATCCAACTGATAATAAAACAGGTATGCGAGCAACTTTACCACAGTTGTCATTTCAAAATATAGCGCTTAACTGATACATTAAGCTTGTTTACTAGCAACGCAGAAATAAGCTTAGTGATTAAATTCATTATGTATATAACAGCCCATTAAAGGTTGTAGTTTAACGCTGATAATAAGAATAGATTATGAACAAAAGTATTCATGCAGGCTGGCACCGAAAAGCCCGCATATGTAAGTCACCTCATTTTAATCAACGACCCCTACATGAGGTGAGTGGATTAATTATTCATAATATCAGCCTTCCCGCAGGCTGCTTCGGTTTACCGCACATTGATGGCCTTTTTCAAGGTTGTTTAGATGTCAGTGCCGATCCTAGTTTTGAAGAGCTTGCGGGTCTTGAAGTCTCTGCGCACTTTTTAATACGTAGAGATGGCGAGTTAGTGCAATATGTCAGTTGTGATGACAGGGCATGGCATGCTGGAGTATCGAGTTTTGAAGGTCGTGACAATTGTAATGACTTTACGGTGGGGGTCGAACTTGAGGGAACAGACGATGCACCTTATACCAATGAGCAATATCAAGTTTTAGCTGAATTAACCTTGGAGTTGTTCAATGTATACCCTATGCTTAATCAAACTAGAATTGTAGGGCACTGCGATATAGCACCGGGGCGAAAAACCGATCCTGGCGATAGTTTTGATTGGTCACGATATTTTAGTTTATTAGCAAACCGTGGTGCCAGCTAATACCACTGATTAAATGATGTTCGGAATCTAACAGTAAATGTCTATTGTGTCAGTGGTTTTTATGATGTTGTCAGCTTGTATACTTCAGAAGGTAAGGCCAAATAAGCCTTTGTTATAAAGTCATTTTTTAATTATAGTGTTGTACTTAGTTTTGCGTTTATCCAGTAACTTTATTTTTGTTTAGTTTGCAGGAGTCACATGGCACTTTTTTCGTTATTAATTGCAATCATGGTCGAAAGACTCAAGCTACTTCCAGCAAGTTGGCAATTTGATTCAATGCTCGCTAAATACCAGTCTTTATTTTGGAAAGATAAGCAACTTGATTCAGCTATTTGGGTTTCTGTTGTTATCCTTATTCCTGCGGTTATGATTTTTCTCTTGTTAGTCCTCTTAGATGGTCTCGTTTATGACTTAATGACATTATTGCTATGGGTAGCAATATCCATTCTTTGTTTTAGCCATCAAACTCTGCGTAATAACTTCAAAAAATACATGCTAGCGGCGTGTCGAGGAGATGTACAGGCCTGTTACCATTATGCCGAAAGCCTAGATTGTGCTGAATGCTTAGATGCTATTGATGAAAAAGATTTGGGCCAACAAATAGGTAAAACAGTCGCTTGGGTTAATTATCGGTACTACGGTGCTGTAGCATTATTTTTGATCTTCTTTGGGCCAGTTGGTGCGGTGCTTTATTGTACGGTACGTTTTTATGACCAACATAATCAGTTAAACCAACTCAATATGCCTTTTATTAGTCGATTACTGTTTTTACTCGACTGGCTACCGAGTCGCATTTTTAGCTTTGGTTTTGTATTAAGTGGTCATTTCGCTTCAGGCATTGCCGAATGGCGTAAACAGGTATTCAGTGCCAGCAATCATGCAAAAAATATTGTCACCCGTACAGCCATAGCCGCTGAAAGTATACCTGAATCAACCTCGGCGCCTGTTTGTGTGCAGCCAACGTTGGCATTATTGGCATTAAGTAAACGTAACTTTATTTTATTACTGACAGTTTTGTCGGTACTTACTATCTTCGGTGTGGTGAGTTAATACACCATCAAGTTTATGCGTAATTAATGCATAACTAATATTTATTTGAAATAGAAAAACAGTTTTTATTTTATAGACGATTAGCATTTAAAATAGCTGCTAAAGTTTACTAGAAATACGCTTTTTATTTTAGCCGCTAACGACATTGAAACATTCCGTATCCCCTCAGTGGTTGCGTTTGTGAAATGGTCAGACCCCTTAAAAGTTTTTTTTCGTTATGCTCATAGCACCTTAAGAGTTGTGATGTTTTAAACTTTTAGCCAACATCCATTCAACACTAGCCTAACTAGACATCAATTGTTTGATTTGATAAAGTGCGCTATCTCATATAAATTGGTAAGACCAATTGACAACGGAGCTGAGGGCCAAATGGCTTATAGCAAAATAACCCAGCCAAAAATTTCAGATGTGATCATGGAGCAGTTAGAGCGCATGATCCTCGAAGGTAGCTTGCAACCAGGGCAAAAATTACCGCCTGAGCGTGAGCTTGCCTTGCAGTTTGAAGTGTCTCGTCCTTCTCTGCGTGAAGCGATTCAAAAGTTAGAAGCCAAAGGTCTGCTAATGCGCCGACAAGGTGGAGGCACTTACGTCAAAGAGCAACTTTGGCAGAGCCTAGCAGATCCTATTGTAGAGCTGATGCATAACGACTCTGAAAGTCAATACGACTTATTGGAATTTCGTCATGCTACAGAGGGTATGATGGCCTATTTTGCTGCGCTTCGTGGAAACGATGCCGATATGCAAAGCATCAAGCGTTCAATTAATGAAGTTGAAACGGCGAGCAATATTGAAGCTCAAGCCGATGCGATTGTGCGATTTTATCGTGCAGTTGCAGAAGCATCGCACAATGTGGCGATGTTACACCTAGTACTCAGTTTAACCCCTGTGTTGCACAAAAACGTGGCACAGAACTTAGAGCTTTTAAGCCGTCGCGAAGAAGCCTCTACTATGGCGAATGAACACAGGCGAGCATTACTCGCTGCGATTGTTCGCCGTGATCCTGATGCGGCACGTGAAGCCTCGAACGAACATTTGAGTTACATCGAGGAAGTCATGTTGTCAGTGAGGGAAGAAGACAGTCGGTTGCAGCGTAGCTTGCGCCGTTTAAAGAGCGGTGTTTGATACAAAATATAGTGAACATCACTATAGATTGACCGAAACACATTAATTATCAGTATCTAGAGAAGGACAGCGACATGTCTGAAGATATGCTACAAGACTTAGATCCATTAGAAACTCAAGAATGGGTAGATTCCCTGCAAGCGGTATTAGAGCAAGAAGGCCCTGAACGTGCGCATTATCTACTTGAACAGTTAATCGATAAAGCGCGCCGTAATGGTACTCATCTACCGTACAAGGCAACGACCGCTTATTTGAATACCATTCCGTCTGGCCAAGAGCCACATATGCCTGGTGATCAGGAAATGGAGCGTCGCATTCGTGCTATCGTTCGTTGGAATGCCCTTGCAATGGTATTACGTGGTTCTAAGAAAGATTTAGAGCTAGGTGGTCACATTTCTAGTTTTGCCTCTAGTGCGACGATTTATGATGTGTGTTTTAACCACTTCTTCCGTGCTCCTAACGCAAAAGACGGCGGCGATTTAGTGTATTACCAAGGTCATATCGCACCGGGTATCTACTCTCGTTCTTTCCTTGAAGGTCGTATTAGCGAAGATCAAATGAACGGATTCCGTCAAGAAGTTGATGGTAAAGGTCTGTCTTCGTACCCGCATCCTAAATTAATGCCTGACTACTGGCAGTTCCCGACAGTATCAATGGGCCTTGGTCCGATTCAAGCAATTTATCAAGCGCGTTTCCTTAAGTATCTCACTGACCGTGGTTTAAAAGATTGCTCTGAGCAAACGGTTTACTGTTTCTTAGGTGATGGTGAGTGTGATGAGCCTGAAACATTAGGTGCTATCGGTCTTGCTGCCCGTGAAGAATTAGATAACTTAGTCTTTATTGTTAACTGTAACTTGCAGCGACTTGATGGTCCTGTTCGTGGTAACGGTAAGATCATTCAAGAGTTAGAAGGCGAATTCCGCGGCGCAGGCTGGGAAGCCGTTAAAGTGATTTGGGGTCGCTACTGGGATCCATTACTTGCACGTGATACTAGCGGTAAATTACTACAGTTAATGGAAGAAACCGTCGATGGTGAATACCAAAACTGTAAAGCTAAAGGTGGCGCTTATACACGTGAGCACTTCTTTGGTAAATATCCTGAAACTGCCGAAATGGTTGCTAACATGTCAGATGATGACATTTGGCGTTTGAACCGTGGTGGTCATGATCCAGTTAAGATTTATGCTGCATTACAGCATGCTAAAAATACTAAAGGTCGTCCTACAGTCATCCTTGCTAAAACAGTAAAAGGTTACGGTATGGGTGATGCGGGTGAAGGTAAAAACATCGCGCATAACGTGAAGAAAATGGGCGTAGAATCCCTTAAATACTTCCGCGATCGTTTTAATATCCCAATTAGCGATGATCAGTTAGAAGATATTCCTTACTACCATCCAGGTGCTGACTCTGAAGAGGTTAAATACCTCAAAGCGCGTCGTGAATCACTCCATGGTGCGATGCCAACTCGCCTTGAGAAGTTCTCTGAAGAGTTAGAAGTACCATCGCTTAAGATTTTTGACTCAGTGCTGAAAGGCTCTAATGGCCGTCAAATCTCAAGCACAATGTCATTTGTCCGTATCTTAACGGCACTGCTTAAAGACAAGAAAATCGGCAAAAATATCGTACCGATTATTCCTGATGAAGCACGTACTTTTGGTATGGAAGGCTTATTCCGTCAGGTGGGTATTTATGCCCATGAAGGACAAAAATATGAGCCGCAAGATTCAGATCAAGTTGCTTACTACCGTGAAGATAAAACCGGTCAAGTATTACAAGAAGGGATTAACGAATTAGGTGCAATGTCATCTTGGGTCGCAGCGGCAACAAGCTACTCAGTTAACGATACACCTATGATCCCATTCTACATCTACTACTCAATGTTTGGTTTCCAACGTATTGGTGACATGGCTTGGGCTGCAGGTGATATGCGAGCGCGTGGCTTTATGGTGGGTGGTACTTCTGGCCGTACTACCTTGAATGGTGAAGGTCTTCAGCATCAAGATGGCCACAGCCATGTCTTAGCAAACACTATTCCAAACTGTATTTCTTACGATCCTACTTACGGTTACGAAATTGCTGTGATTGTTCAAGACGGTATTCGTCGTATGTATGGTGAGCAGGAAGACGTGTTCTACTACCTGACTACTATGAACGAAAACTACGAACAACTTGCTATGCCTGAAGGCAGCGAAGAAGGTATCGTTAAAGGTATCTACAAGCTAGAAAGTCATCAAGGTAGTGGTAAAGGTTCAGTTCAGTTAATGGGTAGCGGCACGATTCTAGAGCAAGTGCGTAAAGCGGCTGTCGCTTTATCAAAAGACTTCGGAATTAGCGCAGATGTATTCAGCGTGACTAGCTTTAACGAGTTAACACGTGATGGCCAAGCCACTGAGCGTTACAACATGCTTCATCCAACTGAAACGCCAAAAGTGCCATATATCTCTGAAGTGTTATCAAAAGATGCACCAGCGATTGTCGCAACAGATTATATGAAGATTTACGGCGAACAATTACGTGCTTACATCCCGACTGATTACAAAGTGTTAGGTACTGACGGTTTCGGCCGCAGTGATAGCCGTGAGAATTTACGTCACCACTTTGAAGTTGATGCTAAGTTCATTGTTATTGCTTCACTTAAGTCTCTTGTCGACCGTAACGAAATACCAGTTGATGTGCTAACTAAAGCTATCAAGGAATACGGTATTGACGTTGATAAGATCAACCCACAGTTCGCATAGAGAGAAACAAAATGGCTGAATTAAAAGAAGTTTTGGTTCCTGATATCGGTGGTGATGAAGTTCAGGTTATTGAAGTCTGTGTTGCAGTTGGTGATGAAATCGCTGCAGAAGACTCAATTCTTACGGTTGAAAGCGATAAAGCAACCATGGATATTCCAGCGCCGTTTGCCGGTACTGTAGCCGAGTTAAAAGTGGCTGTAGGCGATACCATCGCTGAAGGTAAGCTGATTGCGATGTTAAATGCAGCTTCTGCGGCGGCTCCTGTTGAAGCGCCACAAGCAGCACCAGCTCCAGTAGCACCAGCGGCTCCTGCTGCACCAATCGTTGAAGCTCCTGCAGCGCCAGCAGCTGGCGGCTCGCAAATCATTGAAGTGGCAGTGCCAGATATTGGTGACGCTGAAAACGTTGATATTATTGAAGTTCTGGTGAGTGTGGGTGAAACCATTGAAGCCGATACCGGCTTAATCACCTTAGAAACTGACAAAGCGACGATGGAGGTGCCTGCACCTTCAGCGGGCGTGGTGAAAGAACTTAAAGTTGCCGTTGGCGATAAAGTGTCTCAAGGCTCATTAGTATTAATGCTTGAAGTAGGCGCATCGGCTCCTGCTGCAACTGAACAAGTTGCCACAGCTCCTGCAGAAGCAACACAAGCTACTGCGCCTGCTGCTAGCACTGTGGAAGTGAAAGAAGTTGCGGTTCCAGATATTGGCGATGCATCGGATGTCGACGTTATTGAAGTTTTGGTTGCCGTTGGTGATGTGCTTGAAGTGGATACGGGGTTAATTACCCTTGAAACGGATAAAGCGACGATGGAAGTGCCTGCACCATTTGCCGGTAAACTTGTAAGCTTAACAGTAAATGTGGGTGATAAAGTTTCTCAAGGTAGCATTATTGCCACTGTCGAAACGACTTCATCTGCAGCCCCTACTCCAAGTGCGCCAGCGCCTGCACCGGCTGCAAGCAAACCAGCTCCTGCAGCGGCACCTGCTCCAGCTAAGGCTGCACCAGTGCCACATCATCCAAGTGCGGGTAATCAACCTAAAACGGGTGTGGTACATGCTTCACCTGCTGTACGCCGCTTAGCGAGAGAGTTTGGCGCCGATTTAACGTTAGTTAAAGGCACCGGACGTAAGGGCCGTATCTTAAAAGAAGATGTACAAGCCTTTATTAAGTATGAGCTAAGTCGCCCTAAAGCATCTGCTGCAACTTCTGTTGCTGGTGGTGCGGGTGGATTGAATGTGATTGCTGCGCCGAAGGTGGACTTCAGTAAGTTTGGTGAAGTTGAAGAAGTGCCGTTAAGTCGTATTCAGAAAATCTCTGGACCTAACTTACATCGCAACTGGGTTACGATTCCACATGTGACGCAATTTGATGAAGCTGATATCACTGAATTAGAAGCATTCCGTAAAGAACAAAATACACTTGCTGCTAAGAAGAAAGCGGATTACAAAATTACGCCGCTTGTCTTTATGATGAAAGCTGTAGCGAAAACATTGGCTGAATTCCCAGTGTTTAACTCAAGCTTAAGTGCTGATGGTGAATCATTAATTCAGAAGAAATATTTCCACATTGGTGTGGCTGTAGATACACCAAACGGATTGATGGTACCAGTTGTTCGCGACGTTGATAAGAAAGGTATCGTTGAGCTATCTCGTGAGTTAATGGACATTTCAGTACGTGCTCGTGACGGGAAGCTTAAGTCAGCGGATATGCAAGGTAGTTGTTTCACTATCTCAAGTTTAGGTGGCATTGGCGGTACCGCATTTACCCCAATTGTTAACTATCCTGATGTGGCTATTTTGGGTGTATCTAAGTCTGAAATGAAGCCTAAATGGAATGGCAGTGATTTTGAGCCTAAATTGATGTTGCCATTATCGTTATCATACGATCACCGTGTGATTGATGGTGCAATGGCTGCGCGCTTTAGCGTCACATTATCTAGCATTCTTAGCGACATCCGTACGTTAATTTTGTAAAGAGAAAGGCTGCTCAATGTGAGCAGCCTTTTTTATCTCGTCACAGGATTGTGATCAGTGTCAAACAAAGGGTAAAATGCGGCCACCTTACAAGATTCAATAATGACCCCATTTTGCAGTTTGGACGGTTTTTCCGCCAACAAGAGAAAAATAGAGGAAAACATGAGTAAAGAAATCAAAACTCAGGTAGTAGTACTTGGTTCAGGCCCTGCAGGCTATTCAGCAGCATTCCGAGCTGCAGATTTAGGTTTAGAAACAGTTATCGTTGAGCGTTTTAGTACGTTAGGTGGTGTTTGTTTGAATGTGGGTTGTATCCCGTCAAAAGCATTACTACATGTCGCTAAAGTGATCGAAGAAGCAAAAGAAGTTGCTCATCACGGTGTTGTATTTGGTGAGCCAACGATTGATTTAGAAAAATTACGCGGCTTTAAAGAAAAAGTAGTGGGTCAATTAACAGGCGGTTTAGGCGGAATGTCTAAAATGCGTAAAGTTAATGTAGTTAATGGCTATGGTAAATTTACTTCATCAAACACCATGGAAGTTCAAGGTGAAGATGGTGTTACAGTGATTAACTTTGAACACGCAATTATTGCTGCTGGTTCACGCCCAATCGAGCTACCGTTCATTCCACATGAAGACCCACGTATCTGGGATTCTACTGATGCACTAGAACTTAAAGAAGTACCAGGTAAATTATTAGTTATGGGTGGCGGTATTATTGGCCTAGAAATGGGTACCGTTTATTCATCAATCGGTAGTGAAATTGATGTGGTTGAAATGTTTGACCAAGTCATTCCTGCTGCTGATAAAGATATCGTTCGTATCTTCACTAAGAAGATCAAGAAGAAATTCAACTTGATGCTTGAAACGAAAGTGACAGCGGTTGAAGCAAAAGAAGACGGTATCTACGTTACTATGGAAGGCAAGAAAGCACCTGCCGAGCCTGTGCGTTATGATGCTGTATTGGTTGCAATTGGTCGTACACCAAATGGTAAATCAATTGATGCTGAAAAAGCTGGCGTAAATGTTGATGAGCGTGGTTTCATCAATGTTGATAAGCAGTTACGTACTAATGTACCTAACATTTTCGCTATTGGTGATATCGTAGGTCAGCCAATGTTGGCTCACAAAGGTGTGCATGAAGGTCATGTGGCTGCTGAAGTTATTTCAGGTCTTAAGCACTTCTTCGACCCTAAAGTGATCCCTTCGATTGCTTATACAGACCCAGAAGTAGCATGGGTTGGTCTTACTGAGAAAGAAGCAAAAGAGCAAGGTGTTGCATACGAAACTGCAAGCTTCCCTTGGGCTGCAAGTGGCCGTGCTATTGCTTCTGACGCAAGTGATGGCATGACTAAGTTAATCTTCGACAAAGAAACTCATCGTGTGATTGGTGGTGCTGTTGTTGGTGTTAATGGTGGTGAATTACTAGGTGAAATTGGCCTAGCAATTGAAATGGGTTGTGATGCTGAAGATTTAGCATTAACTATTCATGCTCACCCAACCTTACATGAGTCTGTCGGTCTTGCTGCCGAAGTTTATGAAGGTTCTATTACTGATTTGCCAAACCCAAAAGCAAAAAAGAAAAAATAACTAGCAACTCATTGTAGCTATTTGTATCAAAGCACCTTACGGGGTGCTTTTTTTTGATCAATTTTTACAATATGGTGATATATTTAAAATGTGTATCAATTGAGTTTTAGATAGTTGTTGGCATGAAGCCAGTTTATATTTTGCAAGGAAACTTCCAACGTTACGAATAAATCATTTTCCAGAGTAATAATTAACAAATGATAAATCGCGTTAAACAGTTTTTAAGTTTCATTTTTCTAACCATTTTATTTTGTAACCAAGCTTCAGCTGTAAATGTTGTCCAGCGACTTTTTAATGCCCAAGATGGGTTAATTAACTATTCGATTAATGATATTACTTTTGATGATTATGGTTATGTCTGGCTTGCAACTCAGCAGGGGTTGTATCGTGTCAGTAGCTCTGCAATTCGCAGAATTGACCAACCTAATAGCGCTGATGCTCTCAGTTATCAAAATATCAAATTACTGATTAAAGTCGGTAAAAATCATTTATTACTCAACAGCAATTTCTCTTTAACCCTTTACGATATTTCGACAAACCAATTCTCTGATCTGCTTATTGATTCACCTGACAGCTTTTATAACGATCCTATTTCAGGTTACACAAGGCTTGCAAACGGAAGTGTGGTGTTATTAACCAATGCTGGGCGAGTATTGCTGCTTGATAACGAGTCTTTACAGCTAACCTTGTTACACTCACTCGATGAAAATGTGGCTTGGAACAGTATTCATCAATGGGCTGATAACACTTTTTTATATTCAAATAGCCTTGCTATTGAACTTAGGGATGCTCAAGGTGCACTGTTATCTCAAATTGATTGGGATATAAAAAATACCTTTATTCGTGGCTTATTTATCGATAGCAAAGATGATATTTGGGTATACAGTAATAAAGGCTTATTCCTTGTCGATATCGATAAAAAAACCATTAACCGCATGGCTATTGCCCCCTTTAATATCCATCAGTTGGTAGAAGATAAGCAAGGTAGTTTATGGATGTCGACGACTTCTGGTCTGTTTTCTTGGCAACCGCATACCGACGAGATTAAATCTTATAAAGAAGAGTTAAAGCGTGATGCTGATATTGATTACATTGACGATGTTGCCGTTGATCAGCATGGACTGATTTGGCTTGGTGGTTCTGGTGAAGGCTTGGCTTTATTAGCGCTAAAACCTGATTTCTTACTGGATTACTTTAACAAGGCCTCTAAATATAAACTCGTCGATGAGATGATATGGAGTGTATTTGCTCAAGACGATAAGTTATGGCTTGGCGGTGATGGTGGATTGAATATTGTCGATAAACAAGCTGTTTCTTCTAGTTTGCATCTCCCAAATGGGTTTCAAGCAAGTGATTCAGTATATAGTCTATCTGAGTTAGAGAACCAATATGTGTCACTCGCGACCACCAATGGCGTGTTTGTGTATGACAAAGATACGAATAACGAAGTCGACTTTTCAACATTTGCTCCTAACAGTGACGGCCTTAGAGGTTCGCAGCTATTCACCTCTTATAACGATCCCCTGATTGATGGGCGAACTTGGTGGGGTACGTTTGATAAAGTCCATTATTGGCAGCCTGGGTTGACTGATATTAAACAAATATCAATATTCAATGAAGGTGAGCGGAATACCCGAACCAGTATTAGCAGCGTTTATCGTGATGATGAAAACACGCTATGGGTCGGGGGAGATAAATATTTAGGTTATTTAACCAATCAGAATCAATTGAACTCGTTATCAGACATTTTGGTGAGAGAATATCCAAATGCTAGTGTGAATAACATCAATCAAGTTGACGATGATACGTTGTGGTTAGGGACTTACCAGGAAGGCTTACTTCGATTTAATACGAAAACCCATGACATTGAATCAATGAACAAATTATGGGGTTTAGACTGCAGTACTGTGTATTTTATCCAGCAAACTGATCGCTATAATCTCATTGGTTGTGAATCGATTTTAATCCGCCACGATCCCCTTAAAGATGTCGTAGACGTTTTCTCTGTGAATGATGGTTTTACAGCTTCAGAGTTTAATGAAGCTGCATCCTTTTATGACCCCAAAGCGGGGTTATATATTGGTAGTCCTGACGGGGCAATGCTGGTGGATGTTGATAAGCTTGAGCACCGAAGTCAAAGCCATGATATTTCATTGGAATCGATCTCAGTTTTTTACGACGATCAAACCGAGCTGTATTTACTGCCAGACTCATTTAACACTGTCAGACCTGATGCCAAACTGATTAGTTTTCAAATGACCACATTTGATTACATCGATACGGCGCCAATTAGTATCAAATATCGTTTAGTGCTGGATGGTTCAGCTAAAAAGCCTAACTATATTCTTCTTGAAGGGCAGACACAGGTCAATATTGCTGACTTAAATGCCGGTGTATATACCTTGGAGTTACTGCATAAACAGCAGGGAATATGGTCGACAGAACCGTTTCAATTCCAATTCAAAGTTAATGAATATTGGTGGGCATCGCAGTGGTTTAAAATGTTGGTGTTATTAATCGTTTTATTAACTGCATTCACATCAGTGGTTTTGCGTCAAAAGCAAGTTAGGCGGGTATTAAAGATTAATACGGCGCTTCGGGAAAGTGAAGACAAACTCCGTCAATCTCTGCGGGGCAGTGATTCTGACTTGTGGGAATGGAACAGCCACTCAAATAGTATTTTATTCGAAAATAAAGCGGGGATTTTAGGCGCTAAATCTCAGTTATCTTATCTCGTACCGGACTTGCCTATTATCGATGAGGATAAAGAAGGTGTAACTCGCCATTGGATGGATTTACTCAAAGGCAAGCAAGACTCGATTGATATTGAGTTTCGATATACCCGAGCCGCCGGCATACTAGGTTGGTTACGTATCCGTGGACGTGCAGTAAAAGTCAATGATGAAACAGGGCAAGTGGAGAAGGTAGCGGGTATTTATACCGAAGTGACAGAGCAGCGAGAACTTCAAAGCGAAATTGATTTACTCGCAAAAGCTTTCGAGAATACCTCCGAAGGAATGTTAATTCTGGATGCTAAAAAGCACATCAAGGTCATTAATGCTGCGGCCAACAATTTAGTAGGCGCTGAAGAAGAGCAATTGATTGGACAGCCTTTTGAGTCACTGCTGCACAAAAGTAACCCTGAAAATGACATAGATGTCTTAAAGCTTGTAGAAGGCATTTGGAATGGCGAATTGACATTTATACGCCAGCCAAATGATAAGTTTCCTGTATGGGCCAATATTTCGGTGATGACTGATAAGCATCAGGTTATTCAGCATTATGTAGTGGTGTTTTCTGATATTACGTTACGTAAGCAAAATGAACTTAACTTACGCAATCTAGCCAATAATGATGTATTAACAGGGCTATCGAACCGTTCCATGTTTAATCGGCAATTAGCACGAATTACTTCAGGCGCTCATAACGCCAATGAACGATTAGCGTTATTGTTTCTTGACTTAGATCGCTTTAAGCACGTGAATGATTCATATGGTCATAGCATGGGGGATGCGTTATTAGTCGAAGCCGCTAAGCGTATTCAACGAAGTGTGGGTAGCGAGCATCTTGTGTGCCGATTTGGTGGTGATGAATTCGTTATTCTATTAAGGCAAGTTGAGTCAATCGACGAGATTAACTTGGTTGCTGAAAAAGTTCTTAAGCAAATTGCGGCACCTTTTAGGTTATTCTCTCGAGAGTTTTTCGTTTCTACTAGTATTGGTATTAGCATGTGGCCTGAAGACACTTTGGACCCTGAAACTCTGATTAAAAATGCTGACTTAGCAATGTATCACGCCAAGGAAGAAGGGCGGGGGAATTTTCAATATTATTCAGCAGAGCGAAACGCAGAAGCGCAATACCATTTATGGATTGAATCGGAGCTCAGAAAAGCCATTGAGAATAACGAACTGCAACTGTATTACCAGCCGCAAATTGATATTTTAAGAGGTGATAAATTTATTGGGATGGAGGCGTTGATCCGTTGGCAACATCCTGAAAAAGGGTTTATTAGACCTGATGTATTTATTAAAGTTGCCGAGTCCTGTGGTTTGATTATTGATATTGACCGTTGGGTGTTACGTCAGGCTTGCACTGATGGCGCTCGCTGGCATGCCTTACATAATGAGCATTTTCAGTTATCGGTTAATGTCTCAGCAGTGCAATTTAGGCAAGTGGATTTCATTGATAGCCTAAAAACAATGTTGGCCGATACTGGCATGCCACCTCAATGCTTAGCTGTTGAAATCACCGAAGGTGTATTAATGAAAGAGTTGCAGGTGGCAAATGCACATTTGGCACAATTAAAAGCGTTAGGGATAGAAGTGGCGATTGATGATTTTGGTACTGGGTATTCATCACTGGCTTATTTACGAAACTTTGAGGTTAATACACTTAAAATTGATCGGTCATTCTTGATTGATATTGTTAATAACGAGGCCGATCAAGCGATTGTGAGTAGTATTATAGAATTAGCTCGTAACCTTAAATTACATGTGGTTGCAGAAGGTATTGAGTCTTACGATCAAATGGAGCAAGTATTCAGCCGTGGCTGTTATATCATTCAAGGTTACTATTTTGCTAAGCCGATGCCACGTGAAGCGTTTGATGCATTTATCGGAATTTCAAAGGCGGACTCATAAACTAGCGAATACATTCCAAATACGATAATGCAAATAAAGGTTAATAAGATGGTTTGAAAGGTTTTATTAATGATGCATTTTCTTTGCTAGAATGGCGCCGATAATAATTTAAAGATAGGGATGCTTTATATGGGTCGTAAGATCGCATTGTTACTGTTGTTAAGTTTAACCACGAGTTTCACTTATGCAAAAGAACGTCCAACAGTAGGACTGGTATTAAGTGGCGGTGGCGCAAAAGGTTCGGCTCATATTGGCATCCTGAAAGTATTAGAGCAAAACCGTATTCCAGTTGATTATGTGACGGGTACCAGTATTGGTTCGTATGTAGGCGGTATGTATGCACTTGGTTATACCGCTGATGAAATAGAAACGATCATGCTGAACTCTCCTTGGGCTGAGGGCTACTCAGATACTATTCCCCGCGAAGATTTAACCTACCGTGATAAACAACATCGAGATAAATTTAATATCCCATTAAATGTGGGCTATAAAGATGGCGGGCTTGCTGCGCCAAGTGGCTTACTTCGAGGCCAAACAATGTCACAGCTACTGCAACATTCAACTGACCTCGTTGAGCAGTTTGGTGATTTCGATGATTTAGCGATCCCCTACCGTGCAGTTGCAACAGATTTATCCACAAGTCACGCCGTTGTATTAGATAAGGGCAGTATTGTAAAAGCCATGCAAGCTTCTGCCACTGTGCCAGGTGCGCTGCAACCAGCAGAAATAGATGGCAAGCTTCTCGTCGACGGCGGGATTTCGAATAATATGCCGATTGATGTGGTTAAAGCCATGGGAGCTGATGTGGTGATCGCTGTTGATATTGGCTCACCATTAGCAACTAAAGAGCAGCTAGATAGCACTATTGCAGTATTGGAACAGCTATCGACGATTCTGACCAAAGCTACCACTGAAGAGCAGAAGACCTATTTAACAGATGGTGACGTGCTCATTCGTCCCGCGATTGACGACATGAGCACTACTGACTTTGAAATCATGCCGCAAGCATTAGAAGCTGGGACTATCGCTGGTAATGCTGCTCTGCCTATGTTGGCTCACTTGAGTATCAGTGAAGCTGATTATCAAGCTTATCAAGATAAAAAAAGACGAGCCAAGCTGGTGTTTGTGAATCAAGTCAACCGTCCTTCCACCAAGATTGTTTTCGACAATAACTCTAAAGTTAGTGAGCGCTTATTACGAGAAGAGTTAGGTCTAAAAGAAGGCGAGGTGATCACTAAAGAAGAGTTAAATGCTGCAATCAAACGACTATATTCGCTTAATAAATTTGAACGTGTCGATGCAGAATTTGAAGATACTGAAGAAGGCCGTGTTTTAACCGTCAGTACCCATGCAAAATCTTGGGGACCTAATTATTTTGATGTCGGCTTTAATTGGGAAGATGACTTTACTTTAGATTCGGCGATTACCTTGAGCTTGGCTTACACCATGGGAGAACTTACCGATAATGGTGGCGAATGGCGAAACGAGATGCAACTTGGATTTGAAAAACGAATTAGTACTGAGTTTTACCAGCCTTTCTCAAAAGACCAAGATTTTTATGGCCGAGCGCTTTATGAGTATGAGATTAAAGACTGGGACTTTTATGATGGCAATGATCGTTTATATGAGCTTAAAAATTCGTTAAATCAATTCTCTATGGGTGTTGGTTATAACTACTCTCACGCTGGTTTGATTGAGATTGGTGCTGTAGGTGAACTAGGGACACTATCTAATCGTGCCGTTTCCGAAATTGACTTGGATTATGATTCAGTCGGTGGGTACTTTTTGATGACGTACGATACATTAAATAGCATCAGCTTCCCTACTGAAGGTCAACGCTTAACCTTTAAAGCGGCAGTGCGTGATGAAAAATACTCAGGTGCCGTGGTCAATGACTCAGATCAACTGGCTTGGCAATTTGAAGCAGATTGGAAAGGGGCATTAAATCTAGGTAACCATGCCATTGTAGGTAAAGCGGCAATCACTACAGTGGATGTTGACCGTGATTTCACCATTCATGTTGCTGAATTAGGTGGCTTCTTGAATTTATCGGGTTATCACAAAGGTGCTCTTGCTGGACCTCACAAAGCATTTGGCGCACTAATTTATCAGTATGATCTTGGTCGAGATGTTTTATTATCGGATGTGCCACTCTACTTGGGTGCCAGTATTGAGGCTGGTAACGTGTGGCTACTAAAGGATGACATTGATTTAGATGACTTGATATATGCGAGTAGTCTTTATTTAGGTACAGATACTAGCTGGGGGCCGGCAGCATTAGGCTTTGGCTTTACTGATACTGGCGAGCAAGCTTTTTACTTATTCATTGGTAAAAACTTCTAATTTAAGTCTTTGTTCGAATAGACTTGGTGATATAAAGGGCTGCGGGTGCAGCCCTTCTTATATCGCTTTTGTTGCTTAGTTAGATTCTGGTCGTGGTATCTAGCACGTCAGCTAATTGGCCTAAGTGCTCGAGCTGTTGATGCGCAATAACCCAACGTGATTGCTCAGCGAATTCAGGAGCAGGAATCGCCACCGTTTGCATTGTCGCTGCTCTTGCTGCAATTAAGCCATTAAATGAATCCTCAATGGCTAGGCAATGTGCAGGATTTACCTTTAATGCATTGGCGCAATTCAAATAGACTTCTGGATGCGGCTTTCCGTATTGAAGATTTTCAGCAGATGCAATTGCTTCAAAATACGATCTTATCCCTAGTTTTGCCATGACTGAGTCAATGAGATCTGTTGATGAAGAGGTCGCTAGTCCAATTTTAAGCTGCTTTTGCTGGCATAGTTTCAGTGCATCGATAACGCCGCGCATTGGAGCACCTTCAGTTTCAATAAACGTGACGACTTTATCGATAATCTGCTGCGCGACAGCACGGTTATCATAGTTATCCCATGGGTATCGCTGGTACCAATAGGCAACCAATAAGTCGATCCGTAAGCCTGTGGTAACTTCGGCATCTTTCATGGTGATGGGCACACCGAGTTGATTGAGCACTTCGACCTCAGCTTTTTGCCAAGCTGGCTCGGTATCAATAATCACGCCGTCCATATCAAATATGACCGCTTCTATAGTGGTTAATGACATATTACTCCCTTACTTAGTTTGAATAGCTAGTCAATAAAGTTGAATAAACAGTGTTTTAGGCATGTATTAGGTGGTGCTGTTCAAAGACTATGCAGAATAGCGAAAAAAAAAGCAAAATTTCATCTAAGTTATACGATTGATTTATAGGACTGAATTAAATTGTGGTGTCAGGTTAATTTACTGAAATTAAAGTGTTTATTTAATGTTTTAAACTATTGTCTAATTTTATTTGTTTAAAGCAGAAGTTAAATTATACTGCGAGCTCAATATTAGTATCGATTTCGTCTCCATTAGAGTGTGATCTAATTCATACTTTTGCAAACCTGTAGTATACTACGGGTCGGATTTCAAGCCCGAACCTGTGGAATGGTCATTTTTTCTATTAAATGATGTTCAGTTTCGCTGTTAGGCGCAAAACAAAGAGGAATGTTGCCGTGCTAGAAGCATATCGTAAACACGTCGCAGAACGTGCTGCAGAGGGTGTTGTCCCTAAGCCATTAGATGCACAACAAGTGGCTGAATTAGTGAAGTTAGTTGAAACTCCGCCTGCTGGTGAAGAGGCCGTGATTCTAGATCTATTAGAAAATCGTATTCCCCCTGGTGTTGATGAAGCTGCGTACGTAAAAGCGGCATTCTTAGATGCAGTTGCCAAAGGCACTGTTTCGTCACCAATCCTATCAACTGAGCGTGCTACTGAACTACTTGGTACTATGCAAGGTGGTTACAACATTGAGCCGTTAATCGCTCAATTAGATAATGATGCACTTGCTCCGATCGCAGTCACTGCATTATCAAATACACTATTAATGTTTGATGCCTACCATGATGTGGTAGAAAAAATGCAAGCAGGTAATGACTTTGCTAAGCAAGTTGTTAACTCTTGGGCTAATGCTGAGTGGTTCCTAAACCGTCCTAAATTAGCAGAAAAAGTGACCTTGACTGTATTTAAAGTGTCAGGTGAGACAAACACAGATGACTTGTCTCCAGCTCCTGATGCATGGTCTCGTCCTGATATCCCATTGCACGCATTAGCCATGCTGAAAAATGCCCGTGACGGCATTGTGCCTGATGAAGCTGGCGTTGTTGGCCCAATCAAAGAAATCGAAGCACTTAAAGGCAAAGGTCATCCACTGGTTTATGTTGGTGACGTTGTTGGTACTGGTTCTTCTCGAAAATCAGCGACTAACTCAGTGCTATGGTTCATGGGTGACGATATCCCTTATGTACCTAATAAGCGCGCTGGTGGTTTCTGTTTAGGTGGTAAAATTGCGCCAATCTTCTTCAACACGATGGAAGATGCAGGCGCATTACCAATTGAGCTAGACGTAGAAAAAATGAACATGGGCGATGTTATTGATATCTACCCATATGAAGGCGTAGTTAAGCGTGCTGGCACTGATGAAGTGATTTCAACGTTTGAACTTAAAACTGAAGTACTGCTAGATGAAGTACGTGCTGGTGGCCGTATTCCATTAATCATTGGTCGTGGTTTAACAGACCGTGCACGTGAAACGCTAGGTCTTAGTGCTTCAGATGTATTCGTACGTCCACAAGACGTTGAAGCATCAAGTAAAGGCTTCACACTGGCGCAAAAAATGGTCGGTAAAGCTTGTGGTGTAACAGGTATTCGTCCAGGTCAGTATTGTGAACCTAAAATGACATCTGTTGGTTCGCAAGATACCACTGGCCCAATGACACGTGATGAGCTAAAAGATTTAGCATGTTTGGGCTTCAGTGCAGACCTAACGATGCAGTCATTCTGTCATACTGCCGCTTATCCGAAGCCTGTTGATGTGAATACGCATCAAACATTACCAGATTTCATCATGAACCGTGGTGGTGTTTCACTTCGTCCAGGTGACGGTGTTATTCATTCATGGTTAAACCGTATGCTTCTGCCGGATACTGTTGGTACTGGTGGTGACTCTCATACGCGTTTCCCTATTGGTATTTCATTCCCTGCAGGTTCTGGTCTTGTTGCATTTGCTGCAGCAACTGGTGTTATGCCATTGGATATGCCTGAGTCAATTTTGGTTCGTTTTAAAGGTGAAATGCAACCAGGTATCACATTACGTGATCTTGTACATGCTATCCCACATAAAGCTATCGAAATGGGTCTATTAACGGTAGAGAAGAAAGGTAAGATTAACGCTTTCTCTGGCCGTGTTCTTGAAATTGAAGGACTAGAGCACCTTAAAGTTGAGCAAGCATTCGAGTTATCTGATGCATCTGCTGAGCGAAGTGCTGCTGGTTGTACAATCAAGTTAGACAAAGAGCCAATCATTGAATACTTGAACTCTAACATCGTGATGTTGAAGTGGATGATCTCTGAAGGTTATGGCGATCGTCGTACTATTGAGCGTCGTATTAAAGGCATGGAAGAGTTTATTGCTAATCCAGAGCTAATGAGCGCAGATAGTGATGCTGAATACGCTGAAGTTATCGAAATTGATTTAGCTGATATCAAAGAGCCAATCCTTTGTGCGCCGAACGATCCAGATGATGCAGTGTTATTATCATCAGTTGTTGATACTAAAATTGACGAAGTCTTTGTCGGTTCTTGTATGACCAACATCGGTCACTTCCGTGCAACAGGTAAAATGCTTGATAAGTTTGCTAAGACTTTACCAACACGTTTGTGGATTGCTCCACCAACGAAAATGGATAAAGACCAGCTAACAGAAGAAGGCTATTATGCAATCTTTGGACGTGTCGGTGCACGCATCGAGATCCCAGGTTGTTCACTGTGTATGGGTAACCAAGCACGTGTTGCTGAGAATTCAACAGTCGTATCAACATCGACACGTAACTTCCCTAACCGTCTAGGTACTGGCGCAAACGTTTACTTAGCATCTGCTGAGTTAGCTGCCGTAGCTGCACTATTAGGTCGTTTACCATCTCCAGCAGAATATCAAGAATATGCGAAAGAGTTAGATGCAACAGCAGCTGACACTTACCGCTACTTGAACTTCGATGAGATTGAGTCTTACACCAAGAAAGCTGATAGTGTAATTTTCCAATCAGCAGTGTAGCCTTTGATAAGATGGTTACGTTTTAAAAGCGTAAACTGAAAAATGCCAGCTAATTAGCTGGCATTTTTGTGTCTGGAGTTTGTCTGGATAAAAGTCGCGGCACTTCATCCATACCTGAGTCAAAAGGAGGCGTTTATTCTTCTTAACAAACCCACATCGCCCAGTGCTATTCTATAAAGTGAATGATCGCTAACGGCCGGTTCATCTATAGACTGACTTCAATTGATATTTGGCTAAATAATTAGCTTACTTCGACAATTAGGGATTAATTGGGATTCTACAATCTTAATCCAAACGAAGGTTGGAGCGCTAACAACAAGTTTCCCTTAACAGCCAAAAATCACTTCTCGCTGTGCTCACAAGCATCACTGCGACAAAGAGAGTAATTACGCCAATGTGCACAAACCAGAATGATGGTTGATGCAATTGTCATTAGCTTTTCTCCAGTCTCACCAAATAAATCATGTCCATAAATTGCGGTCACTCCTAGCGCTATCATTCCAGAAAATGCTAACACTAAAACGGTAGGATCTTTGTGTCGTGTACAGCCAAGAAAGACTGCGATACTACTTGTCGGGATAATAACCCACACCATGAGAATATGATAAAAGTGATCGCTTACAGGTAGGGACAACATCGTTGGAAACAGTATTAATAATAATGGACCCGCGATACAGTGAAGTGCGCACAACGCTGAGACTGAAATAGCAAGGCGATCTAATAGTATTTGGGCGGGCTTATTCATGTTGATACTCAAGTGATTAATTGGTTAGGTATGGTAATGATATGTTATATCATAAAAGATCGTTAATCTATCATTGGCATCATGAGTATTCAATAAGTTATCGTTAATATACGTATGATTTACATATTGAGTCTTGGGTTTAAGGTTAAACTCATGGTACTAAGCGATGGTATTAAGCGATGGTATTAAGCGATGGTATTAAGCGATGGTACTAAACGATGGTAAAAAGTAATGGCGGTAAGCGTGATAAGGTCGAGCCAGACGATATAAAAGGCTAGATAAGCATGGAGGTGAAGATTGGTAATTTGGCTAACATCGGTATTCATTAAATTTTCTGGAATGAAAAGTCGTAAATAAGGGAAATACTATCATTTCCCTTGTTTCAGTTTTGGTCACTGAGAAACAGTTGTCGTGCTTTGTCCTCAACCTAAGCTATGTCAGGATATGAACACTAAGAGTACTTAATATTCATATCAATTAGCGGCTCACGAGAGCCTTTCTCAGCGCGAAGTCGAGCTAAATATCTTTCCCAAATCTCAACTTGATGTGTTCCAAATTCATGTAATAATTTCCATGAAAATAGCCCAGTATCATGGCCATCATCGAAAATGATTTTTACGGCATAATTACCAACAGGTTCAATGGCTGTAATGTTCACTGCTTTTTTATGGGTGACCAAAATTGGATTTCCGTGACGTTGCACTTCTGCTGATGGAGAGTTAACTCTGAGCATTTCACAGGTGATATTAAAAACGTCGCCATTATCAAACGTGACTTCAAGTAGCTTGGATTTACGTTTTAATTTTAGGTTAGTGACATTGGGTGAGCTCATAACGGTTACTCTCTTATAATGGAACGTTATCTAATGATAGTTTTTCACGAATGATACTTCATAGCTAAACAGGGCACTTAAATACAGCGTCGAGGCTTCAATAAAAAAGGTGGTTACTCTTGGAGTTAACCACCTCTTTTCATGTAGCCGTCCTATTTATATTAGCTAATGTTAACTAAAATAAGGACAGCTAACACAGTGATAGCTCACAATTGAGGCATATCACCTACCGCAGATTATAAAATAAAGCGGCTTAAATCTTCATCTTCCACTAAGGTGTCGAGATGCTCTGTGACATAAGCTTCGTCGATGACAAAAGTACTGCCAGATTTTTCAGAAGCATCATAAGAAATTTCTTCCATCAGTTTTTCCATCACAGTATGCAAACGGCGAGCACCAATGTTTTCTGTGGTCTCATTGACTTGCCATGCTGCTTGAGCGATTTTTTCGATACCTGATTCAGCAAATTCGACTTTAACGCCTTCTGTACCCATCAGCGCAACGTATTGCTCTGTAAGTGATGCATGTGGTTCGGTTAAGATACGCTTAAAGTCGTCAGCACTTAGGGCGCTAAGCTCAACACGAATAGGTAAACGACCTTGTAACTCAGCAATCAAGTCAGACGGCTTAGACATTTGGAACGCACCAGATGCGATAAACAGGATATGGTCAGTTTTAACCATGCCGTGTTTAGTTGTCACTGTGCAGCCTTCGATCAATGGGAGTAAGTCACGTTGTACGCCTTCACGAGATACGTCAGGGCCCGAGCTTTCGCCACGTTTACAGATTTTATCGATTTCGTCTAAGAATACGATACCGTTTTGCTCGACTAAGTCGATAGCTTGTTCTTTAAGATCTTCTTGATTAACCAGTTTTGCCGCTTCTTCTTCAATCAATAGCTTGAACGCTTCTTTGATTTTTACTTTCTTACGGTTTTCTTTGGTTTGCCCCAAGTTTTGGAACATGCTTTGAAGCTGATTGGTCATTTCTTCCATGCCTGGAGGCGACATGATTTCAACACCCACTTGTGGCGCAGCTAAGTCGATATCAATTTCTTTATCGTCTAGCTGACCTTCGCGGAGTTTTTTACGGAAGATTTGACGGGTATTTGAGTCATCTTTTGGCTCAGTATTCCAATCATCTTTAGGTTTGGGTAGTAGGGCATCTAAAATGCGTTCTTCTGCTTGTTCTTCTGCGCGGTGGCGGCATTTTTTCATTTGCTGCTCACGGGTCATTTTGATAGCTGAATCGGTTAAATCACGAATGATCTGTTCGACTTCTTTGCCCACGTAACCGACTTCAGTAAACTTGGTTGCTTCCACTTTAATAAATGGCGCATTAGCAAGTTTAGCTAAACGACGGGCAATTTCAGTTTTACCGACACCTGTTGGGCCAATCATCAGAATATTTTTAGGGGTCACTTCTTGGCGCAATGAAGGCTCAAGTTGCATACGGCGCCAGCGATTACGCAAGGCTACAGCAACAGAACGTTTTGCATTTTTTTGACCAATAATATGCGAGTCCAATTCATGGACAATTTCGCGAGGGGTCATTTCAGACATAAATAATTCCTTACGTTCTAATTTAGTAGTCGATTTGCTCAACCGTTTTATGTTGGTTGGTGTATACGCAAATATCACCGGCAATCGTTAGTGATTTTTCTGCAATTTCACGGGCCGTTAAGTCAGTGTTTTGCAGTAGTGCTAACGCTGAGGCATGAGCGTAATTTCCGCCTGAGCCGATAGCAATCAAATCATGTTCAGGCTGCACTACATCGCCATTACCTGTAATGATTAATGACTCTTTGGTGTCTGCAACAATCAGCATGGCTTCAAGGTTTCGGAGCATTTTGTCAGTACGCCAATCTTTAGCGAGCTCTACAGCTGATTTTAATAAATGACCTTGATGCATTTCGAGCTTGGTTTCAAAGCGCTCAAAAAGGGTAAATGCATCGGCTGTGCCGCCAGCAAATCCGGCGATAACTTTATTTTGGTATAAACGACGCACTTTACGTGCATTGCCTTTCATGACGGTATTGCCGAGGGAAACTTGGCCATCACCTGCGATGACAACTTGATTATTGCGGCGTACGGATACGATAGTAGTCACGGTAAATCCTCTTAACGACGGCAGCGAATAGGAGTCTGCTGCTGGTTGATAAAACAGATATGGGGATGCTTGTTAATAATTCAAGGGATAAAAAAAGCGCTTACTAAAGTAAGCGCTTAATATTGCGGAAAAAGTCTTCACATTAAAACTAATTAATATTCCCACAGCCAAATTTGGCAACCATTAATACCAGCACGTTGCAGTTTGTGCCTGCTGCGCTCGGCTGCACGTTTAGATTCAAATGGGCCTAAAATGACTTTATGCCAGACGCCACTTGAGCCTGTGGTCGCCCTGACTTGTGCTTCCATACCTTGAAAAGCAATCATGGCTTTCATTTCTTCTGCGGGTTCAAGCTTTCTAAACGACGCACATTGCATTTGATATGGGCCTTTAGATTTCAATGCATCTTCTGGTACTTCAACATCAATGCTCTTATTTTCTAGCTCTTCTAAGTAAGTCCATTCTTCCGTCGGTTTTGGCGGTAATGCATTTGGATCTTTCTTCACTGGCTTAGGCTTAGTTTGTTCAACAGTGACAGCGGGTGCCGTAGTTGTTGCTGGAGCATCATCAGAGCTGCCGCTTATCCACCACAAAAAATAGCCAAATCCGCCGACAAGTAACAAGACGATTAATGTCGGCAGGTAAGGAATCGATCGCTTTTGCTGTGGTTTCTTTCCTCGAGAAGACGAACGTTTTTTACCACTAGGCTTTTTATTGGCGTAATCTCGACTCATGTTACATACGCTCTAACGTTTCGATACCTAACAGAGATAACCCTGTTTTTAAGGTCTTAGCGGTTAACTGTGACAACAATAAGCGACTTTGTTTTTGCTCTTCAGTTTCTGCTGCAAGAACTGGACAAGCCTCGTAAAAGCTTGAGAACTCACTTGCTAACTCATAAACATAAGCACACATCACATGTGGTAATGCTTTATCTGTCATACGAGCCAGTACTTCACCAAACTGAGCAAGTTTAGTACCTAGTTCTTTTTCTTTATCATGTTCAAGTACAATTTTCGCTTGGCTTAAATCGATATCTTCAGCACGCTTGAAGATACTAGCCACACGTGTGTATGCATAAAGAAGGTATGGTGCGGTGTTGCCTTCAAAGCTCAGCATTTGTTCAAAGCTGAAAATGTAATCACTGCTACGGTTTTTAGATAAGTCAGCGTATTTAACTGAGCTAATACCAACAACACGCGCAATTTCAATGATTGTCGCTTCGTCCATATCAGGATTTTTACTGCGAACTAATTCGATTGCACGGGTGTTTGCTTCATCTAATAAGTCGACTAATTTAACCACACCGCCACTACGAGTTTTAAATGGACGGCCATCGGTGCCATTCATTGTTCCGAAACCTGTGTGCTCAAGAGATAGCTCTTTACGGACAAAACCTGCTGTTTTCGCTAGGCTAAATACTTGCTGGAAATGCAGTGCTTGGCGTAAATCAACGAAGTATAAAGCACGATCAGCTTTTAAAACGTTTGAGCGATAACGCATTGCAGCTAAATCAGAGGTGGCGTATAAGTATCCACCATCGGCTTTTTGGATAATAACGGGTAATGGCTCACCATCTTTGGTGCGGAATTCTTCTTGGAATACCACTTTAGCGCCGTTACTTTCGCTTAATAGGCCTTTACTATCAAGATCTGTTACGACTTGCTCTAGGTCGTCATTATAAGCACTTTCACCGTGAACATCTTTACGGGTTAAGCTCACACCTAAACGTTCGTAAACTTCATGACAATGATTTAACGAGATGTCATTAAATTCACGCCATAATTTATTGCAGTACTCATCGCCCGATTGCAGTGAAACCACTAAATTACGTGCACGTGTTGCAAAATCTGTTGATTCATCAAAGCGGACTTTAGCGGCACGGTAGAAGGTTTCCAAATCTGAAAGTTCAAGTGCTGCTTGCTCGCCATTCGCTGCTCGTAACTCTTCCATGTAGGCTAGTAGCATGCCAAATTGTGTGCCCCAGTCACCCACATGGTTTTGACGGATAACATCATGGCCTAAAAACTCAAGTGCACGAACGACACTGTCGCCAATAATCGTTGAACGAAGGTGACCTACATGCATTTCTTTAGCAAGGTTAGGCGATGAATAGTCCACGACGACTCTTTGTTTTTCTGGTAACGAAACGCCTAAGTGTTCATCTGTTAGGGCATGTTGTAGTTGGTTTGCTAAGGCATTTTCATCGAGAAAAAAGTTAATGAATCCTGGGCCTGCAATATCGACCTTAGCCACATGGCTAGACGCTGGAAGATTATCAATAATCAACTGAGCAATTTCACGAGGATTTTTCTTAGCGACTTTGGTTAGCATCATGGCCAAGTTAGTGGCGAGATCACCGTGACTTTTATCTTTGGTTCGCTCCACTTGAATGCGTGCCTGAAAATCAGCTGGGATAATGCCTTGTTGCTTAAAAGAGTCGATGGTTTGTTCTAGTAAAGATGCAATATGTGATTTCATGGGCGTTTATTAGCACTAACTTAAAGTGGATGAGTGGAGTAACCTTGTATTTTACCCGCTAATGCTATGTAAATGCTATCTCAGCGGGGTAATTAATCGAGTTTTTTTTGATTTTCTTTGCTATCAAGCTAAACCCATTGTGCTGCAATTTGATTACATTAAATCTTGCGGATCGCGATCGATACTCCAGCGACAACGTTTACTCTCTGTCAACGCTTCGATTTGGGGAAGAACAGATTCAAATTCTTGTTGTAAACGCTGTCGATTTTTAGCTTGAAATAACAGTTGTCTGCGATATTTTCCGGCTTTTCTATCCAGGGGCGCAGGCATGGGGCCAATGACTTCAAAATCTCTATCTTGAGGCAACAGGTTCGCGACTTGTTGTAGAAAATTATCAGCATCTTGTGCTAAATGAGCATCGGCTCGCAACAGTACCATGTGCCAAGCGGGAGGAAGTAGTGCTTGTTGGCGCTCTTCTAACTGAGCTCGCGCAAATTTACCGTAACCATTTTTTAATAAATCATGCAGTATTGGATTTTCGCTTTGATGGGTTTGCAGTAATACTTTACCGGGTTTGTCGGCGCGTCCTGCTCGCCCAGAGACTTGGGTGTAAAGCTGAGCAAAGCGCTCAGGTGCTCTAAAGTCAGCACTAAAGAGTGCGCCATCAACATCCATTAACCCCACAAGTGTGACATCGGGGAAATGATGCCCTTTGGCTAGCATTTGAGTGCCCACCAAAATTTTGTACTCACCCTTTAAAATACTGGTGAGTTGTTTTTCTAATGAGCCTTTTTTGCGTGTGGTATCACGATCGATACGTACCACGGGATACTGAGGGAATTCTTGCTCTAATGCTTGAGCAAGCTGCTCTGTTCCCGTGCCATGGCCCATTAGCATGGTGCTACCACATTCATGGCATTGATGTGGAATAGCGTATTGATTGCCACAATGGTGGCAACAAATTTCGTTCAGCCCTTGATGTACGGTAAAAAAGGCATCGCAGCGATCGCATTCATGCAAATGACCGCACTCATGACACAATAATGCAGGTGAGAACCCGCGACGATTGAGAAATAAAAGGACCTGATTGCCCGCATCAAGATGCATGCGCATTTCATTAATTAGCGAAGCAGACATCCCTGACTTTAAAGGTTGTGAGCGTATATCGATAATACCTTGCTTAACTTTTTGTGCAGCACCTGCGCGCTCTGCCAAGGTTAAATGCGTATAGCGGCCACAAATCGCATTTTGCAGCGTCTCTAGTGATGGGGTTGCTGAGCCTAAAATGACTTGGACATCTTCTAAATGCCCCCGCATGACAGCTAAGTCGCGGGCGTGATAACGCACACCTTCTTGTTGCTTAAAGCTACTATCGTGCTCTTCATCTAAAATTATCAGCCCAGGAAAGGCCATTGGGGTAAATAAAGCGGAGCGAGTACCGATGATAATGGCGGCTTCACCACAACGAGCTTGGCGCCACGCCTCAAGACGTTGATTATCTGTTAATGCAGAATGAATAACGGCAATATTCACATCAAATCGACGTTTGAAGCGATTAATGGTTTGTGGTGTTAACCCGATTTCAGGCACTAAGATGAGTGCTTGTTTACCCTGTTTTAAGATGGTTTCTAAAATCGATAAGTAGACTTCTGTTTTACCTGAACCGGTGATACCTTCAAGTAAACTGCAATGAAAGCCTTGTTGTTGATTTAAAACTGAAACGGCAACTGCCTGTTGCTTATTGAGCTTTAACGGTGTTTCAGTCATATTAAGTTGTTGGCGCCAACTTAAGTCGGTTTCACTGGTGACATATTTACGCGCTACCCAGCCTTTATCCTCTAATGCTTTGAGGGCAACTTTGCTAAGTTCTTGGGTGGTAAATTCTTCTTGGCTAATGGCTGATGTTTGTAAAAGTTCGAAGAGTTTTTTTTGTGCTGGAGCACGTTTAAGTACACTGACATCGACCTGTTTTCCTGCCTCGTTGAGGCAATAAAAGGTGACGGTTTGCGGTTGTGCACTTAAGCCTTTTCGCAGAGCGACAGGCAAGGCTTGACTTAACATTTGGCCTTGGCTTGCAAAGTAATACCTTGCCGCCCATAAAGTGAGCTTATACAGTGAGGTAGGTAATAAAGGTTTGTCGTCTAATAGTGCGGTAAATGGTTTTATTTTATTCGCAGGGACGTCGCATTCATTATTGATAGCGGTAATTAAGCCGACAAGTTGCTGTCTACCAAAAGGGACTTTAACCCTTAGCCCAAGTTGTATTTGCGATACGTTGGCTTCGGGGACTTGGTAACTAAAGGTTTGCCGCATAGGAACCGGCAAAGCAACCTCAACAAACACGGGCATAAGTTATCATCATTAAGAATTGAGAGGGTCTAGTTTACTAGAGCCAGAACATAAAGAAATAGAATAAGAGAAAATTGATGTTAAAAGGAATATTCAGTAAGGCCAGCTTAGCTCTCTCCCTTTTTTTATTTTCATTTATTGCTCAGGCTGCCCTGACGCATATCAGCATAAACAGTAGGCAGTTTGAGTTGGGTCAACACCCAAAAATCAAACTTAACATTGTTGCCTCTAGCAAAGACTTGTCTCGACTTAGTATTCATTTGCGACAAACTAATGATGATAAAGAAAGCATGGAAGAGTTGATGGTACAGCCTATCAGTAGCTTTATGTTATTTGCTATTGGTGTTGAAGATGTGAGCGATCCGAAAGCAAAGCTGATCGTCAGCGAATATAAAGGCAACAGCTGGCGTCAATTTGCTGTATTACCGGTTTTTGATTCTCCATTTATTAAAGAAACAGCTAAAACTCAAATAAAAATAGATAAGCAAAAACAACTGCCAAAAGTGGTCACTCAGGCTAAGCCTAAATTGGCATCATCAAGTCAATCAGTTGCGGAAAAACCTTCAACTAGTCGACCTTCAACGACAGCAAAAGTTCTCAATAATAAGCCGACGTCTACAATGGGTCATTGTTATATTGAAAGGCAGGCATCAGATACTTTATGGCGCATTGCTACTCGCTATCAAAGTGAGTGGGATTTAAACGTCTATGGAGTGATGATGGCAATTTTTGATGCTAACCCTCAAGGCTTTTCTAAACAGAAAATCCATTTAATCAGACAAGATGTAACACTGGCATGTCCTTCACAAGAGCAGCTAAATCAGTATGGTAATAAAGCACAAGATAAGCTGAGATTTGAGGCGTTACAGCAACAACATCGACAGTGATAATTTTTACTTGTCTGGACTGAACAGATACTGTACTATTGCGCGCCTTAACACTATTGTTATTAACGCATGTGGTGCTCAACTTCGGGTTGGGAGAGCGACATGGCCTGCTATTAAGGTAATCCAAATGAAACCAGGTATCCACCCAGACTACGCTGAAGTAACTGCAACTTGTACTTGTGGTAACGTAATTAAAGTTAACTCTACTGTAGGTAAAAACTTACACTTAGACGTATGTGGTGCATGTCACCCATTCTACACTGGTACACAGAAAGTTGTTGACACTGGTGGTCGTATCGACAAATTCAACAAGCGCTTTGGTGCACTTGGTAAAAAGTAATTGCGACTGCAATTATTTTAAGAAAAAGACGCCTTCGGCGTCTTTTTTTGTTTTTGGATTAAATTTTTAAAAAAAATTAAAATTTTTAGTTATAAATTATGTGTTGCCAGTTAGGTTGATAATATTGTTATTTAGGCAAACTATTTGTAACTTTATCATGCTAATTCTGCTTTTTTATGTCAAATCTTGTTATTTTTCTACAGTTTTAAGTCTTTGATTCTTATTGTGATGATTTATTTAATATCGATAAATTGTAAGTTGATCAAATTCTGCCGATTAAAGATAACTTTTGTTAATTTTTCATTTATACTCCCTTTCCAAAGCACGCTACAGCTCATTTTACTGACATTCAGTAAAGTTAGTTTTAATGCGTTGCGACTGAATTAATCTTACTTTCGCCGTATAAATTGCCTCATTCAGGAATAAAAAATGTCAGATTTCCGCCAGCAAGCTCTCGATTATCATGAATTTCCAGTAGCAGGTAAAACTGCTGTTAGTCTTACTAAACCTGCTCAAACGAGCCATGATTTATCTCTGGCATACAGTCCTGGTGTCGCCGAGCCTGTTCGTGAAATTGCCGCAAATCCTGACGATGCATATCGCTATACCAATAAAGGGAACACTGTTGCTGTTATTTCAAATGGTACCGCTATTTTAGGTTTAGGTAATTTAGGCCCATTAGCATCTAAGCCAGTTATGGAAGGCAAGGCCTTACTGTTTAAGCGTTTTGCGAATATCGACTCTACAGACATTGAGGTGAAACACCGCACCACTGCAGATTTCATCAATACGGTTGAATCGATTGCAGATACATTTGGCGGTATCAACCTTGAAGATATTAAAGCTCCTGAGTGTTTTGAAATTGAGCGTGAGTTGATCGCTCGCTGTAATGTCCCTGTGTTTCATGATGATCAGCATGGTACTGCCATTGTTACCGCAGCAGGAATGTTGAATGCGTTAGAGATTCAAGGTAAAAAAATCGAAGATGCCATCTTTGTGTGCCTAGGTGCGGGTGCTGCTGCCATTGCGTGTATGACAATGATTGTTAAGTGTGGTGCACAACGTGAAAATGTTTACATGCTGGACAGACAAGGCGTTATTCATACTCGCCGTGAAGACATCAATGAGTACAAAGCATTGTTCGCTAACAATACTGACAAGCGTACACTTCAAGATGTGATTAAAGATGCTGACGTGTTTTTAGGCCTATCAGGTGCAGATTTATTAACGGCTGACGATATTGCGTTAATGGCGCCAAATCCAGTTATCTTTGCCTGTTCAAACCCCGACCCTGAAATTAAGCCTGAGATTGCACATAGTATCCGTAAAGACTTGATTATGGGAACAGGCCGCAGTGATTACCCGAATCAGGTTAATAACGTACTTTGTTTCCCGTTCATCTTCAGAGGTGCATTAGATGTGAGAGCGTCACAAATTAATGATGAAATGAAGATTGCGGCAGTTAAAGCCCTTGCTGCTATTGCTAAAGAACCGGTTCCTGCTGAAGTCCTTGCTGCTTATCCAGACGTTGATTCAATGACCTTCGGTCCAGAGTACGTGTTGCCTAAACCAATGGATCCACGCTTACTAAGAAATATTGCGAGTGCGGTGTCACAAGCGGCTATTGATTCAGGTGTGGCAGTATTAGATAAAGTACCTACTGATTACTCACTGTAAGTGATTGGATAGGTGAAATACAAAAGGGGCGAAAGCCCCTTTTTTGTGTCTACAGAACTCGATAAAGATTAGGTTTGCCTTTTACTATAAGCTACTGAATAATCATCTACAGTTGAGTGGTGAGTATTTGGCATGATTAGGCCAAATGCTGATAATAATAAAATCTCACAGTATTGCGCTTTAGCAGGACGCTGATAAATGAAATTAACCAAAATTTTAACGAAAAAATTGACCAGTTTTTGGCTATTGTCATTAACTGCTGTCGGAGCGATTTTTTTTATTGGTGCATTAATCAGCTTTATCCAGCTCACCTACAAATTTCAGCAACAAAAAGTCACTCAATTAGAATCAATGCTCGTGGAGCATTATCAGGCTGACAGTCATTGGGAGCTACATGCTTGGCTACCGCCGATTTTAATCGCCTACAATACCACTTCATTTAAATTAACTCAGGGCGATACCATTTTATTTGAGTATTACTCGCCCACACCTGAGCCTAATCCAACCTTATATAAACACGTTATTGACGCAGATAAGTCGTTATCGATGGAGCTTAAGCTGCCTCAGCCGTTTTTATTACATCAATTAGGCTGGTACGAGTATTTAAGCTTATTGATTTCATTTATCGCGATTGCTTTATTTGTCCGTTATGGTCTTCGCTGGTTTAACCATGAGCTTGATGGTATTGAGCAAATTGCCGAGCGCAGTATGCTTGTAATTGAGGGGGAGCATGAAAAAGCACTGCAATTTTCAGGCAAAGGCCGCCCTCGCTTAGTCAATAGGGCAATGACTAAGTTGCTTGAACAACTGCAAGATGCGCAAAAAGAGCGTGGCCGCTTTGACCAATTTATTCGCTCTAAAACCTTCCTCGATCCTGCTACTCGTATTGGTAACCGAATTTTCTTTGAAAATAGACTCGAAGCACTGACGCATCAAAGCAGTATGATTGCCCACGGTGTGATCTTGCTCATTAACTTTGACGATTTGGATTTACTGCTTCAACAAGAAGGCGATGACATTGTTAATGAGCAACTTAACGACTTTGTACAAGCGATTACACAAGTTTTACACCCCTATGAAGATGTCACTTTTGCACGGTATGATTTTAATCAGTTTGTGATTGTCGCCCCTCAGCTTTCTTTAGATGAAGCAGATAGTTTGGCAAACAAACTGCTAAAACTGGCTGTTAGGCAACTTCAAAATCAGTCAGACACTCAAGATAACTATGTGCATTTAGGCGCTGCTTTTTATAGTGCAGGAGACATGCAAGAACAAGTACTAGAAGAAGTTGAAATGGCACTTAAAGCCGCGCAGCTTCAACGTAGTAATAACTGGTTTATGTATGACAAAGGCGCTGTAGATAAGGAAATAGCAAAAGGCTCTGTGCGATGGAGAAGCTTTTTAGAAAACACATTAGTGAATAAGCGCTTTGTTGCGATTACGGAAAAGGTCATTGATAGTGATGGGCATACTTGTCATCAAGAGGCCTTTAGCCGTGCAATTGATAATCAGGGTAATGAAGTTAGGGCGACCTTATTTATTCCAATGGCGAACAAGTGTGGCTTGATGCCTCAAGTTGAAAGGCAATTAATAGAAACAGTCATGTTTGATTTGATGGTGAATAATCAAGATCACTATAGTATTAACTTAAGCCTCGACTCGTTAACGAGTCGTGCATTTAGCCGTTGGTTAAAAATCACCTTGATGGAACATCGTCATTTAGCCTCCCGTCTTACTTTTGAGGTGTCAGAAGATATTGTGGTGAAACATCAGCATAAATTGGTCGAGAATTTGAATATGCTTCGCAAAATAGGAGCTAAGCTGTGTGTTGACCATGTCGGATTGCAAGTTGTGGGTACTCACTATATTCAAGAGTGTCACTTTGACTTAGTAAAACTGCACCGTTCGATTATTCACCAAATCCACCTAAAACCCGAAAACCAGTTATTTATTCGTAGCCTAATTGGCGGCTTATATCGTGCTGAAGTGCAGGTATTTGCTGAAGGTGTGACTCAATTTGAAGAATGGCAAACATTGAAAATTTTAGGTGTGAGTGCCGCTCAAGGGGATTTTTTTAATTAACAGCGACCACAACCCTGTGTCGCACATTGATACCTTCCAATCCAAAGTGGTATGTAACTTGTATTGCTTTATATTTCGCCAACTTAATATCTCATTCGTCATTAACAATTGCGTTACATCTTGATCGTGATGAGATTGTGAAACTTGAGTATCAAGGCATAACAATCTATCTTAAATATATACAATATTTTTAAGATTATTTTTCTATAAAATTAAGTGATTAGCAGTTAAAATGTCGTACGGTATTTTTTTGACTTATTTTCCTGCTCAGAACGTTCTTTATGTTACATAGTTGTTGGTTTTGAGCTGGTATTTTTGAGTGAAGTGAATCGTTGCTGTGAAGTTGCATGGTGTTTGCCGCTATGTGTTATTTTCCTGATTATCTGGGCACAGGGTTTTGAATGAATAATGGTTTTTTAAGTAAATTGACCTTTTGGCGCCAAACTCAAGTTTCTGCAAAACTTGGGGTGTATATCAGTGCAACTCACATTAGTGTTTTCCAGGCCGATTTATCAGGTACTCAACAGCAAGAACTTGATTCTACAAATCAAAAAAACGCTAACTTCAGTTTATCTGACAACATACAGCAATTTGCCTTTAGTGGTGAGAATTGGGCAGAGGTGCTGGCTGAGATTAAAGCGAGCTTTGGTGCTGCGAAATTACACATTGTATTGGCTGAATCATTTTATCAATTGATTGTGGCTGATAAACCCAATGTAGAGGCGAATGAATTAAACCAAGCATTATTATGGGCGGTAAAAGATTTAGTGACCGAACAGGTGACGAACATTCAATTAGATTATTTTGAATCATCGCTCACGACAACAGGAAAAATAAACGTTGTGGTCGCCAATAAAGTGCAACTTTCTACCTTGGCACAATCCTGTGAGCAGCATGGCTTTGTAATTGAGGATATCACCATTGAAGAATTAGTTATGCCGCGTTTATTTGACGATCAAGCGCCGCACATGGTGGTGAGTCATGTACCAGAGCAAGAACTGTTATTAACGGTCGTCAAACAAGGTGAGCTGTTGATGCAGCGTCGAGTGCGTGGATTTACCCAAATAGATAAAGCCAGTGCCGCCGATTTGCAGTATGGACTCGCTGATAATCTGAGCTTAGAAATTCAGCGTTCAATGGATTATTTTGAAAGTCAGCTGCGTCAAGCACCGGTTGCTTCAATTGATTTATTGATTGATGGCGAATGCCAAGCGTTAGTGCCATTGGTATCGCAGAACTTTAATCAACCAGTCAGCGCGATTGAAAATACCTCTGTGGCAAGTCAAATGGCTTATTTGGCCGCGGTGGAATTAACCGGAGGTGATGCATGATAAAAACCACGGTTAATCTTTACAGTGCGGATTTATTGCCTGCTAAATTAAGATTGTCTTTCCAGCGCATGATGATGGCAGTTGGCGGGCTTATCGTATTTAGTATGTTGATTTGGGCAATTGGCTATTGGTCTGTTACAGGTCTGAATGCAGAAGTGTCGAGCGTTTCTGCTGCTAAATCTTCACTTGATACTCAAAAAAATGCACTTGAACTTGAGATATCAACTCGTGCACCAGATCCTGAACTTGTTGCGAGTGTTGAATTGGCTCAACAGCGTTTAGATTTAAAACGTTTATTATCGGGTGAGCTCAAGCAACGTGAGAATTTAATCAGTCAAGGCTATTCAAATTTACTGACCGAGCTTGCTAGCGTATCAGATGGTTCGGTGTGGCTCAGCCAAATTAACATTAACCAACAACACTTTGAGTTCGAAGGATATGGGGCACAGCCACAAAGCATTCCGTTATGGGTCGAGAAGTTAAAGCACACCGAAACATTGAAAGGGTATGCATTTTCAACCATGACGATGGATAGAGGCGAGTCAAAACCTATTGCTTTCAAGTTATCTAGCACGCCAGACGTGGAGGTAAAAAAATGAAGCAATTATGGCAGCAATTAGACACTAAATTTAATGAGCTTAGTCAGCGTGAGCGGGTCTTAATTTGCATTGCAACTTTAGTTGTTATCGCGATGGTCGTTTACCTTCCTGTTGAAAGTATCTTTAAAGAAAGACAAAAGCTTAATCGACAGTTAAGCCAATTAAATACCGATATATCCGTTACTGAGCAGCAAATCGCTTTGTATCAGCAACGATTAGCAATGGATCCCAACACAGATTATCGCAACCGATTAACCTTGATTGAAGAGCAAACGGCCGTTGCTGATGCAGAGCTTGATAAACAAATGGTATCTATGGTGCCTGCTAGCTATATGCCAACCGTGCTCACTAACCTGCTTGCCAATGTTCAAGGGGTGAAGTTGTTATCTTTTGGATCGATAGCGCCAACACCGTTATTGCAAGTGGGCGAAGAAGACAAAATGAACTTATACAGTCATGGCATTCATTTGACGTTGGAAGGGAGCTTCTTTTCCATTTTGGCATTTATTGAGTCAATAGAATCCATGCCAGATAAATTGTATTGGAAGCGTCTCAATTACCATGTTGATACACACCCCAATGCCACTGTCGAACTCGAGCTATATACCTTGAGTATTAATAAGGAGTTTATCAGTGTCGCAGAATAAATTAATTTTATTAGTGCTGAGCTTGTGTGTTTTTAGCGGGTTAGCTTCAGCCAAGTCATTAAGAGATCCGACATTACCAGGACAAGGTTATGTGACGGCCTCAAGTGGTGGGGAGCGAGTTGAATCATTGGTACTCAATAGCATTGTAAAAAGTGCTAGCCCTCACGCTGTAATCAATAATCAAATTTTTTCTGTTGGTGAGCGTGTTGATGGCGCCAGAATTGAATATATCGGCAAGAGTTACGTTAATTTGTCTGACGGACGAAAACTTAAGCTATTTCAGTCGATAACAGAGCGATAGGACAAGAATAACAATGAAATTTATTAAATACGCAACCCCTCTGCTATCTCTTTGTTTGCTAGGTTGTCAAACAACAGACAGACCTGATCCAACGACGTCTAAAACGGAGTTGAGTCAGTCACTCGCCGAAGCGCAAACGGCGCAAAATATTGTACCGCCTCCTGCGCAAATGCCTGAGGAAATTCAACGTGAACTCAATGGTTCCAGTTTACTTGGTGGGGCGACATCTTTACCTAAAGAGCGTCGATTTGATGTGTCTGCTAATGATGTTGATGCAAAAGTATTTTTCCCAAGCCTTGTTCAAGGAACGCCACTAAGTGTTGCTGTTCACCCTGAAGTTAGCGGGACTATATCCATTTCATTAAACGGCGTAACCTTGTCGGAAGTGATTAAAGTTGTTGAAGATATTTACGGATACGAAGTGAGCCGTGAAGGTCGTATTTTGCGTATTTTCCCTGCTGGAATGCGCACAGAAACTTATCCGCTAAATTATCTTTATATGGAACGAGAAGGGCTATCCTTAACCTCGGTGAGTTCTGGCCGTATTTCAGATAATAATGACAATTCAAACTCCAACTCGAATTCGAACTCCAACAGTAGCTCATCAAGTAGCAACTCGAGTAATAATAACAACTCCAACAATAATAACGATAGTAACGACAACACTAACGGCACCTTTATTCGCTCGAAAACGAAATCTAATTTCTGGGGTGAATTAGAGAAAACCTTAGTATCAATTATCGGTAATACAGGTGGCGGGCGCCAAGTTGTGATAACGCCACAAGCAGGCTTAGTGACTGTAAGAGCGTATCCTGATGAATTACGTCAAGTCAGTACATTCCTGAAAAAAGCGGAAACGCACTTACAACGCCAAGTGATCCTAGAAGCTAAGATATTAGAAGTAACATTATCGGATGGCTACCAACAGGGTATTCAGTGGGATAACGTATTAGGACACGCAGGTAGTACTGATATTAACTTTGGGACTTCACCAGGTAGTGGCTTAAGCGACCAAATCACTAATGTCATTGGTGGTGTTACGTCAATTAGCCTTACAGGAACAGATTTTAGCACCATGATCAGCTTACTTGATACCCAAGGCGATGTAGATGTGCTGTCAAGTCCTAGAGTCACCGCATCAAACAACCAAAAAGCCGTAATTAAGGTTGGTAATGATGAATACTTCGTTACTGATGTCTCGTCAACGACAGTGGCAGGTACAACACCTGTAACGACTCCTCAAGTTGAACTCACTCCTTTCTTTTCAGGTATCGCGTTAGATGTGACACCACAAATCGATGCAGACGGTAATGTGTTATTACATGTTCATCCATCCGTTATTGATGTTTCAGAGCAAGTTAAAGAAATTAAAGTTAGCGGTTCAAGTTTAGAGTTGCCACTGGCTCAAAGTGAAATTCGTGAGTCAGACACTGTGATTAAAGCCTCTTCAGGGGATGTCGTTGTGATTGGTGGTTTAATGAAAAGTGAGAATATCGAAGCGTTGTCTAAAGTGCCTTTATTAGGTGATATTCCATTTATTGGAGAAGCCTTTACTAATCGCAGTAAATCCACAAAGAAAACAGAACTTATTATCATGCTAAAACCTACCGTAGTAGGAGCTGATACTTGGAGTAATGAATTACAACGCTCTAAAGATTTACTTGATCGTTGGTATCCAGAGCAGGAGTAACGGCTAAATGCCGTTGAAAATGCTATGTATCAACAACACTTTGGCTTAACTCAGTTACCTTTTACGTTAACACCTAATACGCAATTCTTTTTTGGGTTAACGCCGCATGTTGAAGCATTACAAGTGCTGCAAACTGCGATTGAGAATGGTGAAGGCTTTATTAAAGTCACAGGGGAAGTTGGCACGGGTAAAACATTGATTTGCAGAAAGCTGCTCAATGATTTACCGGAACAATACCATTGCGCATATGTGCCAAACCCTTATTTAAGCCCAGAAGAGCTTCGTTGGGCATTAGCGACAGAGTTGGGGCTTTCATTAGATGAGAACTTAAACCAGCAACAGCTAACGAGTTTAATTCAAAGCAGGTTACTTGAGCTTAATCAACAAGGTTTACAGGTCGTTTTAGTATTGGATGAAGCCCAAGCTTTGCCGAATGAAAGTTTGGAAACTTTAAGGCTATTTACCAACCTAGAAACAGAAAGCACCAAGTTAATTCAAGTGGTGTTGTTTGGCCAACCTGAATTAGATGAACGACTTGAAGATAACAAGCTAAGGCAACTAAAACAAAGAATAACCTTTAGTTATAAATTAAGACCACTAGCGTGGGATGAAATCCAAGCCTATATCGACTACAGGTTGTCCGTTGCTGGTTATCAAGGTCATTCATTGTTTAATGACAAAGATGTGAAACTTATTGCCGCTGCAGCGCGAGGGGTTCCTCGTTTGGTGAATGTGATTACTAATAAAGCGCTGTTACTTTGTTTCGCAGAGGGTGAAACTCGAGTTCATACAAAGCATTGTAAAGCGGCCATTGTGGATACAGAAGATGCTGAACCCTTGCCGCCAGCTCAGCAACAAGAACGATGGATTTTTTTATTACTACTTTTATGCGCTTCACTGGCGATGCTATATGTCGCTGATGTTGATTGGGTATCGATGTTAAGAGAGTCAATATGAGCGTCATTAATAAAGTATTAAAAGATTTGGATAAGCGTCAGCAACAACATTCTGATGAGAGTCCACAAGGCGCTGAGGCCAACGGATTTCAGCGACCTGAAGTACAGTTTACTAGTCAAGTTAATATGGCAAAAGGGACGACTACTGATAGTGCAAGCTCTTCTAACAAAAGCTTGCTGATGTCTGTACTGATGTTAGTCGCGGTAGCTTTGTTAGGCATAATGCTGTATCGACAGGGAATGCAGCTGCAAAAATTACAGCCATTGACACCTGAACGGGCTAACAACAATGCTTCAGTAGTGGTAAACCCTAATGAGAATTTAGGTGATGATCAGCCTATGGTTACGGCAGTTAAAAGCAGTGATGAATCTATCTCGCTGAGTCAGTCAACGATAGCGGATGCGTCATTTTCATCTAATGAACCTACTGATGACATGAAACAAGATGACGACAAGATTGCCGAAGAGGAAAGTGTCGTCGATAGGGATGTAAAACCAAAAAATACTGACATCGCGACGGTGGAAATTGCGAGAAATGAAAGCAAACAAGATATTGATAGGGCTGTAAAAGTAAATAAGGTTGAGCAAACTCAAACCAATGATTCAGGTTCAGTACAAGTCAGGTTTAGTCAAAACACTCGCAGTTCGGCCATTGTCGCTGATAACCAAAAAGAAACGGCAAATAATGTCGTTACAATCAATGAATCAAAGCCAACGAGTACAACGGCAAGAAATAGCGTTAGTGCGACAGCGAATAAGGGCAGCATGGCTGTCACTGAGGTTGTGTTATCAAATGCAGAGCTTGCACAAAAGAAATTTGATATTGCAGAGGTTGCAGAGCAGCAGCAAAAAGTAGATAGAGCCATTAAATACTATTACGAAGCATTGATGTTAGAGCCATCAATGCATCAAGCAAGAAAGCAGTTAGCATCTTTGTATTACGCGCTTAATAATTTGGGGCGAGCTGAGCAGATTTTGGCACAAGGCGTGGTTCAATTTCCTGAGGAAGTGGAACTCGCTATTTTAAAAGCCAAAGTTGAGAATGCGTCATTTAGTCCTGATAAGGCATTAATCACCTTATCAGGAGTGAGTGATAACAGCGACTGGGCAAGGGATAAGTGGATTTTACAAAGTGATATTGCCCAGAAAAATGGCCAATTTGAATTGGCAGAGTCGGCATATCGCTCATTAGTCGGACTTGAGCCTTCACAAGCGCGTTGGTGGATGGGATTAGCATATGCACTCGATTCACAACAAGCATATAAAGAGGCGGCAGAGACTTACCGTAAAGCGTTATCTTATCGAGGCTTATCAACTGGTGCTATGACGTATATAGAACAACGATTAATTCAACTTGAAGGTAGCCAATGAAACCAAAATTAAAAATGCGTTTAGGCGATCTTCTCGTTCAAGAACACATTATTACTGATGACCAATTAACCCAGGCTTTATCTGAGCAACGAAACTCAGGTAAGAAGTTGGGACGCACATTAATTGATTTGCACTGTATTACAGAAGATCAATTGCTCAAGTTTTTATCTCAGCAATTAAACCTGCCGTATTTAGACATAAGTCGTTTATCGATTCCTTCTGAAGTCGTCAATCTTATTCCTGAAGTGCAGGCTAGACGTTATCGTGCGCTTGTGGTTAAGGCCACTGAAGATACGGTCACATTGGCCATGAGTGATCCTGCAGACTTACAGGCCATCGATAATTTAGAAGTGTTCGTAGCACCAAAGAAAATTACTATTGCGGTGACGCCTGAGCAACAATTACTGGATGCTTTCGATAACTTATATCGTCGTACAGGTGAAATTGCCAAAATTGCAGGTGAGCTTGAAGAAGAATATGCCGCTGATGACATGTTTGATTTGGCGAGCATCACTGACAGCGATAGCGATAACGAAACCACCGTGGTTAAGTTATTGCAGTCAATTTTTGAAGATGCAGTACAAATGCGTGCTTCGGATATTCATATTGAGCCAGGTGAAAAAGTATTACGGATACGCCAACGTATTGATGGCCAGCTGCATGAAAATACCTTAGATGAAGTTAATATCGCTTCCGCACTGGTGCTGCGTTTGAAGTTAATGGCTGGTTTGGATATTTCAGAAAAAAGAATGCCACAAGATGGCCGTTTTCATATTGAAATCAAAGGCCATAAGATTGATATCCGTATGTCTACCATGCCAATTTATCATGGTGAATCTGTGGTGATGCGTTTGCTAGATCAATCAGCCGGCTTACTGACGTTAAATGAAACGGGTATGCCTGATCATATTTTGCAACGGATCAGAAAACAGATTAGACGTCCTCACGGCATGCTCTTGGTAACAGGGCCAACAGGTAGCGGTAAAACCACAACCTTATATGGCATTTTAAGTGAGCTAAATACGCCTGATACTAAAATTATTACTGTTGAAGATCCGGTCGAGTATCAGTTACCTCGCATTAACCAAGTACAAGTTAATCATAAAATTGGTTTGAACTTCTCTAACGTATTAAGAACAACGCTGCGTCAAGATCCCGATATCATCATGGTCGGTGAGATGCGTGACCAAGAAACGGTAGAAATTGGGTTAAGGGGAGCACTAACCGGTCACTTTGTATTATCAACCTTGCATACCAATGATGCGATTACCAGTGCATTACGTTTACTGGATATGGGGGCGGCAAGCTATTTGGTTGCGAGTGCATTAAGAGTGATTATTGCCCAGCGACTCGTTAGGCGTGTATGTTCAAATTGTATGACGGAGCATCAACCTACAAGCTCAGAATTAGCCTGGATAAACACGATTGCTAAAAAAGATTTTAGTGCTGCGAGTTATAAAATAGGGACAGGTTGTCAAAGCTGTAACGGTTCGGGTTATCGTGGTCGTATTGGTATTTTTGAAATTCTTGAACTTGATGACGATATGGTCGATGCCATGCGTACAGGAAACCCGCAAGACTTTGCTCGTGCTGCGCAAAAAAGTCCGACCTTTGTGCCATTAGCTGACTCGGCCTTTGAGTACCTTTATAACGGCATGACAACCATCGAGGAAGTTGCCAAATTGGTAGAAGATGTCAGTGAAATACCAGGCGCAGAAACCATGCCTGCAGATATGGGTATGGGGAGCTAAGTATGCCAACTTACCGGTATCGAGGTCGGAACAATCAAGGCGCAGCCGTAGAAGCCTTTATTGAATCAGCAAATGAAAGTAGTGCTGCTGATGCTTTGATGTCTCGAGGCATCATTCCCCTTGAGCTGCGTGAAGTTAAACAATCTCAGCCATTTAAATTGGGTAGCCTTTTTGCAAGCAAAGTCTCGCTTGAAGAGTTGCAAATTTTTACCAGACAGATGTATTCATTGACTCGATCTGGAATTCCAATTCTGCGGGCGATAGCGGGGTTAGCTGAAACCACGCATTCTCAGCGAATGAAAGATGCTTTAAATGATATCTCAGAGCAATTAACGTCTGGTAGGCCACTTTCTGCGGCAATGAACCAACACCAAGATGTGTTCGATTCATTGTTTATCTCGATGGTTCATGTGGGTGAAAATACCGGTAAGCTGGAAGATGCATTTATTCAATTATCTAGCTATATAGAACGTGAACAAGAGACTCGACGTCGAATAAAATCGGCAATGCGTTATCCTATTTTTGTATTAATTGCGATTACCATCGCCATGGTGATCCTCAATATCATGGTCATCCCCAAGTTTGCTGATATGTTTTCACGGTTTGGCGCTGACTTACCTTGGGCAACAAAAATTTTAATCACCACTTCAAATGTATTCGTAAATTATTGGCATGTCATGTTAGTTGCTGTGGTTGGTGCAATTATTGGGATTAGATATTGGCATCATACAGAAAAAGGGGAGCGACAATGGGACCGTTGGAAACTGCATATCCCTGCTGTAGGCTCAATTATTGAACGTTCAACGCTTTCTCGGTATTGCCGAAGTTTTTCGATGATGTTGGGAGCAGGTGTGCCTATGACCCAAGCGTTAAGCTTGGTCGCTGATGCTGTTGATAATAGCTATATGCACGACCGAATTGTGGCAATGCGTCGAGGTATTGAATCAGGTGAATCAATGCTGCGGGTATCTAACCAAAGTGGACTGTTTACTCCGTTAGTATTGCAAATGGTGGCTGTAGGTGAGGAAACTGGGCAAATCGATCAGCTGTTGAATGACGCCGCAGATTTTTACGAAGGGGAAGTTGATTACGACTTAAAAAACTTAACAGCAAAGTTAGAACCGATTTTAATCGGATTTGTAGCATGTATCGTATTGATCCTAGCACTAGGTATTTACTTACCTATGTGGGATATGCTGAACGTTGTTAAGGGTTGATTGCAAAATGCAAAAACAACAGAAGTCAGAAAGCGATCTCCTAAGGACCTACGGGCGTATTATTACGTTAACCTTAGTCTTGGTTATTATGGCCGTTATCGCCAGTAAGCACTTTTCGAGTGTTGAAAGTATTGGAACAAAGGGGCTGCAGCTTGAGCATAGCCGCCTGTTATATGTGTTGGCTATGGTGAAAAGCCAATGGCTAAGCCAGGGCAGGCCCAGCGCACTTAAACTCAGTTGGGAAGAGACAGGTGTTGGTTCAGCAAATCGACAGCTTGATGAGGTTAAGGTTCAGCCTCAAAATAACATTATTCAGATGTCGCCTCAGGGCTGGCCGCTATTAAACTCGAGTGATGAAGCAGGTTGTAGGGCATTATGGCAACAGCTAATGGCAAGTGATTTGCATGACATTAAAGCTGATGTTTTTTATCAAAAAGAGCCAGAAATTTGTCGCTTTACCACAGATCAAAGTGGCAGCATCAGCTATCAAGCAAGCTCTGGGCGAGTGATTTTTTTAGAAGGCAGTGATTAAAATTTAACTATTACAACTGTTTAAATGTAGAAATGATGCTAAAATTTGTTTACACATAAGCTTTAGCTAGGTAACAATAGTCTTACTGCTGAGATGTTTATTCAATATTTGTAAGGCGTAAAATAGGTATTTTAGATATGAAATTAAGACAGCAAGGCTTTTCATTAATCGAGCTGGTTATTGTTATTGTTATTCTCGGTTTATTAGCCGCAACAGCAATACCACGTTTTTTAAATGTTACTGAAGATGCGCAAAATGCCAGTATTGATGGAGTTGCTGGTGGACTCGCAACTGCAGTTGGTTTTGTACGTGCTCAGTGGGAAGTTGATGGCCGCCGCAATACGTCCGTTATTTTAGACGGCACAGTGGTGTCATTAGATACGCGATTTGGTTTCCCTACAGGAACAAGTAATACTGATGTCACCGCTATGACAGATGCTACGTGCCAAGAAGTGTTTAATAACGTTTTACAAAGTGCGCCTCGTAACGTGATTTACAATGAAGATGCTCGTGAGCAACGCTACACGGTCAGAGTGCAAAATGGGGTGGGCGGTTCAGCCACGTCTATTGATGGCACAACCGTCACTGGAATTGACCTATGTGTTTACCACCAAGTAGCGTCTTTAACACTAAATCAAAATTCCGGTGTTCCTTCACCCGCTCCTGACTTGTCTACTGCAGGTGCGAAGGGGGTGACATATAACCCTGGTACTGGGCAAGTGCTTAGTTTCAGCAATGACTAGATTTTATTAATTGTTTGTCAATGAAGGTTTTCAACATTGCCAAACTAAGAGTAACAATTAAAGTCGCAATATAGCGGCTCGAAAAACAACCACAAAATATGGAATGTTGAGTGGGCATTTTACAAATGAACAGATGTACAAAATTCACATATTAGATTTAAATAAAGGGTCTACATTATGCAAAAGCAACAAGGTTTTACATTAATTGAGTTAGTTGTCGTTATCATCATCTTGGGTATTTTAGCGGTAACTGCAGCACCTAAATTTATTAACCTTCAAGGTGATGCTCGTGTATCTGCGTTGAATGGCTTAAAGGCTTCTTTACAAGGAGCAAATACGTTAATTTACTCTAAAGCTGCTTTAGCTGGTCAAGAAAAAGGAGATGATGAAACTGTAAGGATTGGTGGAACAGTTGCCGTTCCTATTACTGTCACAGCTGATTATGGTTATTTAACTGCAGATGTTTTAGCTGACTTTCAAAATGCATTAGAAGTAAGTATTGCTGAAGGCGATGATCCTACTGCTGATGGTTTAACTACTGATTGGATTGTTGATACCACAACAAATCCTGCAACTTTCTGGCAGGTGGGTGCTCCAACAACGTGTTTCTTTACTTATACAGCTGCCGCTTCGGCTACAGCAGTTCCAACTTATACAGCAATTCCTGACGCTTCAGATTGTTAATAAGTAAATAAAATTTAAGCCCGCATTATTGCGGGCTTTTTTGTGTCTAAATATCAGGTTTTAAAACACTTTTGTGCTGTCGGTAACACACTATAAATCAACGGAATGATAACATTACCTTGATAAAAGAATATGCTCATGAACATTAATTATAGTGTCAACAAGAGCTGTCGTTGTTCTACTTTTTAGTGAAGGTTTTCAAATGCAAAAGCAACAAGGTTTTACACTTATTGAGTTAGTCGTGGTGATCATTATTTTAGGGATCTTGGCTGTGACCGCGGCACCTAAATTTATCAATTTACAAGGTGATGCTCGAGTTTCCACATTGCAAGGTGCGAAAGCTGCCATTCAAAGTGCTAATAGTTTAGTTTATTCAAAAGCGGCTTTAGCTGGTGAAGAAAAGAAAGATCCTGGCTCTGTTGATATTGGCGCAAGCAGTAATTTAGTGACAGTTTTTGGCTATGCTGAAGGTGATGCCGATGAACTTATTAAAGCGGTTGATATGTCTACTGACGACTGGGATATTACAGGAACAGGTGGTACGGTGAAAATTCAGCAAAAAGATGCACCAACTAATTGTTATATTGAATATACCGAAGCGCAAACATCAGGAAGTACTCCAACTTTCTCAAGTGGTATTTCTGACGGTAATGGTGGTTTTTTACCTATGCCTACAGCGTCTGACTGCTAACATTCGTTTGTAAATAAAAGGTCTGCATGCAGGCCTTTTTTATTGTCTGAAATATTCTCCTCTATGTCGTGTTGTTACCTTTGAAACATCATTGCTAAAAAGTATTTTTAATAAAGGATATCAAGACGTTTATGTTATATTTTGCCATACTGTGTATAGGAAAATGTAATAAAAGGCGTTAACCGTTCGGATGCAGCACAATCAGAGTAAACGATACGCTTCAGGCTTTTCACTTATTGAGCTAGTCACTACGATTTTAATTGTAGGGATTCTTGCTGTGTTCGTCATACCCAAACTGATACCTGAATCGAGTTACAGTGCCTACACTTTGAGAAATGAATTTATAAGTGAACTGAGGCAGGTTCAAATTAAAGCGCTTAATAACAGTGATCGTTGTTATCGCATCACTGTCGATTCAGACGGTTATCAATTAACAACCTATAGTCATAACATTAATGCGCCGTTCGCGGGGTGTGTCCCAGCCCAGCTGATACGAACCGATCTAAAGCAAACCTTTAATGGTGGTGCGTATATTGAGCTTGCGAGTAATTCCAGTACTAACTTTAGCATGGACTTCGATAATTTAGGCCGCTCTACATTGGCTTGTACTGGCAGTTGCTTTGTCGTTGTTGCTGATGAAAGCCTCACTATAGCCATGGAATCCGAGGGATATATTCATGGTTTATAAATGTCGAGGCAGAGGGTTTACGTTAATTGAGCTTGTTATTGGCATGCTGGTGCTTAGTATTGCCATCGTGATGTTGACGTCGATGTTATTGCCGCAAGCTGATCGGGCTGTAGATACATTATCACGGGTTCGCTCTGCTGAACTTGCTCATTCAGTGATGAATGAAATCTGGGGTAAACGTTTTGATGAAAACACGAACTCTAATGGCGGTATTCCAGCGTGTAATTCCCCTTTAGGTGTCAGTTGCTCTTCTACACTTGGACCTAATGGCGAAAATCGCAATGACTTTAATGATGTCGACGATTATCACGGACTCAACATTAACAGCACCATGCTTGATTCTAGCCAGACCTATGCTGATGTTTATATTGGCTATCAGATGTCAGTCAATGTGGAATACATAAATGGTCAAGCCCAAAAGCTGATTACCATTGATGTCACGACACCTTCAAGCGAAGTTATTACTTACCAAGCGGTAAGGAGTAATTATTAATGAAGCAAAAGGGCAAGCGTTATTCGAAGATGAAGCAAGCGGGTTTTACCCTAGTTGAAATGGTCACCGTTATCATCATTTTGGGGATTTTAGTTGTTGGGGTCAGTAGTTTCGTCATATTCGGAACACGTATTTTTGTTGAGTCGAGCTCGATTGACCAAGTCTTGGGACAAAGCCGATTTGCTATGGAAAGAATGACGAGGGATATACGCAACTCAGTTCCCAACAGTGTCAGAATTAGGACGGCCAATTTAGGTATTTTTCAGTGTATTGAATTGCTTCCGATTGAGGCAAGCAGTAGCTATTTAGATTTGCCTATTTATCCAGATACATCATCAACGACAGGCACCATTGTTGATAATAATATTAATGTCGCGTCAGGCGTGTTTGCGATTGTTTACCCTCTTGCGAATGAAAGTATTGGCGGCGTTAACGATATCTATCAAGCGAGCCGAAATAAACGTTTTGAAGTGCAATCGAGTAGTTCTGCAGCAGACAAAATCACACTAACGTTTGCAAGTTCGGTTCAATTTGCTGAAGAGTCGCCTATTAAACGAATCTATTTTGCTAATGAGCCTGTGAGCTATTGTTTTGAAAGCGCAATTAACTCTTCGGTTGTCAACCTATATCGTTATGCCAATTATGGTTATTTCATTAGCCAACCAGTGCCATCAAGTATGGGAACTGGGGTATTAATGGCTGAAAATATTACCAATAATTTGTTAGTTGAACCGGCGATTAAAGTCACTGAGCAGAATTTAATGACGAATGCGATAGTCCACCTTGAACCACGCTTTAGTGTGAATGGGGAAACATTTAAATATCAGCATCAAGTGCAGGTGACCAATGTCCCATAACTATCGACTTAATCGAAAACCACAGCAATATGTAAACCTTGGTGCTAGCAAGCAAAAAGGCAGTGCATTAGTTATTGCTGTTTTTGTCATTATTGTGATGTTTTTATTAGCAGGTACCTTGATTCGGATGCTTGAGGATGGAGACGCATCAGTGAACGTTGAAGTCTGGGGGGCAAGGGCTTTGTTTAGTGCCAATAGTGCAGCAGATGCAGAGCTAGCAAAGTTATTTCCGCTCTCTGGCGCTGTTGGTGTATGTAGCGCTAATTCAACTTGGACACCGCCTAACTCTGTGGGATTTCATGGTTGCAGTGTCACGGTAACTTGCACACCTATTAGTGTTGATGGAGTAACGCAATATCAAATTATCAGTAATGCAGTATGTGAGACTGGCGATTGCGCTGGTAATGCAGCAACGACAAATTGTTTAAGAGTCAATAGACAGGTCGAGGTAGAAGCTCGTGGTAATTAATCGATTGAAGTTGTATTCATTTGTAATGCTTGCAGTGCTGTCTTTTCAAGTAAGTGCTTTTGAGAGCATAGATTATGCCCGCTACTTCCCAAATGTCGTTCAAGGACATCATGGTACTGCGGCGAGTTGTGAAAATATCAATCAGCAGTTAGTTATTTACGATGCTCAAATTAATGGAACAAATGGCGTCGCACTCGATTATTGCACAAGTAATTCAAGTAATGAGATTGGAAATCAAACCTGTGATGATGGTGCATCGGGGTATAAAAAGTGCGAAATATCAGGTACTGATATTGATGGTCTTGATTTGAATGCTGCTGGAAATGAGTTTTTGTTTAGCTCAGGTAATACTGGGATCTCATGGGGGCAGTGTTCTAACAATGATCTACTGGGACCTGGAATAACCGAATTTGGGAATGTGATTATTGATAAAAATAATTGCGAATTAACATTCGGTGCTGCGCCAAGTGAACCCTATCGAATCAAGAGCTTAATCTTGGATAAGAAGACCACCATTAACCTTCCAGAAGGTGACTATTGGGTTGAGTCATTTACTATTAATGGTGGCACTCCAGTAATAAATACAACGGGCAATGTCAGATTATTTGTTAATAACAGTACTTCAATTAATGGTGCGTTGACCGTTAATCAAGGTACTGATTCTACATTTACACTGATTGCCTATAACAATATTAATTTTAACAGTTCTGATTCTGAGATTAACGGTTACATATATAGTGACGGTAATATTACCATTAACCGCACCAACACCTTTAATGGCCGTATCACCTCAAGAAAATTAGTGATTAATGATGATACAACCATTAACGACGGATTTCCTGAACCTACTCCTTTCCATATTCAATATGGTAAATCTACCTCTGGTAGCGTGACTTTTGATACGGCTTTTCCTGATGGTGTTACGCCTCTTGTTTTTTTAATGCCGACTATCGAGCAATCGAATACTAATAGTGATGGCCCAGCTTCTGTATTTTTAGATGGCACACCGACGACAACCGGTTTTAGTTGGTCTCAACAGGAGTCTCCGTCACCCGCAAGTCGTTATGTTGAATCTGAAGATATGACAGAAATTCACTGGGTTGCGGTGAATGCGGGAACCCATGATTTATCCAATGGTACTCAGCTTATCGCAGGAACAGTAGAGCTTGATACCGCTCTGATTGGCTCCAATAGTCAATACGTTAATGTGGCGTTACCAAGCACACAGAATGTTGTGCTGAATCAATTGCAAACTCAGGTAAATAACTGTTGGTTGACGAGCTTGTCGCAATTTAACAATACAGGGATCCGTTTAGCGATGGATACTTCTGAAGTCAGGAGTAATAACAGTCGATGCCAGCCAGATAATTTAAATAATAATCAGATTCAGGCGGAAACGGTTGCTTATTTGAGCTTGCAATCAGGCAGTGGCTCAATTGTATTAAACAGTGAAAACCTCAATTATCATTTCGGTCAAGCGCAGACTTTTACCGCAGGTAGTGTTCAAGACCTAAGCTACCAATGCGGCTTTACGACTGCGCTTGAAGGGTTTACTAATCCCCCCATTTTTGTCGCAGGAAAAAATAGCCGCCGTGGTGGTGACGGTGGTTGGTTAAGGCGTTGCCAATTGACAAATTCACTGGTGAGTATGGTGGTTGATGAAGATACCTACCGGGATACAGACCGTCGCCATATATGGGAAAATTATAGTTTTATCGCCTTAGAAAAAGAAGAACAGGTGTTAACGTGTTTTAATGATGACTTTCAGCGCAGTGATGTGGGTGATGATTGGGTCGTTTCTGAAAGTCGCGGTGGGTTTATTCCTACTATTGTGAATAACCGACTTCGGATAACCGAAGCTGCTGGAAATCAGGCTACGTCTTCGACATATCAGCGACTTTTCCCTGCCGCAGGAAACTTAGTGACCATTGAGTTTGATCATTATGCCTATGGGGGTAGTGGTGCTGATGGTATTGCTTTTGTGTTATCTGATGCTTCAATTACTCCTCAGCCTGGTTCATATGGTGGTCCATTAGGCTACGGTGCTCGTTCGAATGTCGACGGTTTTGCGGGAGGTTGGTTGGGTTTTGGTATTGATGAGTATGGTAACTTTTCTACCGAAGGAGGCCCTGGTGGACCTGGTAGAAGACAGCAGTCTGTAGCAGTTCGTGGCTCAGGTTCGGGGACTAGTGGTTACAATTATCTACGTGGTACCTGTAATAATGGGCAAGATAACCCTAGTGGAGGTTGTTTATCGCCTACGGTTGATAATAATGAAAATGCAAATCATCGTTACCGTATAACCGTTGATTCTCAGGTTGCTGGCCAATCAATGGTCAGTGTTGAGCGTGACACTGGCAATGGCTACGAAATGCTCATTTCTCCTTTTGATGCTGCATTAGAACCTAATCAGTCAGCTGTCCCTACTGATTTTTTACTTTCATTAACAGGTTCTACTGGCGGGGCAACTAATAACCATGAAATTGATAATGTTGAAATTTGTGCGCTTGATTCCAACCCAATAGGGGTTGTCATTGACCATTTTGAATTTACTCATACTGGTGCAGCCTTAACCTGTAATGCAGAGCCCATGACATTAAAAGCTTGTGCGAATGCAGACTGTACTCAAACAGTTCCAGATTTTGTTACTGCAACATTGAGTCCTGCAACAATAGCTACTGGTGGCGGCTGGATTGGCGGTAACGTCGTTAGCTTTAGTGGTGGAAGTACCAATTTAGAGTTAAGAAATAATACCGCAGGTTCAGTGACTGTGGATGTAACAGGTTCAACCCCTGGAGCCAAACCATTCAGTACCACTTTATGTAGTATCGCAGGTAATACTCCTACGGCTGCACAATGTACGTTTAATTTTGCAGATAGTGGCTTTATTTTTGATGTGCCGGATAAATTAGCGAATAAACCCACTGGGATGATAAATATCTCCGCAGTAGAGAAAGATAGCGAAACGCTGGAATGTGTTCCTCAATTTGCCGATGTTACCAAGAGCGTGGGATTCTGGAGTGATTATATAGAGCCTAGTACCGTTATCTCAGGCCAAAATGTCTCTGTGACAGGGGCTGGTACTGCAACGAGTATCGGTACAAGTGTTGGCACACGAACGCCAATTAATTTGGATTTTGACAGCAATGGTGTTGCAGAAATTGACGTGAATTACCCTGATGCGGGCGCTATCCAACTTAACGCACAATACGACGGAACAGGTGATGAGGATGGCCTTGTTATGGTCGGGGCTGACACATTTGTCAGCTTCCCTGTCGGATTATGTGTTAGCCCAGTTGATGCTGCTGCGAGTTGTCCTGCTGGAAATCAGACTTGCGCCGTTTATAAAAAAGCGGGCGAAGAGTTTGAATTAACGATTCAAGGTATGGCGTGGGAGTCAGATGGAGATAGCGACTATTGCGATAATCTTGCAACACCAAATTATGCTCATGCAGGAATGACACTCGCAAGTTCCCTTGTGGCACCATCTCCAGGTATCGAAGGTGATATTGGCTTAAGCAGTTATGATCATCTTGCTGCAGCAAATAACAGCAACACGATTACTCAATCAATCAGTGAAGTGGGTGTATTTGAGTTTACCGTTAAGTCAGATTCAAGTTATTTAGGCTCGAGCTTTTATGATATTCCATTGGCGAGCTCAGGTAATATAGGCCGCTTTATACCTGATAGGTTTGCGATTAGTGGTGTCAGCGTATTACCGGCGTGTACTGTATTTAATTATATGGATCAGCCTTTTTCAATGGCGATGAATATTTCTGCATTTAACATTGGCTCAGATGTCACGGAAAACTATCAAGGCGACTTTGCTTTTGCCACGGCGATATTGGTCGGGGAAAACAGTGATGATGGTGATGATAAGCGAAATCGTTTAAGTGCTTTACCAGTATCTGCTAGTTCATGGAGTGCAGGAGTGGCCACAGTTGATAGTAGTTACATGGCAAGCTTATCCCGATTGGCTGCCCCTAATAAAGATGGGCCATTTGAAGACATGGATATCGGTGTGGTTATGGTCGATAACGATGGCGATAATAGCTTTGTGGCAGATCCTGACATGAATGCGGCTACTGTTGGTAGCTGTGGTAGCAATTGCGATGCTAAGCAAATCACAACCCAACGTTTTCGACATGGTCGAGTGGTGATGGATAATACCTATGGTGCAGAAAATGATACCTTGCAAATGCCCACTCGTGCAGAGTATTGGGACGGCGCTGATTGGAGTGTGAATATTCTGGATAACTGCTCCACGGTGACACCTGCTTTAGTTACACAAGTCGATGATTCAGTATTAGGCTATCAATTCGAGCCTAGTTTAACATCTGGGCAAACCATTGTTAGAACTGGGCAATCTTCGATGTTCGCTGCAGGTGAATTTACCTTGCTTTGGAATGCGGTTATTACTGGAACTGCTGCTGACTATCGTGGGCAAGTCACAGCACCACTTATCGTGCCTGAATGGTTACAGTGGTATTGGAACTGGGATAATGCTTCAACGACGACATTATATGATCCAAGAGCCAGTGCTTATTTTGGCCGTTATCGTGGTCACGATAGAATTATCTATTGGCGTGAAAAACGTTAATGGGCAAGTTGAAACCGAGTGACTATGAGTCAGTATTGAGCGTGAGGTCGTTCACTATGTCAAAAAATGTTGAAAGCGCGTTTTTTTGACACTAGATTGCCTTAAACATGCTGCTGTTTTTTTGCTCGAATAGTTGGTGTTTTTCTGCGCTGGTGGATTAATTTAGCATTATTGTAAAAAAAACACCTAGATTAGCGATTGTTAACCTGTTCGGTCTTGTGGAAAACCAGTGGCATTGATAAAGTTACCTGATTTTTCTTTTTTCTGATGTTACAGAATACAGGCTAGATACATGTTCAAAAAGCTGCGTGGAGTTTTTTCAAACGACCTATCGATCGATTTAGGTACGGCAAATACATTAATTTACGTTCGTGACGAAGGTATCGTGTTAAACGAACCATCGGTGGTAGCCATCCGTGGCGAACGTGGCAGTAGCGGACAAAAATCAGTAGCTGCTGTGGGAACAGATGCAAAGCAAATGCTAGGTCGTACACCTGGCAATATTCAAGCTATTCGTCCAATGAAAGACGGTGTTATCGCTGACTTTTATGTGACAGAGAAAATGCTGCAGCATTTCATCAAGCAAGTGCATAACAATAGCTTTTTCCGCCCAAGTCCACGTGTGCTTGTGTGTGTACCGGTAGGTGCAACCCAAGTTGAGCGCCGTGCGATCCGTGAATCAGCCATGGGTGCTGGTGCACGTGAAGTTTACCTAATTGAAGAACCAATGGCTGCGGCGATTGGTGCAGGCTTACCTGTTTCAGAAGCGACTGGTTCAATGGTCGTTGATATCGGTGGTGGTACAACTGAAGTTGCGATTATCTCGCTCAACGGTGTGGTGTATTCATCATCAGTGCGTATTGGTGGTGATAAATTTGATGACGCCATTATCAACTACGTTCGTCGTAATTACGGCAGCTTGATTGGTGAAGCAACCGCAGAGCGTATTAAACATACCATCGGTACTGCTTATCCTGGTGATGAAGTGCTTGAAATTGAAGTTCGTGGTCGTAACCTTGCAGAAGGTGTTCCAAGAAGTTTCACTTTGAACAGCAATGAAATTTTAGAGGCACTGCAAGAGCCTTTATCAGGTATTGTAAGTGCTGTTATGGTTGCATTAGAGCAGTCTCCGCCAGAACTGGCTTCTGATATTTCAGAGCGTGGCATGGTGCTGACAGGTGGTGGTGCATTATTACGCGATTTAGATCGTTTATTAATGCAAGAAACTGGCATTCCTGTCATGGTTGCTGATGATCCATTAACGTGTGTTGCTCGAGGTGGCGGAAAAGCCCTTGAGATGATCGACATGCACGGTGGTGACTTATTCTCTGAAGAGAACTAAAGAGCGAAACAACGGCGGTGTTTATTCTGACAAGTATGTTAAGAGTGTCACCGCCTACATATTATGAAACCCATTTTTGTTCGTGGTATATCGCAACAATTTAGATTAACACTGGCAATATTTTTGTCGGTGGTGTTGCTTATCGCCAATGATCGTCTAGATCCCATTCGTCAGTCCATTTCCTCAGTTTTAAGTCCCTTACAATATTTAGCGAATGTCCCCGGTTTATTGCTGGATTGGTCAGCTGACTCCATCGCTACGCGAAATATGTTGGCGATGCAAAATAAAGAATTATTGCGTCAACAACTTATGATGTCTGAGCGATTACAGCGCTTTGAACATTTACGTCAAGAAAACGAACGCCTTCGAGCGTTACTCGGCTCTCCAGTGCATATGGATGCTCGAAAAGTGGTTGCAGAAGTCATGGAAGTGGCAAGTGATCCCTTTAGGCATTATGTCGTGTTAAATCACGGTGCACGTACAGGGGTTTTTGTCGGTCAGTCAGTCGTTGATGCCCAAGGGGTTGTTGGACAGGTGATTGAAGTCAGCGAGCTGACGAGTCGGGTGTTATTAGTAACTGATCCTACTCATGGGATCCCTGTTCGAATTACCCGTAATGATGTTCGCGCCGTAGCACAAGGCACTGGGGATATTGACGAAATTGAATTGCGACATGTTGCCAAAAGTACCGATATCGTTGTTGGCGATTTACTGGTTACATCAGGACTTGGGAATCGTTTTCCAGAAGGCTATCCTGTTGCACGAGTGATGAAAATTTCACGTGATGCTGGGCAAAGTTATTCGGTTGTTTCGGCTCAGCCATTAGCGGCACTTGATAGGATCCGTTATGTGTTGCTCATATGGCCTGATGATGGCACACAAGAGCAAGTTGATCCTGCTACCATGGTGAATGAGGCTGAACTTGATATTGAATCAGCGGAAGATGAGGTAAGCCAATGAGTGCGCATATCGCCAATGGCCGCTTTGTCGTGCTAGTGACCATATTTATTGGCATGATGTTTCAGATTATGCCGTTACCTAAAATCGTCGAGGCGTGGCGTCCTGATTGGTTATTGATGGTAATGATCTATTGGGCAATGGCATTGCCACATCGCTATAGTATTTTAACGGCTTGGGTATTAGGAGTATTACTGGATGTGCTACTAGGTGCAACCTTAGGTATTCGCTCACTTGCTTTTTCGATTGTGATTTATGTGATTGTGATGCAATCACAACGATTACGTAATTTTACTCGCTGGCAGCAGTCTATTTTGGTCGCTATTTTTATTTGCCTGTATCATTTTATTATTTACTGGGTTGAGTTTGTAGTGAACGGCGTGGCATTTGATTGGTCAATGTTTTTACCTGCAGTGTCCAGTATTTTCATGTGGTGGTGGGTATTTTGGGTTTTACGAAATATTCGTCGCCGATATAAGGTCCGTTAATATGGGATGGGTTCTCGCTTCGGCTTCGCCAAGACGAAAAGCGCTTTTTGCTGAAGCTGCTTTTACAGAGTCAGATTTTACCTTTAGGCAAGTGGCACCAGATATTGATGAGTCGCACCACGATAATGAACCTGCTGCCGAGTTTGTTGTTCGTTTAGCTAAAGAAAAAGCCAGAGTGGGTTTGACTTTATGCAGTGATGAGCCAACTGCGAAAGTGTTGGGGTCAGATACTATTGTCGTTATGGGCGTGGAAATTTTAGGTAAGCCTGAAAACATTAATGATGCAAAGCGCATGTTAACCTTGTTATCGGGTCAAACTCATCAAGTTATGACGGCAGTAGCGGTGACCAACGGTGTAATAACGCTGACTCGTTTATGCCAGACTCGAGTGACATTTTGCGAGATATCAGCAGAGGCTATCGATGCGTATATCAACACCGAAGAACCTATGGATAAAGCCGGTGCATATGGCATACAAGGGCTAGGTGGTTGTTTCGTACAATCTATTATGGGGAGTTATTCCGCCGTCGTAGGATTGCCGTTAGTCGAAACGCGCGAACTGCTCCATGAAATGAATCAAATTGAATTAACTTAATCTTTCGTTCGCCAACATGTGAATGTTACCACACCCATTTTGGCTGGTAATACATTATCCTTGAAGCGCGGCGTTAAACAGGTGGCTTATGCACACAAAAGCACAGCGTAAAAAAGGATCTGAATTACTGATTAACGTTACGCCAACAGAAGCCAGAGTTGCACTTGTTGAGCATGGCGTTTTACAAGAAGTTCATATAGAACGCCGAATGAAACGTGGCTTAGTTGGTAATATTTATAAAGGTAAAATCAGCCGAGTATTACCTGGTATGCAGGCCGCATTCGTTGATATCGGACTCGAAAAAGCAGCCTTTTTACACGCATCAGATATTGTGCCGCATACCGAATGTGTTGCCGATGTAGAAAAAGGTAATTTCGTGGTGCGTGATATTGCTGAGCTCGTGCGCCAAGGCCAAGACATTATGGTTCAAGTGGTTAAAGATCCCCTTGGCACCAAAGGTGCTCGTTTAACCACAGATATAACTCTCCCTTCTCGATATCTCGTCTTTATGCCAGGCTCAAGTCATGTTGGTGTGTCTCAACGTATTGAAGAAGAAACAGAACGTGCTCGCCTAAAGAAAATTACCGAACCCTATGTCGATGAAGATGGTGGCTTTATTATTCGCACCGCAGCGGAGGGGGTGGGTGATGATGAGTTAGCCCAAGATGCTGCATTTTTACGTCGTGTTTGGGCGAAAGTGAGCGAACGCCGTAAACGTAAAGGTGCCACTCTCCTGTATCAAGATTTAGCGCTTCAAGTGCGTATTATTCGAGACTTTGTCGGTGAGGAGCTTGATCATATTCAAGTCGATTCAAGACGTACTTTTGCAGAACTTCAAGGGTTTGCTCAAGAGTTCATGCCAGAAATCGCAGACAAAATTGAGCATTACGCTGGCCCTTCTCCTATTTTTGAACTGTACGATGTAGAAAATGAAATTCAGCGTGCATTAGGTCGTAAAGTAGAACTGAAGTCGGGTGGTTATTTGATTATCGATCAAACAGAGGCCATGACAACGGTTGATATTAATACTGGTGCTTTTGTTGGCCACAGAAACCTTGCCGAAACCATTTTTAATACCAATCTAGAAGCGACTCAAGCTATTGCTCGACAATTACGACTGCGAAATTTAGGTGGCATCATCATTATCGATTTTATCGACATGATGAATGATGATCATAAAAAGCGGGTGTTAGACAGCTTAACAGCAGCGTTAGCAACCGATCGTGTTAAAACGAGTGTAAGTGGTTTTTCAGGCTTAGGTTTAGTTGAAATGACCCGTAAACGTACCCGTGAAAGTTTAGAGCATGTGGTGTGCGGTGAGTGCCCTGCGTGCCAAGGTACAGGCTCAATGAAAACGGTTGAAACGGTTTCATATGAGATATTCAGAGAGATTATTAGATTAAATAGAGCATACGCAGCAGATGAGTTTTTGCTGTACTGTTCACCGGCGGTATTCAAAAGTTTAAGTACTGAAGAAGGCCACTTATTAGCAGAATTAGAAGTGTATATTGGCAAACAGATCCGCCTGCAAAACGAGACTTTATATACTCAAAATAAGTATGACGTGGTGATGGTGTAGTGCCCAAAAGTAAAACCGTAAAAGTGTGTCGTTTTTTGTTCCAATTTGTAGCCGTAGTACTGGTACTATTTGCGCTAGCGGTGAGTCTCATCCGAGGATTAATACCTCAGCTTCCTGAAGCGCGATACGAAGTGGTGAATTACCTCAAAGAGCAATACCAGATTGAAGTTCAAGTGGGTAAACTCAGTGCCGAGTGGCAAGCGTTTGGACCTGCATTAACGGTTAATAATCTCGTTATTCCTCCGCAGCCATCGCTACCTGTGACCTTAATTGCCAACAAAGTGCACTTAAAACTCGACTTTTGGCAAACGTTACTCACTCTGTCCCCTAAAATTGAAACCGTAAAATTTGATGGCATCCATGTTGCGTTAAATGTAGACGAGCTTTCTAGTTCGAAAAGTGATGAGGATGCGAGTACCAATTTAGATTGGTTATATGCCTTGTTACTTGAGCAGCTTGAATATTTTTCTATCAGTGACGGTACTTTACAGTTGCTAAGTCATAGCCATGATTTTAGACCAATATTTATCAGTAATTTGATGTGGCATAACCAACCAGGCCTTCACCAAGCGAAAGGCTTTATGCATTTGGATTCAGAAGCGTCAGCAAGTGAATTACTGGCTCTCAGAATTGATGTTACTGGCGATGGCTACAAACCTGATGAATTAGTGGGTCAAATTTATCTCTCTGCTGAATCATTAGATCTAGGTGAGTGGGCTTCACGTCAACATGACCCTTTATTAAAATTAGATAGTATTGAATTTGAAGGTGTTGTAAATCTTAAAGCTTGGCTAGGTATAGAGCATCGAACTATCAATACAGGCTTGTTGATGTTCGAACCAAGCTGGTTGCAGTGGAATACATCTGATCAGCAAAATACTGAACAACTGCAAAAGTTTGCGATTAATGGCGGTGCGTTAAAGTGGCAACCAAATGATAATGGCTGGCAAGTTACAAGCCATGATTTAGACTTTTCGACCAATGGTGTTCCATGGCCTGAGCTTAATTTATCACTGAAAACTAACTACAGTGACTTATCGGTTAGCGTGAATGAAATTGCGCCTGAAGTGCTCACGCCATTGCTCCCTTTATTTCCTAAAATGGGAGAAAAGGGCGTGGCTCAATGGCAAGAGTTGTCACCAAGTGGCGTTATTGGGCCGCTGCAATTACTTAAAGAGTCAGGGAAACCATTCTTACTCAAAACCGAAATTAACCAACTCAAGTGGTCTGCTACAGAGGGAATACCCGGTAGTGCCCCAATTGATTTACGCTTTTCTTGGGTCAATGGCTTAGTCAATGCTGAGTTCCCAGCACAAGATTATCAACTTGATTTTCAAGATGGGTTTGAAGCACCGCTTGCGCTTAAAGGTGATGCATTTCAAGTTCAATATAACGTCGATAAGTCGCGCCTGATATTACCTCATGTTCACTTTAGCAATGCCGATATCGATCTCGCTGCATCAATGCAACTGGATTTATTAGAGCAAGCACACCTTGCCTTAAATGCTAACTTAGCCATCAATAATGTTGAACATGCGGGTCGTTATTTTCCGTTAGATGCGATGAGCGATAACTTGGTAGATTATCTAAATGGATCGCTTAAAAAAGGCCAAATTCCTGACGCTGAAATTGTCTGGCACGGTCAACTTAATCAGTTTCCATATCAAGATCATTCTGGCATCTTTCAAGCAGGTTTTAATTTAAATGATGGTGCATTTTTGTTTCAACCCGATTGGCCAGCAGTTGAAGCGTTAAGCCTTTATGCATTATTTGAAAATGCGGCAATGGATATTGTTGTTAACAAAGGGAAATTATTGGATGTGGATGCCGACGGTGCACACGTTTATATTCCTTATATGGGTAAAGAAACGACCTTAAGAATTGAAGCTGAGGTTGGCGCTGATGTTGATGCTGCAAAAGCCGTTATTGATAATTCACCGCTTAAAACCTCAGTGGGCTCAACACTCAATGTTGTGCAAATCTCTGGTGACATTGTGAGTGATTTAGATTTAACCATTCCGCTTTATGATGGTGCGAAAGCGAACAATAAAGGCGTGATTACCTTCGATAATAATGCCGTATATATCACCTCTCCCGGGCTGCATTTAAACAGTGTGAGCGGCGCTGTCGAATTTATTAATGCTGAAGTGAGTGGTCAAGAAATCGCGGCAGATTTATTTGAGCAACCATTGCAGTTTAGCTTTGCAACAGAGCAAACGAATAGCGGTGATCTTGCTTTAAGCGTCGATCTGAACGGCCAATGGGATTTAGATAATTTACCGAATTACATTGATAATCCATTATCTGATTATTATTCAGGAAGCCTAGATTGGGATGGTGGGTTAACGATGATTTTTGATCCGCTTGGTTATCGTTTACAAGTACAATTAAATTCAGATCTCACAGGCACAACATTGTCCTTACCAGCTCCTTTTACTAAAGCAGCCGACGAACCTAGAATGCTGCGAGCTGAATTAATTGGTGATAACAAGCAGTCTTCCTTAGGGATCAAGTTAGGCAAAGAAGCTGAGTTTTGGGGCGGGTTTAATGAGCAAAGTGGCGACTACCTCGCACATTATGATCTGTTACTCGGGCGCCATTTTAAACTGGGTGATAAGCTCGTTAAAAACCAAGGTCACATTCAAATTGACTTACCAGAAGCTGAGTTGACCACATGGCTACCTCTTATCAGTAAATTTACTGATAAAGTGACATCCAGTATCGATGTTATCGCAGATAAAGAATCAATAGTCGTCAATGATGAAACTGCGCAAACTGCCCCTGATAATACTGCTGAAACAACAAACATTGAGACAATTGCTGAACTGGCTAATCAATCTTCTTCAGTAAACGTTGAATCAGAGCCAGTAGTTAACCTCACTGACCTTGATGACAAGGTGAGCTTTTTCCCGCCGTTAACCTTAATCGACGCCCAAATTGGTTCATTGAATATTTTAAGTCAAAACTTTGAGCAATTATCGTTTACAGCCAAGCCGCTTCAGCATGTATGGCGTTTCGATATTGAATCAGAGCAGATGGTGGGTAATATTGATTTTTATCCAAGTTGGCGCGAGCAAGGCCTTAAAATTGTTGCCAGTAAATTGCATTTAGCACCTAATGTGAAAGCGCCAGAAGATGCCGAATTTACCCCAGGCAATTTACTCGATAATTTACCGCCACTTGCAGTTGATGTAGATGATTTTGGTTTATATAAAACGCGTTTAGGCCACCTTGTGCTACAAGGAATACCGTATGAGAATGGCTACCGCTTCCAAACGTTGACCTTAACAAGGCCAATAGTCAGCCTGCAAGCCTCTGGAGATTGGACGTTCGCCGCAGGAAAAAGCATGACCACGTTTGATGTCAATGTAAAAGCCAGCAAGTTTGATGCGTTATCTGAAGCGTTAGGCATCAGTCCTGGTCTTAAAGATGCGCCTGTGGATATGGTGGGAGAGTTTTCATGGCAAGGTGCGCCGTATGAATTCTCATTAGAAACCTTAAACGGTAAATTACGCTTTGATTTGGGTAAAGGGTATTTATCTGAAGTGAGCGATAAAGGCGCTCGTATTTTCTCCTTGTTTAGTTTGGACTCGTTAGTGAGAAAACTCTCGTTAGACTTCTCTGATGTGTTTGGCAAGGGGTTATATTTCGACTCTTTTGGTGGCTCATTGGATATTGATAATGGCGTCGTAAAAACCACAGATACAGAAATGGATGCGATAGCAGGCAACATGAAAGTACGAGGCTATACTGACTTAACCACTCAAAGTTTGAATTACGATATTCGCTTTATTCCGCAATTAGCCTCGAGCGTTCCAACTGTAGTGCTATTAAGTACCAGCGCTTGGACATTGGGCTTAGGCGCCTTTGCACTCACAAAAGTATTGGAGCCAGTCATTGAAGTCATTTCTGAAATTCGTTTCAGATTAGGCGGTACAATGAATGATCCTTTGCTAGAAGAGTTAGAGCGTAAGAGTAAAGAAATCGAAATCCCTGAATCAATTTTACCTCGCGAAAAAGTGGAAACTGAGCCACAAAGTAATCTGCAAGGTGCTCAACAAGACCAATTGCAACAGGCGAGCGAGCGATTAGATGTCAATGACTCTGGCAGTCAAACTGTAACTGAGATGACTGTATCAGACAGTTCCAATGTACCTGCAATCAGTATCGAGGCGGATAGCAGCAAAAACAGCGATAACATCATTATTAACAGCAATACTCAAACCGAGACTGATTCCGTTAACGCTCCTAAAGGGGAGGGTAGCAGTCCGATATCATTTGTTGATTACCAGCAACGTCAAAGCCAAGGAGGCGCTAATGCAAGTCAACTTACTGCAATGTCAGAGCAGCAGGGATGTTCAAGCCAACTTAGCTTTTATCGACGAGCAGCTTAGTCAACTTCCAAGGCAAGAAAATCATCCTCAGCTCGTTGTATTACCAGAATGTAGTTTGTTATTTGGTGGTCATGAACAGCAACAGTTATCAGTCGCTGGAGATGATAAAACCAGTGAGCTGAAACAGGCTTTAGCTGCATTGGCTAAACGTCATCGAGTGTATATGGTGGCTGGAACCATTCCTATTTTAGCGAATGATGGACGGGTATATAGCCGAAGTTATTTATTTGATGATACAGGTGATACCTTAGGCAGTTATGATAAGTTACACTTATTCGATGTCGAAGTTGCCGACAGTACACGCTCATATCGTGAAAGTGATACTTTTTGTCCTGGCGATCGTATTAGTGTTATCGATACCCCGTTTGGTAAAGTGGGCTTAGCCATTTGTTATGACGTAAGATTTGCCGATTTATTCCGTGCTTTACGAGCTGCAGGTGCTGATATTATTGCTCTGCCATCAGCGTTTACTAAAGTGACAGGCGAAGCTCATTGGCAAGTGTTAGTGCAAGCTAGAGCGATTGAAAGTCAATGTTACATTCTGGCAGCTGATCAATGGGGCAAACATAATCAAGGCAGCCGAGAAACTTGGGGGCAGAGTATGATTGTTGATCCTTGGGGGCACATTGTCGCCGAACGAAAAACGGGAACAGGTTGGGTGCAAGGTCAGATAGACCGACAACAACTCAACGATATTAGACAGCAAATTCCAGTCGTGGAGCACAACCGTTTTAATTTACCCGTGCTAACGACAGCACTTTAATCAAAGTATTAAAGTCAGAAAGATAAATGAGACATCGCTGTTGCGATTGATGAATTACATTTTTACAAGCCATAGGGCTTAAAGAGAGAATTAATGCCATTTCTAGCTCAAGTTGAACAAAGTTTATTACATGATGGGTTAACCCTTGATGGGCTACAGGATTACCTCAATATTATTCACCAACATAATATTGATTTTTCAGATTTATATTTTCAAGGTAGCCGCCATGAAACTTGGGCGTTAGAAGATGGCATCATTAAAGAAGGCAGTTTTCATATTGAACGTGGCGTAGGGGTTCGAGCCATAACGGGTGAAAAGACAGGCTTTGCTTATGCTGATGAAATTACTCCAGCAGCGCTGCAATCAGCAGCTGAAGCTGCACGAGGTATCGCAACCGCTGGTCAGCAACATCAGGTGCATGCCTTTAAGCGTCACAATACTCACGCACTATACAAAAGTGACGACCCCATTGCTGCAATGGAAGAAGCGCCAAAAATCAACCTGCTTAAACAAACCGATGCATACATTCGCAGTCTAGATACACGTATTATCCAAGTCGTGGTTAGTTTATCAGGGGTGCATGAAGAAATTTTAGTTGCAGCCAGTGACGGTACGCTTGCTGCTGATATTAGACCTTTAGTTCGTTTCAACTGTAGCGTCATTCTTGAAGATAATGGTAAACGTGAGCGTGGCAGTGCTGGTGGTGGCGGTCGTCATGATTACAGTGTGTTTTTAGCGACAGATGATGCTGGTTTACCTGTTTGTTTTGAGTTTGCTCGAGAAGCTGTACGTCAAGCGCAGGTTAATGTGAACGCCATTGATGCTCCAGCAGGTGAGATGCCTGTTGTCCTCGGTAATGGCTGGCCTGGTGTATTGTTACATGAAGCGGTAGGGCATGGCTTAGAAGGTGACTTTAATCGTAAAGGCAGTAGTGCATTTAGCGGCAAAGTGGGTCAGCAAGTGGCATCAGAGTTAGTGACGGTGGTGGATGACGGTACAATTGAAAACCGTCGTGGTTCATTGAGCATCGATGATGAAGGCGTGCCAACGCAAAAAACGACTTTGATTGAAAACGGTATCTTAAAAGGCTACATGCAAGATAAGTTAAACGCGCGCTTAATGGGACAAGCTACGACGGGTAACGGTCGCCGTGAGTCTTATGCACATTTACCTATGCCACGTATGACAAACACCTATATGGAAGCGGGTACTTCGACGCCAGAAGAGATGATTAAGTCGGTTAAAAAAGGCATTTACGCTCCTAACTTTGGTGGCGGCCAAGTGGATATTACCTCGGGTAAATTTGTATTCTCAGCCTCTGAAGCGTATTTGATTGAAAATGGTGAAGTGACCGAAGCAATCAAAGGCGCCACATTAATTGGTAATGGACCTGAAGCCATGAGCCAAATCTCGATGGTCGGTAATGATCTTTCGTTAGATAAAGGTGTGGGCGTTTGCGGTAAGGATGGACAAAGTGTGCCAGTTGGTGTTGGTCAGCCTACATTGAAATTAGATAGCTTAACCGTTGGCGGAACGGCATAAACGGAAAAATAAAGGTGCTGTAATGGCACCTTTTTATTTTGTACTACACTCATTTAGAATATTTAAAATCAATCTCTTACGCTAGAAGTAAACCGTAAAACTAGTTATAATTCGCCAATTTAGAGTTATTGCTCTAACTAAAGGATGAGGTTCATGAGGCATTTAGCTGTTTTCAATATCAAAGTAAGACAAGTCTTGTCACTAGTACCCATTGGGGTATTTGTTATCACTGCTTCATTATCCCATGTGGTTAGCGCTGAATCGCTTTCGTTTGCAAATGCATGGAAACAGTTATTAACTGTCAGTGATAAATTAAAAGCCCAATCCCAAGAAGTCAGCCGTGCTGAAGCTGAAGAGCGAGCCGGTGAAGACATGAATTTGCCTTCATTAAATCTTGCTGGTAGCTATACCCGTCTTGAAAAGCCCATTGAATTAGATTTACGAGATCTGAATCCAATTGCTGCAATTGACCCTGGTGCGCTTCCTCCAGCACTGGGTGAAGCGTTAGCGGCTATTCCTGGCTCTTTATTTGTGACTCCTTTTACTGAGCAGGATATTTTCCGTGCTAGCTTACAAGCTATGTGGCCAATCTATACTGGCGGTAAAATTACTGCGGCTCAAGGTATTCATGCTGCTCATGTCGAAGAGAAAAAACATCAATATTCGCTTACCTCTAGAGACATGTTTAATCAGCTTGTTGATCGTTACTTTGCTGTGGCGGTAACAGAAACCTTAGTGGCAACGAATCAGCAATTAGTGGACTCATTAACGGAACATGAGTCTCACGCACAAAAACTAGAACGTGAAGGACAAATTGCAAAAGTTGAACGCTTAAATGCACAAGTGGCACTAGAAAATGCCAAAGTAAACCTTGGCAGTGCAAAGCGTCAGCATGAAATGGCTCAAATTGCTCTATCAAGAATGCTGCATTTACCTGAATCTGATCCTACTTCAGGGTTATTCAGTTTGCCTCAGTCGCCGTCTTTACCTCGGTTAAGTCAGTTGACCTTAACGCAGCACCCTGCGCTCAAATTACTGGAAGCGAAAGAAGCGCAAGCCAATGGTCTCATTCAACTAGAGAAAGGTCGCTACCATCCAACAGTGTTTTTATATGGTAATTACACCTTATATGAAGACGATAGCTTGTTTTCACAAATTGAACCTGACTGGATGGTTGGAGTGGGGGTAAACGTGCCTATCTTTAGCCGTGATGGTCGCAGTGGCAAAGTTGAGGCTGCACAAAGTGCTTTACTGCAAGCTAAGTATACCAAGGCGCAAACCCAACAAGACCTGAGTTTGCTGCTTGATCAAAGTTATCGACAACTACAACAGGCCGATGAAGAAGTAAAAGCATTGAATGCCTCATTAGCGTTAGCAACAGAGAACCTTCGCCTACGTGAACTGGCCTTTAATCAGGGGCTATCAACATCCATTGATCGAGTGGATGCTGAATTAAAATTAAGTGCAGTTAAAACTCAGCAGCTTGGGGCGCAATATCGTTTCGTGCAAGCTTATGCAAGGCTAATGACAATTAGTGGCCAATTAGATGAATTTATCGGACGCACCCAACTTCAGGAGAATCAAAATGCGGGCTAATCGAATTATTGCTGTTATCGCCATTCTTATCCTGTTGGGGATACTGGGTTATGGCCTGAAACTAGCATTTGAGCCAAAAGAAAACCTGTTACAAGGGCAAATAGAGGCTCGTGAATACAATATCTCATCTAAAGTACCGGGTAGAGTTGAGCAAGTGATGGTACGCCGAGGCGATAAAGTTGCAGTTGGTGATTTACTGTATGCGATTAATAGTCCTGAGTTAGATGCAAAGTTAATGCAAGCTGAAGGGGGGCGTGATGCTGCCAAAGCCATGCAACAAGAAGCGGATAACGGGGCTCGTCAGCAACAAGTGACAGCGGCGAAAGAGCAATGGTTAAAAGCCAAAGCGGCAACCGATTTAATGGCAACCACCTATCAGCGAGTTGAAAATCTATTTGATGAAGGTGTTGTTGCCAGACAAAAGCGTGATGAAGCATTTACTCAGTGGAAAGCAGCGCAATATACCGAACAAGCAGCTTTAGCCATGTATCAGATGGCAGATGAAGGGGCAAGAGTAGAAACCAAAGCCGCTGCCGCTGGTAATGCTCGCATGGCAGAAGGTGCAGTGAAGGAAGTCAGTGCAATTTTAGCTGACAGTCAAATGCGATCGCCTAAAAATGCCGAAGTAAGCGAAGTCTTATTACAGGCTGGTGAGCTAGCACCGAGTGGTTTTCCTGTTGTCAGTTTAATTGATATCACTGATGCATGGGCCGTCATGCAAATACGTGAAGACCAATTGGCAGATTTCAAGCAAGGGCAAACGGTTGCCTTAACCATTCCTGCATTAAAGGTTACTGAGGACTTTACCATTGCGCATATTAGCGTGATGGGCAGTTTTGCGACTTGGCGTTCCACTGAAAGTGGCCATGACTTTGATATGCGTACCTTTGAAGTTGAGTTACGCCCCAATCGCCCGATTGCAGATTTAAGAGTCGGCATGTCTGTGCTGTTAAGTGTCAATTAGCATCATTAGTTACAAACTGATTAAGGTGCTTCTTATGACTAAGGTGCGAAGATGCGGGTTTTACTAAAACAAGAATTGAAACGCTTATGGTGTTCACCCTGGCAACTGGCTTTGGTGACATATATTCCGCTAATCAGTATTTTGTGCTTGTGGTGGTTATTCAGTGCTGGGTTACCTCGGCAACTACCTGTGGCTGTAGTTGATCAAGATAATAGCCAACTTACTCGAACCTTAACCCGTAATTTAGCCGCTAATGCCGTAATTAAGCCTATTACCTATACTCAGTTTGCTGATGCAAAGGCTGCGATGACTCAAGCAGAAGTTTACGCTGTGGTTGTGTTTCCGCATGAGTTTAAGCGTAAGTTGTTAACGGGTAGTAGTCCCACCGTCGATATTCGTTATAACAGTCAGTTTTTATTAGTCGGGAAACTATTATCGAGTCAGTTACAGCTGAGTGTAGGCGCTGGGCTCATGGAAGTGGCTGGTATGAAGCAGCTTCTCAATGGTGCTAATCGTGCAACGGTTGCGGTCAACTTAAGTCCTGTCACCAGTCAAACCACGGCCTTGTTTAACCGTAACAACAATTACGTGGGATTTTTGGTTCCTCCCGTGTTAATCGCCTTATTGCAGCTTTTGGCAATGATGGTATTTGTAAACTCATTAAACGATAGTCTCATTCGTCAAGGCGAACAGTATTTATTACCAGCAAAGTTTTGGTGGCATGTTGGCGCTAAAGTGTTGTTTTATACCCCTGTAATGTTAGTGCATGGTGGCTTTATCTTAGCGTGGTTATACGGCGTGTTGCGTTTACCGATTGCGGGTAATCTATTGTTACTGATAGCAGCGCAAGCAATGATGTTTTTAGCATTGTGGACCTTGGTTATTTTGGTATTTTTATTGATGCGTGAACCAGCGAGAAGCGTCAGTTTTTGCACCGCTTTATTCGCCCCAGCTTTTGCATTTATGGGGATCACTTTTCCTGTCAATGATATGCCAGAGTTAGCGCAGTGGTGGCGTTTAATTATGCCTTCTAGTCATTATATCGACTCCCATGTCAGTATTATCAGCTATGGCGCTGGAGCGCTTCAGGTATTGCAGCAAAGTATTTCTTATGGCTACTTTCTTATCGTTTTAGCGTTAGCTTGGGGGTTACATCGTGTTATTTGGAATAAGCAAATTGCGCTGACTACAAGGTCACAAGGTGAAGCTGTAGGGGTCAAGTCATGAGCTGGTTGCAACTGCTATTTGTAGAGCTAAAAGCCATTTTAGCGGATAAAGCCATAGTCGTGACCATGTTTGGTGGCGTGCTGTTTTACTCGGTGCTTTATCCTCTCCCTTATCTGAACCAAGTTCCGACTCAGCAACAAGTGGTTGTGGTTGATCACGACAACTCTTCATTAAGTCGCCAGTTGCTTAGACATGCAGATGCTTCTCCCAAAATTACTATCGTTGCTCAGGTGGGCAGTATTGATATTGCACAGCAATGGATATCAGAGTCGAAAGCCCATGGTTTATTAGTCATTCCAGAAGGGTTTAGGCGTAATTTATTACTCGGTAAAGGAGCCACCTTAAGTTACGGTGGCGATGCGAGCTATTTTTTAATTTATTCAGCTGTTGCTGAAGGATTAATTAGTGCAGGCATGGATGCGGGTCGGCAAATTCAGTTAGTGAGGTTGTTAGCACGAGGAGAAAACCCGCAGCAAGCTGAGCAAAGTTTACATTCAGTCAATATTAATAGCGTCCCTGCATTTAATCCCAGTTTAGGTTACACCCCGTATGTGGTGCCTGGATTGTTTTTACTAATTTTGCACCAAACGTTATTGATTGGTACGGGGATTTTAGGGGCAGGACAATGGCGCAAAAAGGGCTATTGGAATCACGTTTCACCTATGGCATTAATTGGTGCACGTCTGACTGTTTTTAGCGCCATTTATGCTTTGTTTGCGAGCTTTTATCTAGGTTATTGCTTTTATTGGTACGATGTCAGTGTGCAAGCGACTTTAACTGAAGTGGCCTTATTGATGGTGCCGTTTATTTTATCCACTGCGGCATGTGGCATTGCGTTAAGTAGTCTATTTGTAAGGCGAGAGTTACCGACACAAGTCTTGCTGTTAGTGTCGATGCCCATTTTATTTGTGTCTGGCTTTGTGTGGCCTATCGCATTAATTCCTGATCTTTTGGTGCAATTATCCCAAGTGATTCCTGCCGTACCAGCTATTATGGCTATGTTAGAGTTAAGTCAAATGGGCGCAGGTTGGACGAGTGTATTACCTTTATGGATACATATGTGGACCCTGTTTGTGCTATTTCTGTTATTGGCTTTTATTGGTGTGAAGCAACGGCTGAAAACGGAGAATGGTTAAGTAAAAAAATAGGCATTAAAGTGTCCACTTAATGCCTATTGGTTCCACATTCACTGGTTGTCGACAGAGTAAGCTTTGCTGTCGCTGTTGGTCATCTTCCAAATTATAAGGTCCCCGTTTCTAGGCTATTAAGTGCAGCTTCTAAACGAGTCAGATTTTGCTTATAAATCGGGTCTTTAGTCGCTTTTGCGGCTTGTCTAAAGTCTTCTAATGCACCAATATTATCATTTGCCAGCACTTTCATTACGCCTCGGTTATTGAAGGCATATGCGCGCATTCTCATCGACGGTAATGTTTCTTCATTGACTGCCATTCTAACGGCATCACTACACGCTTTTTCAGCAATATCAAATTGAGATAACTTAGTATATCCCACGCATAAGTTAAGGTTACGAGTATAGGTATCAATGGCTGAGTGCTTTGCTGATTTCGTTAACTCAATGCCTTCAATTAAGTCGCCTGATTGAATAGCATCTACGCCAGGTGTGTCTTCAATAAGCACCATTTTATAACGACTATTTTCAGCGGCATCAGCCATAACCATGGGTGAGCTTGCAAGTAATAAGCTTGCTGCGATAAGAGTAGGTAATGTTTTCATCGTGTATTCCTTTGTAGGTAGTAGCGGGTTGCTACGTGGCTAATTTAGGGAATATCTGCTTGGCTGACAAACGAGAAAATTCATTGTGATAGATGAGATTTTTTCACTTATTAGCCGCGCGAGTCTGATTATTGTTGGCCAAAGCGGGCAACTGTCCAATCTATTAATTGCTGAACCTCCACTCTTGCTTCACTTTGCCCGTGTTGCAGTAAGTAGTATTTATCATGACTATTTAAGGCTTCATTAAAGAGTGCCACTAAACTGCCATTTTCAAACCAGGCTTTACTGATAGGCATTGGGATAAGTGCGATGCCAATACCTTGCTCTGCTGCGCGAGCAACGCTAAACATACTGTCCAGTTGAATCACTTGTTTTGGCGAAAAATGCGGTAAGTTAACTGATTCTGCCCATTGTTCCCATGAATGAGGTCTTGCTTGGTGAACAATTAATGGGACTTTAGATATCACCGATAGTCCTTGAGAATGCAACTGCTGAAATTGGTGAGGGTTGCAGGCTGGGATGTACTTTAGCGGAAATAATTCATGGCTATGCTGGTCTTGTTGTTTAGAGCCTGACAGAACAATTGATAGGTCGGTTTGCCCAGTTTGTGCCGCCCTAGTTTTTACTGTATCTAATTTTAAATTTATCTGCGGGTATTCTTGAGACCAGCCGATAAGTTGAGGGACAAATAACTCACTGGCAAAAAACTCTGGCATCGAAATACTTACCTCTAAAGTAGTATTTGTTTGTGCAAATTGGTTTACGGTTTCTGAAAGTTTTACCATGACAGGTGCAACTTGCTGATAAAACTGCTTACCCGCATCAGTGAGCTTGATTGCCCGCGTTTGGCGTATAAAAAGAGGTTGTTGCAGGTTTTGCTCTAATTGCTTGATTTGATGGCTCACTGCTGAAGGCGTGAGGAATAGTTGATTTGCCGTTTCTTTAAAGCTAAGGCATTCGGCTGCAATACAAAAACAACGTAGTCCTCTAAGGGACGTATGCAGTGGTAACATGATGGACTCGTATAATGAAAGCAAGAAATAAGCAATTGCCAAGCCAAGTCGCTTGAGTGCTTTAACTGCCTTTATTCAGTGTGTTAAGGGCTTATAAGTCTAGTTCAGCGCACCAGTATGGTGCAGCTGAACTAGCCTACAATGCATTGTAAAGATTGGGTTCGTTATTACAGCTTATGGTGATGTTTTAGAAATACAGGTTTTCAACAGGCTTGTTGTTTACAAGCATTTCGCACTTGTCGCCTGTGCTTGATTTTGAAGATTGAATGATTCCAGCAACGGCACCAAATGCACCACCTTGATCGCCTAATACCGAACCAAAATAGCATTTACCTTCGATTTTTAAGTCTCGATACTTACTCTTTAGGTTTTGAGTTGGTGTGTATGGTGGAAAGCGCCCTTTCATTAGCGGATCGCCATTAACGGACAGTTCAAGTTTATTTTTTTCAGTATCATAGATACCTGAGAAGACCAAAGTTTGTCCTTCAAATTCAACCGTTTTCTCTTGAGCAACGATAGGTTGAGTTGATGCACATGCAGTGAGTAAAGCGCAGCCAGCAAGTGTGGCTAAAATAGCGGTAGTACGCATTTAAATATCCTTTTAAGCGGTTTTTTAGATTTAATTTTGAGTATTAAACCGTAAGAAAACGAACCCTGTTTTCCCAATTGCGAAAGAGTATATCCTAGTTTTATGATATTTCAATAATAAGAAGCTCGCCGAGGCGAGCTTCTAGATAGTGGGTGATTTACGGGTTAAGCTTGATGACACTAGCTTATGGCACAAGGCATTAGCCCTGTTAAATCATTACCCTATTATCAGATATCACTGCACAGTGACACTCAGGTCTGTTTTCGTAATCAAGCCACCTGGGGTTGTCACTGTTAATGTAATAGAGTCTTGACCCACTTCATCAGCAGCTGTGTAGGTAAACTTAGTGGCAACTTCATCACAGGCATGGCTTGCATCATTAGCTGCGAAGCTATAACACGTCGCGTTAGGAACGGTATAACCCTCGAAGTTGATCGTCCCATTTATGGCTGTCACCGTTAATGTCGATCCTGCTGGCATGACCTGTCTGGCACTGTCATATAGCTCCACTAATACTGTCTGCATTGCTTCAGGTGCCAAGACTAAATTAGTCACTGGATTTCTATCCACGTCGGTAGCGATAATATTAGCGGCTGAACCTGACATGGTCAGTACAGTGGCTGCACGAATGTAAGTTTTGTTCGCTTGGCCTTCACCACAAAGACTGCCTTCGCATTGGGGTCCATTGAATTTACCATCTGGGCCAGAGTAACTTGTATTGCCTTCAGCATTGAAAAACGGTTTGCCAGAAACATAAACACCGACTTCATCATCATCTCTAAAGGCATCACCTAAATCGCTAAAGCCACTTTGATGATAGGTTTCCCTGTCCATGCCATTACCAGTACAAGCGATAAGAGCACCTGCGCTATCTAAACAAGCATTAGCTATGGCTGTTCCATCAGCATCATCAAAGATGTTATTGCCGTTAGTATCAAAGAAAGTTTCATGTCCTAACGCGTAAGCGAGCACTGTTACACGATGATCAGCTGGTCGTGGATCGGCTGATGTCCATATCACAGAACAAGTCCCATTAACCGTTGAGCATGAAGGCTGGATTTGGCCACCTTCAGTTGTGAAGTTGACCGTAGTGTCATCAGGTGCTGGGTTACCAAAGCTGTCTGATGCAAATACTGTTATGGTGACTTCTTCACCGTTATTGTTTCCCGCCTCTGGGTTAAATAACGAAGGAGAAATGCTAAAGCCTAATTGCTGAGGTAAACCGGTATTCACGGTTAGTTGCTCAGACTGCGTTGTGATGACATCACCCGTATCGCTGTCGGTTGCAGAGGCAAGCACACGCACAGGGGTAGGGATAGTGCCAGATTGAACAGTCACGGTAACTAACCCCTCACTATTGCTGGTTGCTTCACTGCTAATCTCACCATTTGAAAAGCTTAGCCCACCCACAATGGTATCTAAGCTGAAGTCAACAGATTGCTGGGCAGCAGGCTGACCGCTGGCACTACTTATTAAAAATGTCACTAATGACGTTTCTGTTGAGCCAGTTCCGCCTGCCCCTTTAATACGAATTTGTGTAGGTTCGGCAGATATAAAGCTTAGGCTACCAAGCGTTTGGCGTTCTAAGGAAAAATCAAATGTTGCACTAAAAGTTTCGCTACCAACAACCGCTGAAGCCACAATTTGCTCACTACGAACACTATTGCCGCTGCAGCTTGTATCTTGGTATGTTGAACTTGCACGCCCTGCAGAGGTGGTCACAGGAGAGTCTATACTGGCATCAGTACTGGCGACACAATCAGAGGTGAATGAAATGCTGGTTGGGGTTTGTAAAGGAGCAAAGCTGCCGTCATCGGCTTCTACAATAATATCAGCTATCACGCCAAAGCTTGCGCCCGCACCAATAACGTAATCGCCGTCAGTATCTGCAATTAATGTTGAGCCTAACTGATTTTCGTGGAAAGTATTACTGTCATCAATATAACCAAACTTGAGCGTACCATCAGGTATCACTTCATCACCGGCAAGTACTTCATATGCACTGGTGCCTGATACAGTTTCACCATTAAATTCAGTACTGGCTACTAAGGTGTAGGCACCTAGCTCTTCAGTCGATGCAGTATAGCTTATTGTCGCCACACCTTCGGCTGATGTGAGTGCTGTGTTTGGAGATAAACTCGCATTACCTGCTTGGAATGTTACTAGCTGATTGACGATGGGTTGGTTAGTGCCGTCGAGCACATTGGCCGTTAAGATAACAGCATCATCAATTTTGAAACTGGTTACCGTTTGACCTGCTTGAGTAATGCTAGAAACCACAGAAATGGTGTCAGGTGTCGGGACAGTATTGGTGTCTTCGAATTGATAATTACGGGTTGCCGTAACGCTATCTGCATCAGTTGGTGTATGGCTGACTAAAAGGCTGCCAGCACCGACATCGCCACTTGAACTAATAAAAACGCTTGCTAAACCATCGCTGTCAGTGAGCTTACTATCTGCACTTGCTTCACCAAAGTCAGGTGAAAAGTTGATAATCGCACCACTAACATCACTATTAGAAAGTGTTAAATGGGCTACTGCACAAAAACTTTCGTTGATATCAAAAGTGAGTGAGTCGGTGGCTGCATCACATTGTCCGTTTACTACCGTTTGGTAGCTAACACTAATGCTATAACTGCCGTCCTCTCCTCCGTTATCACCATTGTCATCTGAAGGGCCATTACAACCGATGAGAAAACCAAGTGAAGCGATTGATAAAGGTAGTGCGTATTTTATTTTTTTTAGTAGCATCAGCAACATCCCTGTAATGAGTATATTTAGTCTGCTAAACCAGCGCGTAAGTATTTGAATAGTTCTTTGTGAGATTTTGATTCTGCATCAGGACTCTTAGTGAGTTCTTTATTTGCTTGGCGAATCAGTTGACGTAACTTTTGACGTTCAAATGCAGGGTTGTCAGCCAATAATGCTTCTACTTCCTCATTTGGGTTTTCAAGTAAACGAGCACGTAACTTCTCAATAATTTGTACTTGAGCAGTTTCATTGTTGTTTTTATTCAATACGTTATCAAGCGCTGTAATAATCGGTTCGTGATCGAATCCGCGCATAAGTTTGCCGATGTACTGAAGGTGACGACGGTAAGCTTCTGTTTTAGGTTTGATGCTTTTTGTTTTTAGTACAGCATCATATAAAAATTCGTCTAAACCAACTTTGTCTAGCTGTGATTTACTTAGGGCAATAAGTCGCATGCCAAGCGCTTGAGCTTCCTCACTTTCTTTTTTGAACTCTGTTCTGCTGACGTAATCATCGTCATTGTCATATGGCTGATGGAAGTGGTCGGAATCGCCAACAATTTTCATAGTAAATAACCTCTAATAAATATCCGTGAATAATAACACTTCAAGGGGCATTGCGGCCACTGAATAACGGCTAAGTCGTCAATTTTGCGTAAATCTATTTGTGTTCATTAAGTGATAATTCAACATGATAACTAAAGGTTAGTTTATTTAAGGCAATTTGTGCGCTTAAATCCTTGTTTTGATGGTTATCAATACAGTTTTGAATTTGATATGCTAGTGCCAACAATGGAAACTGAAGAGTAAGTGTGTGTCTACCAATAAAATTGATACTGAATTAGCGGCGCTAAAAGATGCCGTTGCTGTTGCATTAGAGCATGCTAAAAAATTAGGCACCAGTGCTGCAGAAGTGGCGATAAGCAAGCAGCAAGGCTTATCGGTTTCAACCCGTGAAAAGGAAGTTGAAACGGTTGAATTTAATAAAGATGGCGCACTAGGTATTACGGTTTATCGTGATGGCTGTAAAGGCAGTTCATCCACGTCAGATTTAAGTCCTGAAGCGATTGCTGTCGCCGTTAAGGCCGCTGATGATATCGCAAAGTACACTTCATCTGATCCATTTAGCGGTCTTGCTGATAAAGCGCTTATGGCAGAAACCATTCGTGATTTAGACTTATACCATCCGCAAGACATTTCACCTGATGAGTTAGCACAGCTTGCTATACGTGCCGAAGAAGCCAGTTTGTCAGTTGATGAACAAGTGAAACATTCTGACGGCGCAACTGCTAACGCTCATACTGCAGCAAAGGTTTACGGGAATAGTCATGGCTTTTTAAACGGCTATTGTAGCTCTCGCTATAGTTTAAGTTGTGTCGTTATTGGTGAAGAAGCCGATGGCAATATGCAACGTGATTACGATTACACCATTGCCCGTAAATATAATGAGTTAATGACACCTGAGTCGGTTGGTTTATTGGCTGCAAATAAGACATTAAATCGCTTAAATGCACGTAAGATCCCTACGGCAAACTTGCCTGTATTGTTTTCTCCAGAAATTGCGACAGGACTCATAGGGCATTTAGTGGGGGCTATTAGTGGGAGTAGCTTGTATCGTAAATCAAGCTTTTTACAAGACTCAATCCATACCCAACTATTCCCTGAATGGTTTAGTATTGAAGAAAACCCGCATTTGATTGGTGCACTTGCTAGTGCTAACTATGATAGTGAAGGGGTGGCGACACAACAGCGTCAGATCATTGATCGTGGCCAATTAGAAACGTATCTCTTAACTAGCTATTCTGCACGTAAACTTGGCCTAACTAATACGGGTCATGCTGGTGGCATTTATAACTGGACATTAAGTCATACAGGCCAAACCTTTGATGAGCTCATTAAGCAAATGGGCATAGGGTTAATTGTGACGGAAGTGATGGGACAAGGCGTGAATATGGTCACAGGTGATTATTCACGTGGTGCTGCTGGGTTTTATGTTGAAAACGGCGAGATTCAATTCCCTGTTGAAGAAATTACCATTGCAGGTAATTTAAAAGATATGTTTATGGGAATTCAAGCTGTCGCGAAAGATCAAGATTTACGCTCCTCTATTCGCACTGGCGGTATTTTATTAAGTGATATGAAAATCGCTGGTAGTTAAGCCAATTGTTGACTTAACCCATTAGAGCACTGCTTAGGCGGTGCTTTTTTATATCTTTAAAATAGTTGAGTTCCCCGAATAAATAGCCATTTACGCAGGCTTTATCTTCTTTACACTTCTTTACGGTCAATTACATCCGTGCTCTGTCCTATCTCCTGAGAATGTAATTAAACAGTTAATGGAGTGAGTATGTTTAACGAAAATGTATGTAGTTTGATGATGGTTTGCTTGGGAAGTGTTTCATTAGCAGCATGTGATTCGATTGATGGCAGCAGTGATGATGATTCGGATTCTGTTGCGTACGTACAATTTTATAATGCCTCAGCGGATAGCACAGCAACATCATTAGTTTTAGATGACTACCAATACACCGACGTTGAATTTGGTGATGCAATGCCACGTTACGGATATGATACGGGTAGTGTTGATATGGAAATCTATGGTCTGGATGAATATGAGGATACTGTCAGTATTTATAGCCAGACGATTAGTTTGAGTAATGAGGCAAATCACTTATATGTGCTTTACGGTGATTATGTTTCACCTGAGTTATTAGATATCGAATATGATCGCAGTGATATGGATGATATCAATGATGACGAGGATAGTGACGACAGTAAAATGCAGGTATTGGTTGCCAATGTAACCAGTGAAGATAACGCTTATGACGCCTATATCTCGCTTGATAGTGACAGTTATCAAGATGCCACTATGATAGGCAGTATCAACTACGGTGGTTATACCTCAGAGCTGATGCTAAATACCGATGAGTACATCATTTACCTGACAGAGCAGGGCACAGATAATGTGGTTTATACCACTGATAGCATGAGCTTAACCAGTGAAACGGTTTATAAGTTTGTTCTAAGAAATAGTTTTGGCTCTGGCGATTTAAAAATCACTTTGGACAGTGTTGATTCAACATCAACCCCTGTGACTTACACCAATATTGATTCAACGGCCGACTTTAGAGTGTTCAATGGTTTAGAAGATACCACGTTAGATATTGATGTCGTAAGTAAGTTAGAGTCCCACTATTTGAAAGACATTACGCCATTTACTACCAGTGAGTATTCGCAAACAGGGTTTAATGATTATGGTGTGACGGTAACCAATGCGGAGACTAGCGAAGTCATTTTAGACAATGTGCTTGTGACGTTTAACCAAGACGACATCCGCACTTTATTGTTGTATCGAGATGATACTGTCAAAGGCATGGTGATAGAGCATGACCTTCGCCCAAGAGCTTATGAATATAATGTTGATGTCGCTAACCTATCTCAAGATTACGATGATGTGATTGTGTACTTTGTCAGCAGCACTGAAACCATTGAGTCAGCACAATACACCATTGAAAACCTCGATTTTGAAGAGCAAGATAGCTTGGTTATGCCGCAAGATGATTATGAAATAAATGTCGTATATGAATCTGATAACGGCACACAGACCTTGCTATACCAGTCTGATTTAATCAGTTTTGATGGTGACACGAATTACAGCTTTGTACTTACCCAAGATAGCCAAAGTCAGTTTGGCTATACATTACACCAATTGTAATCTTTCGTAGAGTGCCAATAACATTACTGCGAATGGAAGCAGTTTCATAAAAAATGCCGATAGTTGATGCTATCGGCATTTTTGTTATGAGGCTTTGGCCTGTCGATGTTTGAGCTTTAAAGCATGCGTCGTTATCAAAGCTATTTAGGCTGTTTGATAGTTACTTAAAATTCGGCCTAAGTTGGCTGATGCTTCAGATAAATCAGCAACACCACTTGATGACTGATTAGCAAGATCTCTGATGGTATTAGACTTAACACGAATTTCCGTCAGCTCTTTAGCAATATCGTTTGCCACCGCGCTTTGTTCTTCTGAAGAGGTTGAAATATGGAAACTCATGTCCATAATCGAACGAGAAGACTCGGCAATTGAGTTCACGTCTGTCCCAATGTTGGCAATTAAATCACTGCTACTTTGCGCTTGCTTAACTGTATCTTGGGTAATGCTATCAATGTTAAGGGTTTCAGATTGCAATTGCTCAATCATGCTTTGGATTTCAACCGTTGCTGATTGTGTACGACTGGCTAAGGTACGGACTTCGTCTGCAACGACGGCAAAGCCTCGTCCCATTTCACCCGCTCGAGCTGCTTCAATAGCGGCATTTAATGCCAATAGGTTCGTTTGTTCTGAAATAGCATTAATGGTAGTAATCACTTCATTAATTTTGGTCGCGTTTTCTTTCAAGCTGCCTACGGAGTCTGAGGTTTTTTCAATGTATGTTGATAATTGCTCAATCTCTTCGATTGCTCTTTTTACACGATTGTAGCTTTGCTTAGTGTATTCAGAATCTTGCTCAACTTGCTGCGTGGCGTTTTTAGCAATGTTTGATACCTCTAACGACGATGCCGTCATTTCTTCCATCGCAGTCGCAACAGAGTCTAAAGAGACATATTGTTGATCTATTTGCTCGGCGCTTTGCTGTGTTTCATCGGCAAATGAAGACGAGGTATGGTGCAAGGTATCTGCACTTTGCTTAACCGTCACAACCAGTTCGGTTAATGTGTCCATCGCTTTATCTAATGCGCAACCTATGGTGCCGAACTCATCACGACCTGGGTGGAAGCCCAAGCGAGACGTTAAATCACCATTGCCAATTTTTTTAGTGGTATCCCACAGCACGAAAAGTGCGCCGCCAATAAAGGTCGCATTCCAATAAATCACTAATGCAAAAGGCAGTACCCATAAATACGTGAGCAATAAGCTATAAAGTGCCGCTTGTTTGGCATCTGCCTCTAGTTGATAAACAGACTGGTTAAGCGAGAAGTATTGTCCATTTGATTGCATTACTGCGGTAATGTTGTTGCCATTACGTTCGCTTTGCTGATGATAAGTCGATACCGATAAGCCAGTGGTTGCAGCTTGTTCGATTTGATCAGTGGCGATAAGCGTATTAACTGTGGTGTTGACCTTTTCAGTTAACATTGCCATTGATTGTTGTTCTATCTGATCGATACGGTCTAGGTAGGTATTAATTGAGACAAAGCTCAATATTACTAAGAATAACCCGAAAATTGCCCAGAACTTGTCGTTAATAGACATTTTGATAAACAGTTTATCAATATTACGAAATTCAACTTGTTTCATAAAATCAGCACTTGAATAGAAGAAATTAATTGGATTCTAGAGCAGGTGGCGTCGATTTGATATGGTTTTTTCACAAAAAAAGCGCTTTTTTATCGGTTATGCTACATAGGGAACATTGACTCAACAAACGCTGGCGCAGTCTGATTATACACACCTTAAAACAGTGCTAAGTAAAGATGTGTTTTCATTTATTTATTCAATAAATTAACCATGAAACGCCTAAAGGCATTTTCAAAGGCATGTAATAAATCCATATCGTGATCGAGAATGTGGTTCATCGCGCCATAAGAGACTGCTTGATGGGCATAACAGATCCCTTCGGCTAAGTGCCAAGCTTCATGAAGCGCCTCCATATCAGCATAACTTTGCCATTGGGATAAATAGGCTTGAACAATTTGCTGCTTTGCAGGTGTTTTTTCCATGCGAAAGACATAGGTGCCATCGATAAATGGGTGGCTAATACATGCATCACTCCAATCAAAATAGATAAACGGCTCGCTTGCTTGTTCAGTTGCTAATGCATTATTGGGTGCAATATTTTCGATGTGTAAATCACTATGCACTAAGGTGTTAGGGAGGCCAAGTTGCAGCAATGCATTAATCTGTTGTGTCAATTTAGTCATGACCTCGCTGATTTGCGCAGCAGATTGTGGCATGTCCTTAGGTAGGCGAGCGGTTATGTTGTCATCAGCAAACATGGCTGTTAATTGATCGGGTAAGTTACGAATATCACGTTGTATGCAGCCAGAATCGATTAATTTATCGAGATGCTGGATAGAGCGCTGCTGCAATTTTGCAAAGGCATTAAAGGGGAGCGCCCAATCTGACAATGGCACAGTATCAACAAAAGCAGTGCCAAAATCAGCGGTTAGTAACCATTGTTGCCTAGGTTCATAAGCCAGCGTGGTTGCTATAGCATTTGGAAAAAGGTCATACAATGTTGCACATAACTGCGATTCATTAGAAAACAAAGGTAGTGAAGCAGTGGCTTTAAAAAATACATCACCTTTGTTTGTCTTTTGTTTATAAACGTACCCGAGACTCCAGCCTTTTATCAGCGCTAACGAACCAATAATTTGGTAATCCAGCTCCCCTAATGATCGATTTACCCACTGCTGTGCTTGCTTGGGCCAATCAGGTTGTAACCAAGATTGAGATGTTACCTGTGTCATTAAGCGACCTTAAATGTGAATGTACGTTTGCTTACGATTATTGTTGATCTTTTTTATACTTTAAATTCAGTTGCTTATTTGGATTTGAGTGCAGTCGCGGGCTGAGGTTATATTACTGTGATTGCACTTCTTATGATTTGGTAATTTAATAAGATCACATCAATATCCTAATATAGATAACAAAAAGAGAACAGGTATGAAGCTAATTCCCCTCGCGGCTGTGATGGTCAGCGTTGCATCAATGATGACAGTAAGCGACGTTATTGCTGACCAAAGTAATGAAGCGTCAGCTCATAAGCAGACAAATGTCAGTATGCATAGTCGTCAAATTGCCATTGATGAAACGGTAGTCACTGAACATAAAACGAAAGTGAATGGTAATAGCTTTTCTTATACTGCAACGGTTGGTACCCAACCTGTGTGGAACGAAAATGGTGATGCGGTCGCAACCTTAAGTTATACCTATTATCAGCGAGATAACGTTAGAAATAACGCCAAACGTCCTTTATTGATCTCATTTAATGGTGGTCCAGGTTCAGCGTCTGTGTGGATGGACATAGGTTACACAGGTCCTCGTGCCATTAACGTTGATGACGAAGGCTATCCTTTGCAGCCTTATGGGGTTAAAACCAACCCATATTCTATTTTAGATGTTGCCGATATCGTGTATGTAAACCCTGTTAATACGGGTTATTCACGGGTGTTACCTAATAAAGATGGCGAGATGCCATCAAAAGATGAACAACAGGAAATGTTTTTTGGGGTTAATGCTGATATTAAGTATTTAGCAGAATGGCTAAATACCTTTGTGAGTCGCAATGAGCGCTGGCGTTCACCTAAATACTTAATCGGTGAAAGTTACGGTACTACACGTGTATCTGGTTTGGCATTGGAGTTACAAGACCGTCAATGGATGTATTTAAATGGCGTCGTGCTGGTTTCACCAACCGATATTGGTATTGAACGCAAAGGCCCTGTAAAAGCCGCTAACCGCCTTCCTTATTTTGCCGCAGCCGCTTGGTATCACAAGGCGTTATCTGCCGATTTACAAAATACAGATTTAACCGAGTTTTTACCTGAGGTTGAGGCATTTACCATTAATGAATACATACCTGCGTTGGCAATGGGTGGTTTTATTGCGCCTGATCATAAGCAAAAAATTGCTGAGAAAGTAGCTTACTTTTCAGGCTTAAGTGTCGATGCTGTATTGAAGTCTAATCTAGATGTCTCAACTCGCTTTTTCTGGAAAGAATTATTACGTGAGCGTGGTCAAACTGTGGGGCGTTTAGATTCTCGTTACTTAGGGATTGATAAGCAAGATATTGGCGATAGTCCAGATTACAATGCTGAGTTAACGTCATGGTTACACTCTTTTACACCAGCAATTAATGCGTACATTCGTGAAGAGTTAAACTATAAAACCGATATTAAGTATTACATGTTAGGTGATGTGCATCCGTGGGATCGCACTAACAACAAAACCGGTGAAAACTTACGTCAAGCAATGGCACAAAACCCGTATTTAAATGTCATGGTACAAGCTGGTTACTATGACGGTGCGACCAACTACTTTGATGCCAAATACACCATGTGGCAACTTGATCCAAGTAGCAAGATGAAAGACCGTTTAAGTTTTAAAGGTTATCGAAGTGGTCATATGATGTACTTACGTTCTGAAGATCTAAAACAGTCAAACCAAGACTTACGTGAATTTATTGAGAACACCATGCCTAAACCAGATATAGCGGCAAAATACTAATAAATCATGTTTCAGTTGCGCAAGCGGCGATTTAAGCTTGACTGGATGACACATAAAATGGGAGCTTCGGCTCCTATTTTGATTAGGAAATCAACCGAGTTGTTGATTGAGTTATTTTGTATTACAAAGCAGAAAGATAATGAGTTGGAGTGGTCAATGAGATTAAGGATGTTATCGGCAGTATCGCTAGGGATTACGTTGTCCATGCCGATGTGGTTACAAGCTAAAACGGTCAATGAAGCAGCGTCAACGGCGAGTGATGTGTTATGTGAAGCTGCCTCGATTACCCCGATTTCTCAGATCCAAGGCACAGGAAGCAGTAGCCCGTTTGTGGTGGAAGGCACAAATGAATCGGTTAATGAATTAACCACTCGAGGCGTAGTAACAGCTCGAGCTGATAGATTATACAAAGGTTTCTTTATTCAAGATCCTCTCGCTGCAGGTTCACCTTTAGCATCAGACGGTATTTTTGTGCATTGGGGAGCGTCTGCACCCGAAGAAATCGTCCCAGGGATGGAAGTCTGTGTCACAGGTAAAGTACAAGAGTATTCAGGCTTTACCCAAATCAATATAGAACAACAGCAAAAATTTACACTCGGTAACCATGTTGGTGAGCTTGCTGCTACGCCTTTATTGGTTCAAGAAGGTCAAAGTTTGGCTCAAGCTCTTGAGCGATTTGAAGGCATGAAAGTTGTGTTAACAACAGCGAGTGATATGAAAGTCACACGTTCATTTAGCCTCGATTATGATTCATACCGTAATAACATGGTGTTGTCACATCAAGCACCATTAATGAAAGCCACCCAGGTTTATTCACCTTTATCCACTGACGCAATCGCATTACACAGTGCCAATCTCAGCAATCAACTTGTGGTTGAATCTGACTATAAAGCTGCGCATGGCGAGGTGCCGTATTTTTCAAATTTTAATGCCGATAACGGTTATATTCGTATCGGAGATACCTTGACCAACATTGAAGGAGTCATTGGCTATAGCTACGATCAATACCGTTTGATGCCAACCAATAGCATCAATGCTAGCGACTTTATTCGTAATCAAGACAGAACGGCGGCACCTACGATTGCAAACCAAGGTGATATTCGGGTCGCCAGTTTTAATGTGCTGAATTTCTTTAATAGCGAATTTGGCGGAGATGCTAACCCATTAGGCCATAACCGAGGGGCAAAAGTTGAGTCAGAAATGCGATTGCAACGGACAAAAATCGTTAATGCAATGGCGGCAATGAATGCAGATATTATTGGTTTAATGGAAGTTGAGAATAATGGCTTTGGTGAATTAAGTGCCATTCAAAACTTAGTCACAGCGCTTAATGCAAAGCTGCCTGCTGAACTTGCTTATCAATTTGTTGAAGTCACTGATAATGGCGGCTTTGTCGGCTCAGATGCTATTGCTGTCGGTATATTATATCGACCTTCTGTGGTGACTTTAGATGGAAAAGCAAAGGTGATACCAACACCTGAACAGCATCTAGAAGAAGGGGTGATTACACGTAGAAATGGCGATGTAAAAGAAACGAACCCTGCATATCATAAATACCAGCGCCATAGCTTAATGCAAGCTTTTATGATTGATGAGCAAAAACTGACAATCGTAGTGAATCACTTTAAATCTAAAGGCTCAGGCTGTGTCGAAGATTGGTTAAGCTTCAATGAAGAATCAGAGCCAGTAGATTTACAAGGCAAGTGTAATGCGTTTCGAGTCTCTGCTGCTAAGGTCATAGGCGAGTCGGTTAAAGACATAGAAGGGGATGTATTGGTTATTGGTGATTTAAATGCCTATGGTAAAGAAGATCCATTAGCAGTGCTAACTGATTATGATGCAGCGCTAAGTGAACGAGTCATTAAAACGGCATCACATACCCGTTTAAATGGCGTTGAGTATGAAGCAGCAGGCCAGGTAATTGATAAAGGCTATGGGTTTATTAATTTAAATACGCAAGCCCATGGCGCAGCGACGTACTCATACAGTTATCGAGGTGAACTAGGCAATTTAGACCACGCCTTAGGTAATGCCAGCTTAGCAGCACGTATGGTAGCCATTGAAGATTGGCATATCAATGCGGTTGAATCTAACTTGTTCGAATACAGCAGTAAATATACCGGAGAGCTAGCCAAGTCTGACAATGTTTACTCTTCATCAGATCATGATCCAGTGCTCATAGCGCTGGCATACCCTCAAGCGGCAGTATCAAAAGTAAAAGTCGGTGAAATTAAACAAGATGCTGGTGGCAGTTTAGGTTACTTGGGTTTATTACTTTTATTGACCTTATGCCTTGGCCGTACGTTTAGGCTTCAAAATGAGTCAGCTCATCACTAATGGCGAGATTGGGTATGGTAGGTTAGTAGAAAAGGAGCCTTAGGCTCCTTTTTTATTGGTTGTTGTCACTTCAAGCCACTGGCTGAGAGTCTATGGCCACTCTGGCTCGTTTGGATGCGGATTTTTGCTGACGCCGATTCCAATATAAATATAAGCCTGTGAAGCCTAGTAGTACTGGCATTAACCCTACAATACACCAAATAATACGAGTAATGAGTCCGCCAAAGTAACCAAAGTGCAGTTTTCTAAAACTGTCTAAAAACACCATTAATAAACCCGCTTCTCGAATATCTTGTTTATGAAGGAGTTTGCCTGTGGTTTTGTCAAAACTGACAGTGCTTGCGTACTCACTATGCAAAGGGTTACTGCTTTGTACTGCGCCATAAAAAGTAATATCTCGTTCGGGTTCATGGGGCATAGCCAAGTAGCCAGCTTGGTAACTGGGTATTTCAGCATGGCTTTTTAGCCGCAATGACTCGAAAGAAATCTCAGGGCTATGAAGTGGAGCAGTGATGTAAACATGGCCGCCATCACCGTGTTCGTTTATTTCATGCAAGATGCCAGCAATGTTCCAGTAGCCACCGGTAAAAGCCATGATGATTAAAATTGGTGAGCTTAAAATGCCGATGAACTTGTGAATATCACTGAATAAAACACGCTTAACGGCTTTAAAGCGCATGGTGAACAACTTTGCCCAAAAACGACGGTATAAAATGATGCCGCTGATCCCTAAAAATAACATGATCAGTGCGGCAGCAAAGCCAACCCAAGCGCCTTTAACATCGAGTAAAAAGGTGTAATGCAATTCGAGCAACCAATCAGTGATGTAGTGTCCCATTGGCTGGGAGACTGACAATAACTCGCCGTTATATTGATTGATATAAATCTTTTCCCATTGTTCAGTGCCGTGCTTAATCAAGTAACCTGCATCTGAACGGTGCTTATCGTCAAATAATTCCCATCCACCGAGCTCGTAACCTGGATTTGCAGCTAGTGTCGTTTGCATTAAGGTATCTAGGCTAACTCGCTCGCTGGTTGTTGTGGCATCAACGACCATGTGTGATGGGCGCAATAGGCTGTCTATTTCGACCTTAAAAACCAAAATGCTGCCAGTTATTGAAATGATCAATAACGGCAGCATCGCAATTAAGGCTCCATAGGAGTGCCATTTAAATAATGTTTTTCTCATAATTGACTCTAATTAGATCAAAAAGGCTTCTTGCTTTACAGCAAGAAGCCCCTACATCAGCTTATAATTTCCAGCTTAATGTCGCGCTATAATTTGTTGGAGCACCATAGAAACCTTGCGCCCAGTATAGGCTCGTTAAGTATTTCTCGTCGGTGATGTTTTTAGCATTAACGCTTAGCTCAATATTTTCGTTAAATTCATAACGAGCCATCAGATCAACAATGGCATACGCATCTTGCGTAGTCACAACTGTTTTCGTTGGTTCTTGGTAGCGGAAAATATCATCCTGCCAGCGCATGTTTGCACCAATTGTTAAGCCTTCTAAGAATGGAATTTCATAAGTGGTGCCTAACTTGAATAATTTTTCAGGAGTGTAATTAGCTACCTGATTCGTTTCGTCGCTAGTACTGATATCAAAGTCAGTGTAGCCAAGACTCACATTTAATCCTGGGTAAACTTCGCCAGCAACATCAAGTTCAAAGCCTTTACTCTCGATGCCATCTGCACCGTAATAACGCTGTTCAGTCGGTGGAAGCTCAGCGGTATCTGGGTCTAGCGTCGCTAAGTTGGTTTGAATGACATTGAAGTAAGCCACAGTGGTGATCAACCTGCCATCAAATAACTCACTTTTTAGCCCTATTTCGCTGCTTTCGCCCGTAACAGGTTTCAAGATGTTGTTATTGATATCTTTTTCTGTTTGAGAGGTGAATGTTTCGGTATAACTCGCATAGGCTGAAAGTTCAGGAATGATATTATAAACTGCGCCAACATAAGGAATGAATTCAGCATCTTCTACAGTTTGATCATTACCATAAGCTTCTCCATCAACCTGCCAGTCATTAAAGCGACCGCCAGCAATCAAGTGGAAACCTTCGAATAAATTAAATCTACCTGTGAAGTAAGCCGCTTTTTGGGTCGCTTCAACATCACTGCCACTCAGGCCGTCAGCAAAAGTTGGTTTAGGAGTATTACCATCCCAGGTGTTGAGATCTGGCATTGCTGGGAAACCATTACCAGTGGTGTAATCATATAAGGATGTGTCGATATAACTTACTTTCGCATAGTTCACACCCACGACCAGCTGATGGTCTCTTCCAAACAGTTCAAAGTCACCATTTAAATATACGTCGACTAAATCATGTTCATCATCAAGATCATACTCACTGCCATAACCAGTTAATCCGAGCTCGGTTTCTTTATCTGGTGTGCCATATACATAGAACAGCTCAGTATCTTCATCGGTGGTGCGGTGTGAGTAGGTTGCACGTAAATGCCAGTCATTATTAAAGTAATGGCTTAGCTCTGCGACAGTATTGTTTTTGACAACTTGCCAATTTGACCAGTCAGCTGAAGTATTGGTTGAGCGATCATAATTGGTTGGGCTGCCATCAGTATAGAAAAGTGGCAAAGCGCCCCAGTTATTGCCTTTAGCATCATTATTTATATAACTGTGGCTAATAGATAATGATGTATTGTCACCCAAGTTGGCTTCGAGAAAGGCATACATAATCGTCTTGTCAGTTTCATATCTGTCTAAATATGAATCTTTGGTTTGCTTGACGGCAACAGCTCTTGCTGCAAAAGTATCATTAATTACGTAAGTGCCATCGGCTTCTATGCGTTTGTTATCCCAGCTTCCGTAACTCGCTCGTAAATTAAGGTTACTTTGTGCCGTAGGGCGTTTACGAATAAAGTTAATGGTGGCAGATGGATTACCGACACCAGTCATTAGGCCATTTGCACCACGGATAACTTCAATACGGTCATAAATCGCAGTATCTTCATCTGCGTGGTTATTACCATTGGTTAGTGGTAAACCGACGCCATCAATTTGAAAGTTGGTGACATCAAAACCACGTGCCGTGTAGTAAGTTCGATCAGTTTCGATACGCTCAACATTAATACCGGTAGCGCTATCTAATGCAGAGTTAATATCATTTAACTGAAAATCCTGTAGCTGCGCGCTTGTGATAACAGAAACGGATTGAGGAATGTCAACAATTGCTAAGTCTAATCGAGAAGCTCCACTTGCTGAGTGAGCGTTATAACCTTCAATATATCGGCCTTTAACTTCAATCACTTCTAGATTGCTCGGCTGATTCTGATTATCAGTTTCATTAATTTCTTCTGCTGATACGCTTTGTAATGCACTTAAAGCGCATAACATGGATAAGTAAATAGGACTTAGTTTCATATTTTCATCATCTTAACTGCTGTGAAAGCACAGTGCTTTTCACTAGAATGGGCAATTGTTATTGCAAATGGAGTATTTGCACCAAATGATAAAGAAAAGTTAACAAAAAATGAATGAAAATCATTATCATTTACAAATAAGCTAAATTGTAAATTTTTTGAAAATTTTTCACTGTTATTTGAGATGGCTTTATGGGCTATTTTCGATAAAGAACAAACCCGTTTGCAGATGATTGTTATAGTGATAAAAGCACATTTGTGGCCAATAATGATCATTCTAAGCTCTCAAAGAGAACCCAATAAATGAATACTGTAAGTCAATCAGTACTTAAAAAGCGTATTGATAGTATTGATATCATGCGTGGTATCGTGATGTTAATCATGTTGTTAGATCATGTCAGGGAGCGATTTTTCTTTCATGAACAAGTGACTGACCCAATGACCTTAGACAGTACCAGTACAGGGTTATTTATCAGTCGATTTGCTGCACATTTTTGTGCACCGACTTTTGTCTTCTTAACTGGTGTGTCAGCTTGGTTATATAGTCATCCTCAGTTTGGGCCAGAGCGCTCAGCAAGGTCTTTTTTAATTAAGCGTGGTCTGTTTATTATTGCCTTAGAATGCACCGTGATTACTTTTCAGTGGATGGGTAATTACGAGATGATTTGGCTACAGGTTATGTGGGCGATTGGTATTAGTATGCTAGCACTCGCATTACTGATTGGCTTACCTCGAGTTTGGCTTGGTGTGATTGGCCTAGTCATCGTATTTGGCCACAACATGTTAACGCCTATACAGTTCTCACCAGGTGAGTGGGGTTACACGTTATGGGCGATATTGCATGATCGCGGTAATATTTTACCTAATGACTTTATTGGAATTAGAGCTAGTTATCCCGTGTTGCCTTGGATAGGCGTGATACTGTTAGGCTATGTTATGGCGCCAATATACAGTGCTTCATTTGAAGATAAACAGCGTCACAAAATCCTTATTCAACTTGGTCTAAGCTGTTTTGTTATTTTCGCTATTTTGCGTGGTTTTAATATTTATGGTGAAACCTTAGATTGGCAGCAAGGTGACAGTATACTGATGACGCTGAAGTCGGTGTTTAATTTAACTAAATACCCACCTTCTTTAGCTTTCTTGCTAGTGACTATTGGCGGCACTTTATTCTGTTTACGTGCACTTGAAAAAGTAAACCCGCGTTACGGTAAAGTCTTGTCTACCTTTGGCTCAGCGCCGATGTTTTTCTATATTGTTCATTTGTATTTATTACTTGCTATGTACCGATTTGCAGTAAATGTAATTGGGCCAAACTATGGTGATTTATATGGATTTACAGACATTAGTTGGGTATGGATTACGACAGTTATTTTAGCGGTATTACTGTATTTTCCCACCAAGTGGTTTAGTCAATATAAACATCAAAGTAAACAGGGTTGGATTAAGTACTTCTAAAGGTCACTGCCAGTAAAAAGGCGCCATTAGGCGCCTTTTTACTCTGCGAAATTCACTTTTAGTCGATTAAGTCGTAATTTTCACGTAAGACCTTAATGATATCGGCTTTAGGGTTTTCAGGAAGCTTAATGCTGCTACCTGTGACTTTTTCAGCAACACCGGTATAGGTACGCGATACATTCATCATCGCTTCAAGTGGTAGATCGTTGTCACGTGCTAATGCTTCACGTTCAGGCATTCTGTCTTTATTTAATAAAATGTCAGCATCATCAAAGTGATTGAGTAAGAACTGACGGAAACCTTCTTTTGAGTTTTCTACAATCTTACCGTCACGGTAAGCAGGACCATCCCAAATACGTGATGAATCAGGCGTACCCACTTCATCCATGTAAATCAGTTTCGAATTACCTTCTTTGTCATCTACGTAACCAAACTCAAACTTGGTATCGACAAACATCTGGTCGTGGCTAGCTAAGGCATCTGAAATTACGTTAAAGCCCTCTTTAAGCAGTTTTTCGTATAAATCGATATCGGATGCCTTTTCAAACCCAAATGCTTCCACATTGGCTTCAATGTCTGCACGACTGATGTTGACATCGTCTTGCTCTGGAACGCCAGGAATACCTGTTAAAATCCCTTTGGTAGAAGGAGTGATTAACAGCTCAGGCAGTTTTTGATCTTTTTCTAAGCCTTCAGGTAAGGTGATGCCGCAAAATTCACGCTCACCTTTTGCATATGCACGCCACATCGAGCCAGTAATGTATTGGCGACAAATTGCTTCAACTTTAATTGGTCGTGCTTTTTGTACTATCCAAACAAATGGATGTGGGATGTCTAGGATATGGCTGTCTGCTAAGCCATGCTCTGCAAACAAGGTAAACCAGTGGTTAGAAATCGCATTCAGTGCTGCGCCTTTACCAGGAATACCTTGCAGGTTACCTTCGCCGTGGAAAATACAATCAAATGCTGAAATGCGATCACTGATCACCATGATGGCTAACGGTGTATCCGCTGGAACATCGTAGCCTTTGTCTTTAATAAGGCGGCGACTATCAGTATCGGTTAGCCAATAAACACTGCGGACCTTGCCACTGTGTACCGGTTTGTCGGTACGAATAGGCAAATCATTGTTAATTGCGAGAACTGAATCAGCAAGACTCATGACCAGTATTCCTTAGAGGTTAAGTGTAGGGAGCTATCCTTTAATAACAGGATATGTCAGTATTTTAATGGCGGCTATTTTACCCTTATTAATCCAGATTTCCATGCTTATAACAGGGCTAAACTCTTAATCCTGTATAGCGAATACTGAGGGGCTTAATATTAGTTTTTAATGCTTTATTCGTTGGTCTGTATCAGGCAAGATATTGCAGCTTATACTCTTTGTTAACATCTGTGAGACATTCTGTGCATCCTACCAAACTCGGTTTATTTTTTGTGTCCATTGCCATCATTTTTTGGGGCATATTACCGATAGCGTTAACACTCTCTGGAAATTTTATCGATCCGGTTACCTTGACTTGGTTTCGATTTTTAGTGGCATTTATCGTGACCTTTTTGGTGATGTGGCATCTAGGGTATTTACGTCAGTTCATGTCACTTTCACGAGGGGATTGGGTTAAGCTCAGTGCCGCCGGCATTTTACTCATGTGTAACTACACTTCGTTTGTGTATTCCTTAGATTATTTATCGCCAGGTACTGCACAACTTAACTTTCAGACTGCGCCATTTTACCTTGCTTTCGGTGGTGCGTTATTTTTTAAGGAGCGTTTAACTGCGGTGCAGTTGAGCTGTTTTGCAACTCTGGCCTTGGGAGTATTACTGTTTTTCCATCCAAGTCTTGATATGTCTGCCAGTGATAATAGTCAAATTGGTTTTGGGGTGTTAATCGTGCAGTTCTCTGTACTTTCTTGGACCAGTTATGCTTTATTGCAAAAGTCGCTGATCGCTAAGTTATCGCCTAATAACGTATTGCTATATATCTATGGTTTGGGTGTTGTCGTGATGGCGCCATTCTGTGATTTCAGCCAATTCTCTAAGATGAACTCATCTGAGTGGTTTATTATTTTATTCTGCGCAGCCAATACATTGATTGCTTACGGTAGCTTTGGACAAGCCATCAAGTATTGGCCCACAGCGCAAGTCAGCGCTATGCTGGCTCTGACACCTGTGTTGAGTTTCATTGCTAATAGTCTGGTGGTAAAGATAAACTTATGGCCCAACACCTTTAGGGCTGATGCCATTGATGCTTGGTCATTGCTTGGGATTATCTTAATTGTCGGCGCTGTTTTTGCCATGCAGATATGGCCTTTATTACAGCAAAAGCGCAAGCAGCCATCAGCTGACAGGTATCGTTAGAAACGATAGTTGATATTGACTGCTGCAAAATTGGCAGTACTTGGCTGATCTTTATATTGCTCAGTGCCACGAATGACTGAAAAGGTTAATCCCCAGTTTTGCCAGTTAAGCATAAATCCTGAATTGATCATTGCTTGTTGGTTCGTCAGCTCGACTGAGTGGCTATCTGTAAAGTTATTGCCATCAAGGGTTATATCGTTAAATACATAACGTCCATACAAGGTCAAAAACAGCTGCCAGCTTAACTCGCTAGCAGGTTTTACTTGGTATCCATTGTTACTTCTTGATGCAGCTTGCGCTACGAAGGCATAACTGTGAGACAGAATGTTACCGATACGAAATGACATACCAGCACCAACATCACTCATTAAATTACCTATTGCCGCATTTCCATGAATAACAGTATCAAACTCGACATTTTCTGAAATTGGGGTGTATGCCCATTGATATAGGCGTTGTGCTTCAACTCTGAATACAGGCTCATTACTTAACTGATTATCCCAGCCCATTGGCTCTTTGGCATCAATGATTTCGTGAACTTGTTTTTGAGTTTGCTCAGCAAGTGAACCTGGCCCGACAAGACCTAAAGTTATACTTAGATTATCGGCGATACCATCACCAAAACTACGTAATGTAGATTGCCATAATAAGGTGCCAGCATATGGCCTGTCTGACTCGATGAGTTCCGCTTGTTGTAGATCATCAGGGGTGTACATGCGCTGGGATACACTATAGCTAATTTGATACTGTCTTGATGCACCATGGTTTAAATAACTGTAACCATAAAGACCTGTGAGCCAAGTGGGCATGTTAAGCTCATCAAAATCATCGACGATTGCCTTACCCCAACTCCACTCTAAACCATTGCTGTAGCCATTATCACTGGTATTAATAAGGCCAAATGCATCATTCTCAAAACTGAACTGTACCCAGTCACCATTTGATGTCGCTAAAACCTGCTGATGTTGATCTGCAGACACAACAATAGGTAAAACACTGCATATTAGTGCAAGTGCGCGAGTAATATGTTTGGCTAGGTATGTGCTTAGTAACATGAAATAAAACTATGTATCGGTAGGTATCAAAATGAGCGAAGGATTATACAGAAAACAGCATAAAAAAATGGAGCCTAAGCTCCATTTTTATTACAGGGTTTCAACAGATTGTTGATACTGTGATCAATTACTCGCTGTCACGTGGTTTACGTGGACGACGGTCGCCACGAGGACGATCATTACGATCACCACGAGAACGGTCATTACGTGGACGACGTGGACGGTCGCTACGTGTAGACTCTGGGAATGGAGTGTCACTTGCTTCTTTGATGTTAAGTGGCTTACCACAAACACGTACTTTACGAAGGTGTGTTAACACATCTTTTGGCATACCGTCTGGTAAGTCAATTGAAGTCACTTGGTCGAATAACTGAATTTGACCAATGAACTGACTGTCGATATTAGCTTCGTTAGCAATTGCACCAACGATGTTACCTACACCAACGCCATTATCACGACCTACTTCAATTACGTAACGACACATTTTAACATCAGGCTTATCTTTTAAGCCTTCTGCACTGCCAAAGCTTGTAGGCATTGGGCGGCCACCACGTGAATCACGACGGCTGTTACGATCTCTGCCACCATCACGATCGCGGTCACGTGAATCGCGTTGACGCTCTTGAATTGGAGGAAGTTGTAAAGGACGTTCAGCCTGAACTTGTTGTAATAATGCCGCAGCAAGTAAATCTGTATCGATTTCAAGCTGTTGACATAATTCAGCTACTGCGTTCTTCATGAAGTCTAAGTCACCATTAATGGTTTCTTGAACTTGCTCGCCTAAACGAGATAAACGACGCTCTGTTACTGTTTCAGGGCTAGGTACTTTCATTGGCGAAATACGGCTGTTCGTTGCACGTTCAATGGTACGTAACATACGCATTTCACGATTAGTAACGAAAAGAATTGCCATACCAGTACGGCCAGCACGACCTGTACGACCAATACGGTGTACATAAGCTTCTGAATCATATGGGATATCGTAGTTTACTACGTGTCCAATACGTTCGACGTCAAGACCACGGGCTGCAACGTCTGTCGCAATAAGAATATCTAGCTTGCCACGTTTTAGCTGGTCAACAGCACGTTCACGTGCTTGTTGGTTCATGTCACCATGTAATGGTGAAGAAGCGTAACCACGAGCTTCTAATTTTTCTGCTAGTTCAACACAGCTATTACGAGTACGTACGAAGATGATAATACCTTCTGTATTTTCAACTTCTAATACACGGACTAATGCTTCAAGCTTGTTGTGTTGAGATACTTGAACAAAACGTTGTTCAATAGATTCAACAGTCGTATGACTTGCTGCAATGCTGATATGAACAGGCTTGTTAAGGTGCTTGTTAGCAACACGCTTGATTTGCTCTGGCATAGTTGCAGAGAAAAGTGCTAATTGGCTTTCAGCTGGCTTGTGCTCAAGTACCCATTCGATATCGTCGATGAAGCCCATTTTTAGCATTTCATCTGCTTCATCAAGTACTAATGCTTTAAGCGCATCAAGTTTCAGTGTGCCACGACGCATGTGGTCCATTACACGACCTGGCGTACCAACAACAACTTGTGGGCCACGACGTAGCGCACTAAGTTGTTGATGCATGCTTTGACCACCGTAAATAGGTAGTACATGGAAGCCTTTCATGTGTTTTGCGTAGCTACCAAATGCTTCAGCAACCTGTACTGCTAACTCACGAGTTGGAGCCAATACTAAGATTTGAGGAGCATTGAGTTTTTGATCGACACTATTAAGTAGTGGTAGTGCGAATGCACCAGTTTTACCAGTACCAGTTTGAGCTTGACCTAAAATATCTTTACCTTCCATTAAAGGATCGATACTAGCAGCTTGAATTGGTGTTGGTTTTTCGTAACCTAAATCGTCAAGGGCACGAAGCAAATTCTCGGATAAACCAAGTTCGCGGAAAGTTCTTTCATCGGATGACATTGAGTTGTAGCCTTGTGGGTATGCACGAAAATAGTCGCATTCGTGCTAAAGTTTCACAGACAGAAAATCAACCCCGTGTCGATTTCCCGCGTCAAAGGGGCAATATTATAGCAAGCTTTAGCCTCTATGACTATATATTTTCAATATAAAACTAAAATTGGCCTGATTATTGAAAAGCAATTTGTTGCTTATCCACTGAGATTAATTCAAAAGCGGTCTCAGTGACGGCGGCTAAAAATCCAATATCAAGTGTTTCAATTGTATCTTCTACCGTGTGGTAATATTTATGGGTAGGAACACCTAAATAAAGCCATGGAATCCCTGCCTTATGAAACGGGTAATGATCCGAAGCTCGTAACCAGTCAATTTTTACCATGCTGCCGTTTTGCATTCTTGAACGACTTTCTCTGACACACAATTGATTATAGTCTTGGAGTTGATATTTAAGCTGATTAAATTCAGTTAAATTTCTCTCGCCTTCTATATAAATGGACTTTGGTCTTGAAGGGTGACCTACCATGTCTAAATTTATCGACATTTCTATCTGCATGCTAGGTTGTGCTGTTAACTGTTCAACCACCGCATAAGAACCATATAAGCCTGACTCTTCAGCGTCGGTTGCTACAACCATTAAGTTAACCTTGTCATCACCATTTGACTGCCAATGCTCGGCGATGGCTAGCATAGCAGCAACGCCTGAAGCATTGTCATCTGCACCAGCAAATACTTTATTGCCTTTTTTGCCAAGGTGGTCGTAATGGGCGGTAATCACTCGCCATCGTTGGCTATCATTTTTGGCTCTAATTGTGCCAATAACATTGATCCCTTCTTTATCAGCGAAGTTTGACCGATATTGAAAGGGGACTAAAAACGAATCTTGCCAAGGGGTAAGTTCGAGTTGTTGAAAGCGTTTGATGAGATATTGCCGAGATTGTTCGGCGCCAAGCGTATTGGTTTTACGTCCTTCAAATTCAGGGCTAGTTAAAATACGTATATCTTCGAGCAGTTGGCTTTTATCTGCCCAAAGACTGATAGGTTGATTGCCGCAGTTTTTAGATGCACAAGCAGTTAGCGACAATAACATCATCAGGCTCAGTAATTTAAGCGCGAAGCGCATACCCTTGTTGATAACAGTATGTGCATTAGCCAGAGGCTTGATTAGAAATTCCATTTCGTTCCCTCTGGCTTATCGTCCGATGTTGCTTGATAGCTTATTTTTTAACAGATTTTTTTATCGTCTTTTTTGCCGCTTTCTTGGGTTTAGCCTCAGTAACTTGTGGCATTTTCTCCAACAGTGGCTGTAAAAAGCGTGCGGTATGCGACTCAGTGTTTTTAGCAACATCTTCAGGCGTACCTGTTACGAGTATTGTCCCGCCGCCTGAACCACCTTCTGGTCCTAAGTCCACAATCCAGTCGGCTGTTTTGATCACATCTAAATTGTGCTCAATAACAACAATAGTATTACCTTTGGCTTTTAGTCTATGTAATACATCAAGTAATAACTGAATATCAGCAAAGTGCAACCCGGTTGTTGGTTCATCAAGAATATACAAGGTTTTACCCGTATCACGCTTAGACAGTTCTTTAGCAAGTTTGACTCGCTGGGCTTCACCGCCTGATAAGGTCGTGGCGCTTTGTCCGAGGCAAATATATGACAAACCGACATCCACTAAGGTTTGCAGTTTACGTGCAATGGCTGGAATAGGGTCAAAGAATACACGTGCTTCTTCGATGGTCATTTGCAGCACTTCGTGGATGTTTTTGCCTTTGTATTTCACGTCTAAGGTTTCACGATTATAGCGTTTGCCTTTACATGAATCACATGGCACATACACGTCAGGTAAAAAGTGCATTTCTACTTTAATGAGACCGTCGCCCTGACAAGCTTCACAGCGTCCACCTTTTACGTTAAATGAGAAACGGCCAGGTTGGTAACCACGGCTACGCGACTCTTGTGTTGCGGCAAATAGCTCACGTATCGGAGTAAAAATGCCCGTATATGTGGCTGGGTTTGAACGAGGTGTTCGGCCAATTGGGCTTTGATCGATATCAACGACCTTGTCGCATTGCTCCATGCCCTTAATACTTTTATGCGGAGCGGGCTCATCAATTGTGGCGCCATTAAGCATGCGGTGAGCAATCTTATAAAAAGTATCGTTAATTAGGGTCGACTTACCAGAACCAGATACCCCAGTTACACAAGTGAATAGCCCGATAGGAATCGTTAAATCGACATTTTTAAGGTTATTACCCGTTGCTCCAGTGAGTTCAATGACCTTTTTCGGGTCTATTGGGGTGCGCTGCTCACTGACATGGATCTGTTTTTTACCCGAAATGTACTGACCTGTGATCGATTCTTCACATTCGATGATATCGTTTAAGCCACCAGAACAAATAACTTCACCACCGTGCACTCCTGCGCCAGGGCCAATATCGATAACATGATCTGCCATGCGAATGGCATCCTCGTCATGCTCAACTACAATCACGGTATTACCTAGATCACGAAGATGGATTAAGGTATTAAGTAAGCGCTCATTATCACGCTGATGCAGGCCAATAGAGGGTTCATCTAATACATACATGACACCAACGAGTCCGGCGCCAATTTGGCTCGCTAACCGGATCCGCTGCGCTTCCCCACCTGATAGTGTGTCTGCTGAACGATCTAAGCTTAAGTAATTTAATCCCACATTGACGAGGAACCCGAGTCGATCACCCACTTCTTTTAAGATTTTTTCGGCAATTTGTGCTTTTTGCCCTGAAAATTCGACACCGTTAAAGTAGGTCATGGCTTCGCCAATAGACCACTGCGTCAATTGAGGTAGTGTTAGTTCGCCAATAAAGACATTACGTGCTTCTTCACGTAAGCGAGAACCACCACAGCTTTTACACGGTTGTGTATTAATGAATTTAGAAAGCTCATCACGAACCGAGTTACTTTCAGTTTCACGGTAGCGGCGGTCCATGTTATTTAAGATGCCTTCAAATGGATGATTTCGGATCACCACATCGCCACGGTCATTAATATATTTAAAGGCAATGCTTTGCTTGCCAGAGCCGTGGAGTACAATTTTCTGCACTTTATCTGTAAGTTGTTGGAACGGTGTTTCAACATCAAACTTATAATGTTCCGCCAGTGAGCTGAGCATTTGAAAATAATAGAAGTTACGTTTGTCCCAGCCGCGTATTGCACCTCCAGCAAGTGATAACTCACCATTGGTGATCACTCTGTCGGCATCAAAATACTGTTGAACCCCTAAGCCATCACAGGTTTGACAAGCGCCAGCTGGGTTATTGAATGAGAAAATACGTGGCTCAAGTTCTGCCATTGAATAGCCACAATGAGGGCAAGCAAAATTTGCTGAAAAGATTATCTCTTCCGTTTCACCAGCCATATCAGCGACCACAGCAATACCACCTGACATTTCAAGGGTGGTTTCAAACGATTCCGCTAAACGTTGTTTAAGATCGTCACGCACTTTGAAGCGATCAACAACAACTTCAATGGTGTGTTTTACATGTAAGTCTAAGGTTGGTGGGTCTGATAAGTCACAAACATCGCCATCAATACGAGCCCGCACATAACCTTGGGCTGCGAGACTCTCTAGGAGTTTTACATGCTCACCTTTACGTGCTTTAACGACAGGCGCCAACAGCATCTGACGACTACCTTCAGGTAACTCAAGGACTTTATCGACCATTTGACTTACTGTTTGTGCGGCTAGGGGCTGACCATGAGTGGGACAGCGAGGTTCACCTACACGGGCAAATAATAATCTTAAGTAGTCATAAATTTCGGTAATCGTACCCACAGTTGAACGTGGATTATGTGAAGTGGATTTTTGTTCAATTGAAATCGCTGGGCTTAACCCTTCAATATGATCAACATCAGGTTTTTCCATCAAACTCAAAAATTGGCGTGCGTATGCTGACAAAGACTCAACATAGCGGCGTTGACCTTCGGCATATAAGGTGTCGAAGGCCAATGAAGATTTGCCTGAACCTGACAGCCCAGTAATGACAATGAGTTTGTCACGGGGAATTTTGAGGTCAAAGTTTTTTAGATTGTGGGTTCGTGCACCGCGAATTTCAATGGTATCCATTCTTCACTCTGATGTTGTTCTCAGGGGCTTGGTAAGAGAGCTACTTCTTTAAGCCGCCGAATTTTAAATGGGTTTAAGCTATTTTTGTCTAAATAGTTTATGTTGGTTTGTCGATTTTATGATGTATTTATACAGTATTTTATACAGTGTTGTATAGGGCTAAGTGCTTAGTTCATTTTCTGCGGTGTCATTCCTATTCGGGATAACCTGAACTGGGATATAAAACACATTATAACCTGTTTGTTTAATCTCATTAGCAAATACGACAATCAGTTGCTGCTTGGTTCATTATTCCTTTTGAGCTAAATTAGGACGCTGTGATAATATGCGCAACTCAAAATTTTTACTGTGACAAAATTAAGGGCAAGTGAATGGCCAAGAATGGACTATCCGGCATAGAGAAAAAAGTCGCTTTTTCGTTAGCCAGCGTGTTTGGTTTACGAATGATGGGCTTGTTTATGATCATGCCTGTGTTTGCGCTTTACGGCCAACACTTAGAAGGATTCTCGCCATTATGGGTCGGTATTGCCATAGGGGCATACGGCTTAACACAAGCTTGTTTGCAAATTCCCATGGGCATGTTGTCTGACAAATATGGCCGAAAGCCTATCATTTTAGGTGGTTTAGTCATTTTTGCTATTGGTAGTATTGTCGCTGCGATGTCTGATCATATTTACGGTGTGGTGCTGGGCCGTGCTTTACAGGGCATGGGAGCCATTGCTGCGGCGGTATTGGCACTCGCTGCCGACCTAACCCGTGATGAACAACGAACCAAAGTCATGGCAATCATTGGGATGTGTATTGGTTTTTCTTTCGCTTTATCTTTACTTGCTGGGCCGATAGTCGCTCAATATGCTGGCCTTGAAGGTTTATTCTTTTTAACTGCCATTTTAGCTGTGTTAGGCATGGTGATTGTGCAGGTCTTAGTACCAAACCCTGTGTCTCAAGCCCCTAAAGGGGATACTGTTGCTACGCCGACCAAGCTTAAACGTATGCTGATGGACCCTCAGTTATTTCGATTAGATGCGGGCATTTTTATTCTTCATTTAGTATTAACAGCGGTGTTTGTCGCATTACCTTTAGATTTAGTTGATGCAGGCTTAGTCAAAGAAAAGCACTGGATGTTGTACTTCCCTGCCTTTGTTGGCGCATTCTTTTTAATGGTGCCTTTGATCATTATTGGCGTTAAGCGCAATAACACTAAAACTATGTTCCAAATCTCATTGCTTATAATGATGCTATCACTCGCTGCTATGGGAATTTATGCTGATAATTTGTGGGTGCTCAGTGGCGCTGTGGTGTTATTTTTTACCGGCTTTAACTATTTAGAGGCATCATTACCTAGCTTAATCGCAAAGTTTTGTCCTATGGGCGATAAAGGTTCTGCGATGGGGGTTTACTCGACCAGTCAATTCTTAGGTGCTTTTTGTGGTGGCATGTTAGGTGGTGGCGCTTATCAATTGGTCGGCGCTTCAGGTGTCTTTTATGTCGCGTTAGCGTTGATGTTTGTGTGGTTATTATTGACCATTGGCATGGAAAAACCAGTGCTTCTTAAAAGCTATACGCTTGAAGCTGAAGCGAAAGATAGAAATCATGCCCAAGATATGGCAACTCAGCTATCACAACTTACAGGGGTTGCTGAGGCAATTGTCGTGATTGAAGAGAAAGCTGCTTATTTAAAAGTAGATGATCAATTCGATTTAAGAGAAGCCCGAGCTGTGTTAGGCTCTGTCAGCTAAGAATTAAATTCGTATTTTTGTGTGATAGTTGATGTGTCAACAGACATAAAAATGGCATAATTGATTCAACAGAATTTGAACATAAATAAATTTAGAACATGGTAAATCGCAGGAGATTTCAATGGCCAGTCGTGGTGTGAATAAAGTAATTTTGGTTGGTAATTTAGGTAAAGATCCTGAAGTTCGTTACATGCCAAACGGTAACGCAGTCGCTAACTTTACTGTAGCAACAAGTGAATCTTGGAAAGACCAGCAAGGTCAGCAACAAGAACGCACTGAATGGCACAACATTGTGATGTACCGTCGACTAGCTGAAGTAGCTGGCGAATACCTGAAAAAAGGTTCTAAAGTTTACTTAGAAGGTAAACTGCAAACCAGCAAGTGGCAGGATCAGACTACGGGTCAAGATCGCTACAAAACCGAAATCAATGCAATGGAAATGCAAATGCTTGATAGCCGTGGCCAAGGCGGTCAGCAAGGTGGTATGAACCAAGGTCAAGGTGGCTATGGTAATGCGCCTCAGCAAAGTGCACCGCAATCTCAAGGCGGATACGGCCAACAGCAGCAATCTCAAGCTGGTTATCAGCAGCCTGCTCAACAGCAAGCAGCTCAAAAGCCTGCTTACACGCCTAAGCCTCAAGCGCCAGCGCAGCAGCAAGGTAGTTACCAGCAGCCTGCTCAACGTCCAGCACCTGTCCAGCAACAAGGCGGTTTCCAACAACCTGCTCAACAACAGCAAGGTGGTTTCCAGCAACAATCTGCTCCAGCACAGCGTCCTGCGCCAACACCACAACCGCAGAACACTACGCCAGATTTAGGCGGTGATTGGGATGACGATATCCCGTTCTAATTCACAGTATTTGTTGGATTAATCGAAGTGATATTTAAAATCCCTGTTATGCAGGGATTTTTTGTTGTTCATTAACAAGTTTGATTGATGATGAGTGTGAAGCACGCTTTGTTGGTATAAAATGAAACATTCATTGGTTTATTTTGACGGATAACAAAGAGTTTAGGATCTGAATAAATGAAAAAAATCCTGTATGTTAGACATGATAAAATTGGTGACTTCACCACGAAGTGGCCCGCACTTAGCATGTTAAAACAGGCAATACCGGACGCAACAATTGACGTATTTGTTGCTCCTGTAGTGAAAAGTTTTGCCGAGGCATGCCCTCATGTGGATAACGTCTTAGTTGATACAGGTGATGATGCGGCTATTGCAGAGCTGATTAAAGAGCAACATTATGATGCAGCTATCGTTTCATTGTCTCAATACCGAGTTTATAAACTACTTAAACCAGCTCGAATTCCTTATGTACTGGTTCCCACGCTAAATTGGTACCAATATCTCTATAAACACAGAACCAACGCACAATATCAAGATGGCATTTCTGTTTGGCGAAGAGGTTGTAATGTTGTTGAGCACTTTCTAAAAGAGCACAATTACCCTATTCCAGAAGTGAAACGACCTTTTTGGGATATGAGCAATAAAAAGCACAAGTGGCAAGAGTATTACAATAAACAGGGTGAAGAAAAGTTGATTTTCGCTCATCCTGGTACAGGTGGCTCGTCGGGCGGGGTGCCTGTTGAGTCATTTTCGAATATGCTTATTGATATTAGTCAGCGTACTGCGTTAGATTGCCGATTTGTGGTCACTTACAGCGGCCAAGAAGAAGTGCTTGCCGACGAAATGGTCGCTATTTTGTCTGAAAAAGGCATTAAGGTTGAAAAAGCCAAACCATTATCGAGCCTGAGCGAATTTGCTGAGTCATTAGTGGCTGCTGATATGTTTATCGCAGGCTCTACCGGGCCTTTGCATTTAGCAGGTCTACACAATGTGCCGACATTAGGGTTTTATGCAGGCAGACGCTCTGCACCGCATATACGTTGGCAGTCGTTATCAGCGGATGATCGCCGATTATCTTATACACCGCCTGTTGGAAAAAGAACGGGTCGCAATATGGCGTTAGTTGATTTTGACAAGGCAGCCACTGAGGCTGTGGCGTTTTTAGATTCATTTTATTCAGACGTTAGCCGTTAAGTTAAGGTTATCAAAACAAGATTTGGTTTAAGCGTGATGTATGTTCACGCCAATACACAGGAATTGAGCTTATGATCGTGGTTACAGGTGCTGCAGGTTTTATCGGTAGTAATTTAGTTAAATCGCTTAATGAAATGGGCCGTACAGATATCATCGCCGTCGATGATCTTACTGATGGCACGCAAATGTTTAATTTAGCCGATTGCGAAATCGCTGATTACTTAGATAAAGACGCCTTTTTAGCCAGCATTAAAGCGGGCGAGTTTGACGGTAAATTAGAAGTGATTTTCCATCAAGGAGCATGTTCATCGACCACTGAGTGGGATGGCAAGTTTATGATGCAAAACAACTATGAATACTCAAAAGTATTACTGCATTATAGCCAAGCAAATAATGTGCAATTTATCTATGCATCATCGGCATCTGTGTACGGTGGTAGTGACACTTTTGTTGAGAAGCGCGAAGTTGAAAAACCGCTAAATGTGTATGCTTACTCTAAGTTCTTGTTTGACCAATACGTCCGTCAACAAGACACAACTGCCCAAGTTGCAGGTCTTCGTTATTTTAACGTTTACGGTCCTAGAGAGCAGCATAAAGGCGGCATGGCGAGTGTAGCATTCCACTTTAATAACCAAATCAAAGCGAACGGCGTTTGTCGTTTATTTGCCGGTGTGGATGGCTATGAAGATGGTCAGCAACTACGTGATTTCGTGTTTGTTGAAGACGTCGTTAAAGTGAACATTTGGTTATGGCAGAACAAGTCAGTGTCTGGTGTGTTTAACTGCGGAACAGGTGAAGCGCAAAGCTTTAATGATGTAGCAAATGCCGTTATTCAGTACCATGGTAAAGGCGACATTGAATACATTCCTTTCCCTGATAAATTAAAGGGTGCTTACCAGAGCTATACTCAAGCAGATTTAACCTTGCTTCGTTCAGTGGGTTGTGACCATGTCTTCAAAACGGTTGAGCAAGCAGTGCCTGAGTATTTAGATTGGCTAAAAGACCAACATTTTATCGGTCAGTAATCATAGATTGATGGCAAATCTATAAAGCCTTGATGAGTCAATCATCAAGGCTTTTTTATTGGCAAAACCCTAATGCTATTGACTAACCATGCCTTTAAGCACGATATCGTCATAAGTCACAAAGCCAATAATGTTGCTGTTTTCAACCACAGGTGCTTTATTGATTTGGAATTGATCAAATAGCCTAGCGGTATAACGGATATCCATATCTGCACTGACAGCCATCACCGGCTTAATCATGATTTCATATACGTTAACTCGCTCCGGTGACTTATTTGTTGCGAGGACTTTTCTGGCAATATCGCTGAGCAATAGCATGCCATATTCATCATGCTCATTACGCTTGTTGACGACCAAAATAGAGACATTCTGTTCCACCGCGATGGCAATGGCTTCACTAATGGTCAGCATACCGTCAATCATAGCGTATTGATTCATCAATACATCTCGATTTTTAATAGGCGTTGTCGGCTTCATATTTGATCCTTAATATCATTGGTGAGTTTTTCAACTTGATGAGCAACACCAACGGCATCTTCAACATCAATTTGAATCGCAATACCTTGGCCTGGGTTAGTGTTAAACCCGCCCACCTCGCATATTGTCTCTAAAATATGGCGACTCATATGCTCTTCTACTAGCCATAAAATCACATCACGCTGAACATCTAAGCCTAAGCCCATGAAGGTTTTCTTTTTCTTTAGCCCTTCACCTCTAGCATGGTTGATAACTGTGGCGCCAGTAGCGCCAGCTTCTCGGGCGGCATCAAGTACAGTGTCTGTCGTGATGTCGTCAACAAAAGCGATAATTAACTTAAATCGCATTTATTACTCCTTAATGGAATGATTATTTTTTATTGTTGAAGTTGGCACTGCTGAACTAGGAAGTGCCTCTGATATATCTGCTGGAACGGCTGCATTTTTTTCATTGAGCTCAGTTTCATCAATTGCTTGGGATTTTCGTTTATCTAGCCAGGCTACAAGTTGGGCATAGCTCATTACAGCAATAATGGGGAACAAACTGGCAAAAGCGATAAGCCCAAAGCCATCAATAAGTGGATTACGTCCTTCAACATTTGAGGCTAAACCTAAACCTAATGCTGCGACCAGGGGCACGGTAACAGTTGAAGTGGTGACGCCACCTGAATCATACGCGAGTGGGATGATGGATTTAGGTGCGTAGAAGGTTTGGATCACTACCACCACATAACCTGCCATGATGTAATAATGGATTGGGTCACCAACGACGATGCGAAAACAGCCTAGCGAGATGCCGAAAGCCACGCCAATTGCCACCGAAATACGTAACCCTTGAGTGCTAATCGTGCCACCTGACACTTCGTTCGCTTTAATAGCGACTGCAATCAATGAGGGTTCGGCAATGGTGGTGCTGAATCCAATAGCGGCAGCAAAGACATACACCCATAAATAGTCTTGCCAGATGTAAGGCCCAGCAGAACCATCAGGGTGCAAAATTTCTGGTGAGGTTAACTGATTTGCAAGATTTTCACCGATTGGGAACAGCGCCAGTTCGAGTCCGACTAAGAAAAAGCTTAACCCGAAGGTGACATAAACAAACCCAAGCACCACCGTTTTCCAGTTAGCTATAGGACGTTTAAGTACACCTAATTGGAATCCAAATAGAATGATGGCTATCGGGATCACATCTCGCATTGTGAGCAGCAAGGTTTCTAATAACTGATAAAGCCACGTCATTTGGCCTCCTTGGCAAATTGTACCTGCTCATTAAGTAAAGTAATGCCTTTATTGCACATCATTGTCATAACACCATGCCGTAAAGTAAGACAAAAATTACCGGCGTTAAACTTGCAAAAGCAATGAGTCCAAAGCCATCTAACATTGGGTTTCGGCCTTTAATCACAGTGGCTAAGCCCACGCCTAATGCCGTCACTAATGGCACTGTAATCGTTGACGTGGTCACGCCACCCGAGTCATAAGCGATGCCGATGATATTTTCTGGGGCGAAGCTTGTGAGGATCATGACAATAATGTAGCCACCGATGATCAAGTAATGAATTGGCCAGCCTTTAACAATCCTGATTACTCCAAGCAAGATGGCTAAGCCAACGGAGACTGCCACCGTTAATCTCAGTCCCATCGCATAACTGTCCATTGCTGCTTCTGTGGCGGCAATGGCGCCACCTTCTGCTGCGACTTCAGCCGCTTCAGCTGCCACAGCGGTCAGCGCGGGTTCTGCTAGGGTCGTGCCAAAGCCGAGTGAGAAAGAAAAAATGACTAACCAGAATGTGCTACCTTTGCGAGCAAGGGCATGAGCTAAGGACTCACCGATTGGAAATAGGCCCATTTCCAATCCGAACACAAAAAAAGTCAGTCCTAAAACGATAAAGATGACACCGACAAGGATAGAAAAAAGGTTATCAGGAGCTTGTTGGAGGATAAAAATTTCAAAAAAACTCACCACTAAAATAATGGGGACTAAATCTCGAAAACTGCCGAGCATAGATTGTAATAACTTAACTAATCCGCTCATTCCACCTCCTGTGAAAGTTAATAATGACAATCGCTTAAGCGTAATTCCTCGCGTATAGGGAAAAGAAAACGCCTTATTGGAATGGTCTAACTTATGTATTCAGTTTGCCAAGGTTACACATTGAGGCAACAGAAATTTAACAAAAGTTGCAATAGTTTTGAGCTAGATCAATTTGTCTTTGAAAATGTGCGCTAGGTGAATCGAACCGAGGGTATTTGCAATAAACAATCAAACCTAAAAGGTGCTAATTGTGGGCGGGGGGAGTCGTTCAGTGCAAGGCATGTATAACTAGGGCGTGTATAACTAGGGTATTGTAAAGCTTAGGCATTTAAAATTAAGGAGTTAGCGCTAAGGGATCAGCTGGGTGCTCAATATTGTATTTATCCAATATTTGTTGGTATTCCCCCGTTTTTTTGAGCTTAGTTAGCCCTTGATTAAACATTTTGGCAGCTTTAGTCGCACCTTGGTTAAAGCCAACATACAAAGGCAATGGCTCACCGAAGGTACCTGCAAAGCGAATTTGATCATCTAGAGCTAGCTTTTCAGCCGTGTTTTGAATAACCACTTTATTACCCAGCATGACATGAAAGCGGCCTTTGATAAGCCTTTTTAGGTTCATGGTTAACGGCTGGTTTCCAGTCGCAATGTAGAAACGATTTGAATTGGCAATTTTATCGTTTAATCGCTCGCCATAGTCATAACCACGAATGATACCAACTTGCACGTTATCTAAATCTTCAAGCTGGTTAAATTGCCAAGCAAACCCTGTCGTGGTGTAGAAATCTTTGCTTGCATAACCCACAACGACTTCATCAGTATATAAATTAAATTGGCTAACATGCTCTGGCGTGACGGCTAAGATTGCATCAATATTTCCGTGTTGGACTTCTTTTAAAGCACGATTAAATGGCACTGCGATAAAATGAACCGGTTGATCCATTTCAGCAAAAGCCCTTTTTGTTAATTCAGTGACATAGCCTGTTTGACCTTCACAAACGTAAGGGCACCAAATATCAGATGCGATTAAAAGGGGCTTGGCAGATAAAGACGCTGACCAAAGGCTACTAAGGCACAATAGACATGCTGTAGTGCAAGCGAACAACTTAGTTAAGGCTGTGTTTAGCGTCATTTTCACAATGATATAAATTCCAGTCAGTTTATGTGTTCGCAACTTATAACAGGCTTAACAAGCAACCCATTATTAGTTTGTTGAGTCAATAGAGAACAGTATAACTAAATCTTCCCGAGTAATAAGTTACTTCGTGTACATTTGAAGTCATAAGGTTAAGCAGTGAGTCTAACTCTTTGAGTTATTGTATCTTAAAGCGGCAATCTATTAGGTTAAATTTAATCGTTCTTGGTATTTTTGCCAGTTTTGTAAAGCGAAATCGTTAATCGTCGTGAGTTATTGATAAGTTATGTAGCAATGTTATCTTCATGCTTTTGTCTCGGCGCAGTTTTCGAGCTGAAGGTGTCTAGAGGCTAATTTGTTTCAAGGTCATGTTGTCCATCTGGTCACATTCTGGTGCTTATTTCATCCTTGTGCGACTGACTATTATTGAGGTTTATATCATGAAATATATTACTTTTACTGAGCCTGGAAGCGCAGAAGTTATGAATATTGCACAATCTCAAGATGACTTAATCACTCAAGCATTAACGTCGGATCAGGTTGTCATTAACGTCCATGCTGCAGGTGTGAACGGCCCCGATATTAAGCAGCGAGAAGGGGCATATCCAGCCCCCAAAGGGGCTAGTCCTATTTTAGGCTTAGAAGTGTCAGGTGAGATTATTGCTGTCGCAGAAGGTGTTTATCAATGGCAAGTTGGCGATAAAGTATGTGCCTTAGTTCCAGGTGGCGGCTATGCCGAACAAGTCGTGACGTTTGCTAGTCATTGTTTACCTATTCCTAAAGGTTATAGCTTTGAGCAAGCTGCTGCACTACCCGAAACCTGCTTTACGGTTTGGGGCAACATGATGATCAGAGCAGGGTTGAGTAAAGGTGAGTCTGTATTAATTCACGGTGGCTCAGGTGGTATCGGAACAACAGCAATTCAAATCGCTAAGGCAATGGGAGCACGCGTATTTGTCACTTCTGGTTCCGATGAAAAATGCCAATATTGTCTGCAACAGGGGGCAGAACTTGCCATTAATTATCACACACAAGATTTTGTCGAGCCGATACTTAATGCGACAGATGGCCAAGGGGTCAATGTGGTGTTTGATATAGCGGGTGGAGATTTTGTGAATAAAAACCTCAAAGTGGTGGCAATGGATGGCCGAATGGTGACTGTTGCCATGCAAAGGGGAATAAGAGCGGAAGTGGATATTTTTAGACTCATGGCAAAGCGGATCAGCTGGACAGGTTCCACCTTGAGGCCGCAAAGTGTTGAAGCGAAAGCCGACATTGCTGCAGCACTGAGAGCGCAAATTTGGCCATTACTTGATAGTGGCTCAATTAACATCAAGCTGGATAAGATCTTTGCCTTTGAAGAGGTTATCGCAGCACATCAATATATGGAGTCAGGACAGCATCAAGGTAAAATTGTATTGAAAGTGATATAGAACAGATTTTTTCGAATTGAGAACTTGAAGCTTACGTATTTTGGGCTAAATTTGAGCGTGTATGAGAGGGTTAATTTTCAGCCATATTGTCTGATTATTAGCGATTGATATGCGGGTAGGTGAATCGCCTAGCTCACTATGATATCGATTTTATTGTTGAGTTCAAAATATCAAAAACTTCATAAAACATCAGTTGATTTTTGAAGAAGTTTTTGATTAATTACCCTCAATAGTCATGCGTTAACTGTATGGTTTATTTATTAAACGATGTACTCATCAGTACATTTTTAAAGGTATGTGTTGATTTAAGGGCGTTAGCATATATGTATAACACTGCAAAAAAACAAGTGTGGTTCGGTGAATTAAGAACTGCAAGAGGCACGTCAATCGTCGTTCATGATAACCGTTTACCTGACGCGTCACCTGGACGGATCTACTTATTCAATGCGAGTCGAAATACCATTGGTGAGTATGTCGAAGATATTGTTAAAGTGAATCTTCATGAACTTGATGATGCGCAACTTGCTGCGGCAAAAGCTGAACATGATGCAGCATGGCAAGCCGCTAGAGCTGAGTTTATGGCAAAGCATGAGGCACATATTGAACTATCTTCAGTGCCAGATTCAGCACCTGAAGTGAAAAGTAAGGCGCCGGTTGTTCCCGACGAGCCAATGGATGATGTCATGGATGCTGATGACGATATGGAATTTGAAGATACGGGTTTTGAAGCCAGTATGAGTGATGATGGTGACGACGACAGGTAGCATCAATGCAAAACGGCATTGGTTGACTATAGTATTGTCATTACAATAAAAAAGGCGCTCCCTTAAGGGTAGCGCCTTTTTTATGGCGAATTCTCAGGGCTTATAGCACACCAAATTCATAGCGAGTGTGATGGTGATAAGTATCACCAGCAGCAATCCACGGCTCACCCGGTAAGTGGGGTTGATTTGGAGAGTCTGGTAGCATCTGCGGCTCAATACATACAGCGCGATGGGATTGATAAATCTCCCCTTTAAAACCTTTTGTTCCCTCAAGGAAGTTTGCCCCATATAACTGAACGCCAGGCTGATCAGTGTAGATGGTCATGGTGCGGCCGCTTTTAGGGCTTGATAGGCAACCAAAGCGAACAAGATCATGATTTGTCTGAGCTAATACATAACAATGGTCAAAACCATTGGTAGCGCTTAATGCTGCTCGCTGTGTCTGCTCAGAAAAAGGCGTCGGTTTTGATAAATCTAAGTCGCTGCCGAGCGTTTCATCCATTGAGGTAGGCACGCCGACATCGTTCATTGTTAAATATTGCTGGGCATCGACTTGAATGTGATGATCCACATTCGTCTCACTATCAGCGCCTTCTAAATTAAAGTAACTGTGCTGAGTTAAACTAATAGGACAGGCTTTATCGACCTGAGCTTGCATGTCGATAAGTAAATTATTGCCTTCTAAACGGTAGTCTAGCTGAACTTTACATAGCCCAGGAAAGCCCATTTCTCCATCAGGGCTGTCGACCGTTAACCGCACTCCATCAGCTAAGGTTTCCATATGCCATTGCTTTAAATGAAACCCGTCACGACCGCCATGTAAGCAGTTTGTCGCTTGGTTAATGTCTAGTTGATAGTCTTGCCCTTGATAATGCAATTGACCATTAGCGATACGGTTAGAATAGCGACCTGCAATCGCTCCTAAATAGGCTTGCTGAGCTAAGTAGTCAGCGACACTATCACAACCCAGTACAATGTTCTGACGCTGTCCAAATTTATCTGCAGTCCATAATTCACGAATGATCCCACCTAGGCTTAGAATTTCGATTGCGATGTTGCCGTTATCGATTCGGACACGCTCGATGCTGCCACCACGAGGGTCTTGCCATGGCTCCAATGCCGTGATTTCAATCATTGTAGTCTCTTCCTGATGAGATAATTAAGCCGTGTGGCAGCCGCTACATTCACTATTAGACACTGCCAGCTGATGCTTTAGTGATTTAGTCGATTCTGCCTGCACCATCACTGGCTGAGCATAAATAAATAATGGCCTCAAGCCCCGTTTGTTCTGGGTATTTGGCTTCAATAGCGTTGACAACAGCATCGGTAAGTTCATGATCAATTAAGGCTACAACGCAGCCATCACTCATACGAACACCGCCACGGTTGCCAATGACGTCTTTAACAATACCGACAAGGGTATCGATTTCTTGCGTGGAAATGTCGAAATCGGTTTTCATTGAGTCATGAGATTGTGCCATCAACTGACTGAAACGTGTTATATCATTTTGCTCAAGTGCTCTAGCAGCATTTACAGTACGTTGATTCTCAGTTAACACATGCCTTGCTCGACAAAATAGCGTGTCACCTAGGGCATGCTTTTCACGATTTAGCTGCACCAAACTAACTTCTCTTAATGACTCAATGGCTAATAGGTCGTTAATTTCGGCACACTCTTTTTTGCGTGCTTCAAATCGTTCTATTAAACTTTGGCGATCGATATGTGGATCGACAATTAATAAACTGAGATTTTCAGGGATCGAGACAGGCTCACTATCAAGCTCTAAACAATCAATGAGTAGGGCATGATCAGCTTCAGCCAAGGCGCTAATGGTTTGATCCATAATACCTGACTCAGTTTTTATAAAACGGTGTTCGCCACGTTGCGCTATTTGGGCAATAGCAAGTGGTGATAAGTGCAGTTGACTGGCATAGCTGATAGCGGTGCCAAAAGCGACCTCTAAGGCAGCAGAAGATGACATGCCGGCACCTAAAGGCACATTGCCAACAATCGCTAAATCAAGCCCTTTTGCTTTTAGGCCCGATTGAAACATCGACGCGGTAAATCCTTTTAAATAATTACCCCAGCTATTACTGTCTTGGCTGGTACTTTCTTCACCAAATTTCCACTGTATTATCTGACCCGGAAACGCATCAGTTACAGCACGAAATGTATTGTCACTGCGCTCTTTAACAGCGATGACAGTGTGAAAGTTAATTGCAGCGGGTAAAACAAATCCTTCGTTATAATCCGTGTGTTCGCCAATAATATTGACGCGACCTGGTGCTTGATAAAGGTCGTCAGCCGTAGTTCCAAATGTTTGTACAAACAACTTCATGGCTTTTTGAGCAGGATTAGACATACAGTTACAGTTCCAAAGAATGCCGAATTACTTAGATATTTTTACGAGTATCGAATTGACTACTTAACTTTAAACTTAGACTAAATTGAGTTAATTGTCCGATAGATATGTGATTTATATCACGATTGGTCGGAGGTGTAACTAGGATTCACTATTTTGATTCCATTTCTGACCGAAAATGGATATTTATTAAGTAAATTCATGTCGTTTGGTGTGGCCGTTTATCTTAAAGGACTATTCTAATGCGGCTATTATTTCGTTTAAAGAACAACAGCCGTCTAGATTAACCAGTATTAAGTGCCCATTTTAGACAGCCTTCATCATGAATCGAGTTACTCTTTTTTTGTTATTCGTCGACTTAATGCCGACTGACTTATACCTAACATTTGCGCGGCTGCGGTTTGATTATTTGCCGTACGGCTCATTGCTTCATCAATCAAGGCTTGGCTCATATCGGCTAACGTAGGTAAAGTCTGCGGAAAAATAATCCGATTTCCTTTAGGAGAATTTGATGATTTAAGTGCATTAATTGCTTCCATAAATGGGGAGATGGTTAACTGCACTCCATCACTGCGACTTACTGCATCGAACACCATTCCTTTGAGCTCATGTAAGTTACCAGGGAAGTCATAATCTTGAAGCTGTGTCGCTAGATCGCTTGGTTGATGCGGCGGCGTTGAGTTCATTTCTTCTGCAGCTTGTGCGATAAAATGATTAATCAACATCGATATATCAAGTTTGCGCTGCCTTAAAGGGGGTAAATGGATTTTATGGGCACGTAAGCGGTAGAGCAAATCACGCCTAAATTTACCTTCTTGGCTCAAGGCGAGTAAATCTTGTTGAGTGGAAGCTATGATGCGGCAATTGACTGGATAGGGTCTGTCACTGCCCATTGGGTAATATTGTTTTTGCTGCAAAATATCAACAAGCTTCGCTTGGCATGATAAAGGCAAATCTGCAATCTCATTAAGGTAGAGCAACCCTTTGCCTACTTGGTGTAATGCGCCAGCTTGCGATTGGCCTGGTTCTTGGCTTAAGCGCCCAAAGACCTGAAGTTCAAAAGCGCTTTCACTTATTCCTGCTAAATTGATATTAATAAAAGGGGCATCAGGGCAGCATAACTGATGGCAACTCTTTGCAAATTCATCTTTGCCCGTGCCACTTTCACCGTAAATAAGTATTGGCTCAGGGCTAAAAGCCACCGCTTCTAAATAGCGAAATTGATCAAGCAAGGATGGCTCGCAGGTCAGAATATTATTAAACGCACTGGGCTGGGTTAACGTTTTGCTTAAAAAGCTTTCTTTTATTCTATGGTAATTACGCTCTAGCCCGACGACTTCTAAAGCACGACGCACCGTTAGTGCTAATTCAGCGACATCGTCAGTTTTAATAAAGTAGTTATAAGCGCCATGTTTAATACAGCGCACCGCTGTTTCTACTTCATTGACACCAGTAACAATAATCACTCGAGTGTTGGGATACTCAAGGCGGATTTGCTCGAGTAAATCCTCGCCCGAATGAAATGGCATCGTTAAATCAAGTAACACAAGGGCGTAGTCAGTGCCTTCTAATCGACTCATCACTTGGCGGCTATCAACACATGTGTCGATAACAGCTTCTGGTACTAAACGATTTAAGGTCACTGATAGTGTACGTAGCCATGAGGCTTCATCATCGACGAGTAAGATATTACGTGCGAGTTTCACTGTATTGGCTTCCTGCTATTTGATGTTGATGAGCTTATTGGCGAAAAAGGCGCAGATTGTTCAGGTTCGATGGCACTAAACACCAAAGTAAACTGACTACCTTGATTGAGTGTTGAAGTGACTTTCATCTCACCGTGATGCTCTTTTAAAATGCGGCTGCACACTGAGAGCCCTAGGCCGCTTCCACCGTATGAGCGACGTGTCGTGAAAAATGGCTCAGTGATCCGCTTCAGCGTCGCTTTGTCCATGCCTGAACCATTATCTTCAACACTGACATAGGCAGCTTTGCCTTTCATTGCTGTACGTAAATGGATATGGCCATTAGTGGTGTCCATGGCATGACATGCATTTTGAATAAGGTTAATTAACACTTGGTGTAACTGCTGGGCGTCGCCTTTGATAATTGGACTTGGCTCAGCAAGCTCAACGGTAACTTGGAACCGCTTAAGCTGGTTGGCGGTTAAACGCTGGGCTACGTGTACCACTTCATTTAAGCTGGTTGCTTGATGATTCGCTGACAAATTTGGTAATGCGTAACATTTAAGATCATTAACGATTCTGGAGATGCGTTTAGCACTCTCTTCTACGACCTCATTACTGTGGTTAATCTCGGCGAAAGCCGCTTGAGGATCTAATCCTGCAATTAACCAAAACGGGTTTCGTTGTTGGTAATACTCGGCAGCAGGTTGCAGATCTTTCATTGCCTCGGCAAACAGAGCAATAGAGTGAATAATAATGCCGGTTGGGTTATTAATTTCATGGGCGACACCAGCCGATAACTCGCCTAATGAGGCTAAGCGACTGGCTTCATCATTGGCTTGGCGCAAATGCTGTTGCTCAGTGTTTTCTTCAAGTAGTACAACGGCTTGCTCGTCAGCAATTGGATGAATTTGCACTTGCCAATACTGAGCAAGATATCCCATGTCAGCAATAAAGGACTTTTTAGAGTCAATGACGCTTTTAACACTTTCAGCTAAATCAAAAGGTGTCCCATCAATGTAATGAAACTGGCTATGAGTCAATAACTGATTATTGTCATTACTCCACAGGCACTGCATTTGTTTATCAAAGATGGTCATTCCATGAGGGATACCATCCAGCACAGCTTGGAACTGCTGCGATAATGAACGGATTTTTTGCTCGGCGATTTTACGTTGTTGTAGCTCAAGCGCTAATGCTTCAGAGCGATATTTCAAACTACGGCTTACGGAAAAGGTATACAGCATGCCCATTGCCGAAATTATCGAAATAACAATAGATAAAGTGAGCATCTTTTGGTGAGTTGAGGTGATATCAAACTTTTCTCGTCCCATGCCAAACCATTTATTGACTAATCTGTCATATTCTCCCGAAATTTTCAGTTGCCTTAGAGCATCATTGATTTCTTTCAATAACGGGGCATTGGCAGGATGACTAACAAAGGTAAATGCACCAAAAATTAATGCATCACTGGCGCTGCGAACTGATGGGTATTTGGGTTGTAACCGTCTAGCGACAAAATTCTCCGCTAGGACCACATCCACTTCTTTACTCATCAACATTTGAAAGCCTGTTTCGTACAAATCGACTTTCACTTGGGTGAAATCTTGTGGCTGATTTTTTAAAAAGATATCCACAAATGCGCCATTTTTAATGGCCACCCGTTTACCAACTAAGTCAGACCAATTATCGATGTAGTCTTCACCTTGCAAAGTAAAGGCTTTGGCATGCGTGGCATACACAGGATCGGATTGCGCCAGTTCTCGACGAAAGTTAACAGGGCTAACAACTGCAATCACATCCACATCACTGTCGCTACTGTGCATGTCACTGACTAATTGCTGAAATGTCTTGCGCCTCACTGTAATAGGCTTGTTCAACAGTAAACCAATGCTTTCCATGAGTTCCACATTAAACCCTTGATCCACGCCATTATCTCGCCACTCAAGCGGCGCAGTTGTGGAGTGCACACCAAACACAATTGCCTCTTCAGCATTAGCAGGTATGGATAGTATTAGCAGTAATAGCGCAAAATATTTCATCAAAGGATAACGGATTTACAAGAGATATTAGCTGCACTTTAGCAAATGATAATCTTCAGAACTGTGGCATTGAGCGTAAATATGACACAAAGATGAATAGTGAGATTCAAGCTTGATTTTAGTCAGTTTATTTCTAAGCTTTGACACGTCTTAGTTTGAAAGAACCAAGAAATTCAGCATCAATTGATTGTGACACGGATCACTACAGGCTATGCAAAAATGCATAGTCACCATTGAGGTTATGCGCTTTTGCATAGCCATAAATGGCAGATGTGATCCGCTGTAAAGTTTCAAATTGAGTCTGCAGAGTTTGATTGAGGCCGCATTAACCCAGAGTCAAAATAGTCTTACATCAGGTTCAATAGCAAAAGGTATGGCTTAGTGATTAAGCATGCCAAGGCGAATTAGCGTCATTGCTATTTTTAAGGAGTTACCATGAAATTAACACGATGCGCAGCCTTGTTAGCTGTACTACTAGGCTCAGCGGGGTTAGCTGGAGGCGCAATTGCAGCTGACAACCTTGCTGACTTTCACTCAGAAAATCAAGATTGTGAAAGCTGTCATTTACCAAGTGGTGAATTGTCTAATGACAGCTTAACTTATGAAAATGAACAGTGTGTGTCGTGTCATGGCACGTTAGCGGAAGTGGCAGAAAGCAATACTCGTGAAAATTATAATGCCCATGAATCTCACTTCCCAGGTGATGTCGCATGTACATCATGTCATAGCGGCCATGAAAAATCAGTCGTGTATTGTGACTCTTGCCATAGCTTTGAGTTTGATATGCCGTTTGGCAGCAAATGGGAGCGCTACGAACCTACGATTGCAGAATTAGCAAAAGATGCAGCAGATCGTAAAGCGGCATTATCAGCAGCGCCAAGTGACATTGTGAATGTGGTGGTTGTGGGCTCTGGTGGCGCAGGCTTCTCAGCCGCAGTGGCAGCAACGGATGCAGGCGCTAAAGTTATTTTGATTGAAAAAGAGCCAGTGATTGGTGGTAACGCTAAATTGGCTGCAGGTGGTATGAACGCCGCGTGGACTGATCAACAAAAAGCTAAAGATATTAAAGATAGCGTTGAGTCTATGTATAAAGACACCATGAAAGGTGGTCGCGAGTTAAACGATCCTAAGTTAGTGGATGTATTAACCTCTCACTCTAAAGGCTCTGTTGATTGGATGACAGGCATGGGCGCTGATTTAAATGATGTTGGTCGTATGGGCGGCGCATCAGCTAACCGTTCTCATCGTCCTACAGGTGGTGCAGGTGTAGGGGCTCACGTCATTCAAGTGCTTTATGATAATGCACTTAAGCGTGATATTGACATGCGTATGAATACCCGTGGTGTTGAAGTTATTAAAGATGATTCAGGTAAAGTGGAAGGTTTACTGGTTAAAGGTAAATACAAAGGCTACTACTGGATTAAAGCTGAAGCGGTCGTCATGGCAACGGGTGGATTTGGTCGTAACAATGAACGTGTTGCTAAACTTGATCCTAAGTTAAAAGGCTTTATTTCAACTAACCAGCCAGGTGCGACAGGTGATGGTTTAGATGTTGCGGGTAACGCTGGTGCAGGCATGACAGATATCCAATACATTCAAGCGCATCCTACTTTGTCAGTTAAAGGCGGGGTGATGGTGACTGAAGCGGTGCGTGGTAACGGTGCCATTTTGGTTAATAAAGAAGGTAAGCGCTTTGTTAATGAAATCACTACTCGTGATAAAGCTGCTGCGGCGATTCTTAATCAAACCGGTAAAGTGGCTTACTTAATTTTTGATGATTCAGTGCGTAAATCATTGAAGAAAATCGATAAGTACATTCAACTTGGTGTCGTGCCATCAGCTGAAACGCCAGAGAAGTTAGGCAAAATTGAAGGTATTGACGGTAAAGCACTAACGGCAACGATTGCTCAGTACAACAAGTTAGTTGCAGCAGGCAAAGACACTGACTTTGAACGTGCGAACTTACCACGTGCATTAAATGAAGGTCATTACTACGCCATTGAAGTTACACCAGGTGTGCATCACACCATGGGCGGTGTCTCAATTGACGATAAAGCGGAAGTGCTCTCAGAAGATAAGAAAGTGATTCCTGGTTTATACGGTGCAGGTGAAGTGACAGGTGGTGTTCATGGTGCCAACCGTTTAGGTGGTAACGCAATCTCTGACATCATTACCTTTGGCCGCTTAGCAGGTGAGCAAGCGGCAGCCTATTCAAAAAAATAGCCATCAATTTTGAATCGGTAGTAACAAAATAGCATGACTCCCCTTCATGCTAATAACTAAAAAGTGAGCCTCATGGCTCACTTTTTTATGTCTGGTTTATCTTTGGTTATCAGTGTTGGTGAGTAAGTTAAAACGCATTTTGCCAGTATGCGCGAGCAGTTTATGTAAAGCAAAGCTAATTGAACTTGTTACAGAAATCGTTAAGGTCGCAAAAATGGCAACCAAAATGACGATCTGATATTTGACTGCGATTATGGGGTCTACACCCCCTAAAATTTGTCCAGTCATCATGCCAGGTAAACTGACTAATCCCGTTGTCGCCATCGATGCCAGAATCGGGGCAAAAGATTGTTGCAGCGCTGTTTGCACAAAAGGCGCTGCCGCTTGTTTAGGTGTTGCACCCAAGGCAAGTGCGCCTTGATATTGTGCTTGCTGTTGGTCAAATGCGGCAAATAATCGCTGCAGAGCAATAATATTGCTACTTAAACTATTTCCCAGCAACATTCCTGCTGTGGGTATCAAATATTGCGCATTGTAAATCGGTGTAGGTTGAAATAACCACAACATCATGATGAGCAATATTGGCACAAGTCCTAGTATTAAGCCTGATATAACAGGCGCCATCAGTGGGTGTTTGGGTAAATTAGCCTTGCTGATTATGGCGCTAGCCCCCACAAGTAACATCACAACAAGCCAAATGAGGTTAACCCAAAGGTTATCAAGGTGAAAAAGATACTGCAGATACACACCAATTAACGCCATTTGTACCGTCATACGAGTCACCGCAATGGCCATATCTTTGCCCAAGTGAAGCTGATAAACCTGATTAATCGCAATGGGGGCGATTAATACCAGCATAAATAACCCAAGCGCTAACCAGCTAATATCCATTTGGTGTCTCGTTTAATTGATGAATACAGTTCCCCGTCGTTGACAGGCATTGTAGATAAAATATGAGCATAAAAAAACGCCTTATGAAACCATAAGGCGCAGATAGATTCACGTTAGCGTGTCACGCTATGCTATTACTGAGAAGCTATGGCTTACTGAGAATTTGGTTTATTTCATCAGACGCGACAGCCTTATCTTGTGAATTGTCTTGTGAATTGTCTTGTTCGTCTTCAATGACTGGCTCTAATAACTCATGGATTACATTATCCACAAAACCTGCACCAGCAGCTTCGTACAAGTTATATACGCTGTCTACACCTTGCTCTTTGAGTGACAATGCATCTTCTGAGTACTGGACTATCGCACTAATTTTGCCTTTATACTCCAGTTTTTTCAGTTGCTCAACAGCAAACATATTCCCCACATGGTGCGGCATGGCAAGTAACACGAGTTCTAGACTTGGGGCACGCTCAAGCTTTTCCCAAAAGTCGGTATCGCTGGCATCACCTTGCACAACATTACGGCCCTCATTACGATGAAAATCGACCAAATCTTGTTTATGTTCAATTCCTAGGATTTCGCCTTTATATTTACTGCGAAGCTCATCGTAGGCGCCCGAGCCAATGCGGCCCATACCTAGAATTAAAAAGCGTGGATTGCCGACAGGAATTTGTCTGTCTTCAGGATGCAATGGGTGCTTTTCTAAGGTAGTTACTGTTGTCTGAAAACGCTGATAAATGCGGTTGACGCTGGCATTGAGCGGCGCTGCAATTAAAAAGCTAATACTTAACGCTACGGCGAGAATAATCAACCACTCAGCAGGTAACCAGCCTTTTTGCGCGGCAACGGCTGCTACGATTAAGCCAAACTCACTGTAATTACCTAAGTTAAACGATGCAAACATTGATGTACGAGCACGCAGTTTAAAGCGAGTTAATATGACAAAGAACAGCATGATTTTAAACGGCACTAATAGTACCAATAGGCCTGCTAAACCAACATCTTCAATGGTTGGTAGTCCATTTAAGCCAATGGTTAAAAAGAACGCCACTAAGAACAGTTCTTTAAAGTAATAAATTGATTTGGCCAGCTCAGAGGATTTAGCGTGACCAGCAAGTAAAACCCCCATGATCAAGGCGCCTAAATCTGGCTTTAATCCGACCGCCTCAAATACCCAAGCGCCCATGACCAATGCCATAGCAAGACCAAATAGAATAAGCATTTCACCGTGGCCAACACGATCAAACACTTTATAAATAACCGGTTTTAATAGCGGCAATAACAATAAACCAAAGGCATAAACTGAAGGAAACTCACCTTTGGAAATGGTTAAAAACAGCACCGCGAAGATATCTTGCATAATCAAGATACCAATAGCGATGCGGCCGTATAACGCTTGGCCATCGCCGTTTTCATCTAGCACTTTCACGGCAAATACCGTACTGGAGAAGCTTAATGCGAAGCTCAGCAGCAATAGTTGGTTCATTTCAAGATCAACCAATCTATCTAAGCCAACCAAGCCTAACAATTTAAGGATAGGTAAAAAGAATAGAATTGAGCCAACTAAGTGAAGACTGGAACTGGCCCAAATCTCCGACTTAAGTAAACTTTTAACATCCAGCTTTAAGCCAATGGCGAACAGTAACAACATGACGCCTAAGTCTGCTAACTCTTGTAGCAGTGGAACACTTTCATCTTGTACGCCAAAGATAAACAGTAAGAAGCCGGCCGCTAAATAACCAATGAGCGGAGGGAGTCCCACTCGGCTGACTAGCATGCCGCAAAGAAGGGTAATAATGAAAATTGCTGGTTCCATAATGCCTTAAGTCTAGTTGTTGAAAAGAGGTTGTAGGTAAGTAGATTGTATAAGAAATTAATTAACTTGATATTAAAAATTGCGCATGAAATAAAAAAATGGTCAATTTAATTACTAAATTGACCATTTATCAGTAACTTACTATGTAGTGAAATTATTTTTTAAGTAATAAATCTAGGTGTTCAGCAAACGGTTTAGGTCCCATAAAGCCTGTTACTCGTAAATCTTCACGTTGGTTGCCATTTTCATCAAACATCAACAAGGTAGGTAAGCCTAATACGCTGAAATGCTCTAGCAATTCCACATCAATCGCATCACTCTTAGTGACATCAGCTTGTAGTAACACCATTTGATCTAAACGTGACATCACTTCAGGGTCAACAAAGGTAATATTTTCAAACTCTTTACACGCCACACACCAGTCGGCGTATAAATCTAACATTACGGTTTTGCCACTAATACTGGCCTTATCGAGCTCAACTTCTAAATCTTCTACAGATTTAATAATTGTAAACTCAGCATGCTCAACTTTAGCTGTTTGACTAATTTGAGTGCTCATTGAAGGCGCTTGCATCCCCAATGCAGACATTACTGCTTGGAAACCATACGAGAAACTAGCAAGCAAAGTCAGCATCAGTAGCACGCCTCGAGTGGTTTGCTTCCAGTTAAATTCTGAAAGTTTATTCTGGTGCATTAAGTAGCCTGTTAAGCTAATGCCCCAAATTGACCACAGTACATCAGACACTACGCCAGGCCAGATACGGCCGACCATCACAATCGATACCGAAATCAGTAAGAAACCGAAGATGGTCTTGATGATATCCATCCATGCACCTGCACGAGGTAGCAGCTTACCACCAGATGTACCAATAATTAGAAGGGGAACACCCATACCCATGCTTAATACATACAAGGCTAAGAAGCCTTGGAGCAGATCGCCACTTTGTGCAACATAAATAAGCGCACCAGATAGCGGCGCAGTAGTACAAGGGGAGGCGACTAAGCCTGAAATCACGCCCATAAAGAACACGCCAACAAGGTTGCCACCTTTTTGGTTATTCGACAGGGTGTTCATTTTGTCTTGCCATTTACCAGGTAGACGCAGCTCGTACATACCAAACATCGATAAACTTAATAGCACAAACATGACGGCTAAGAAGATTAAGATAGCGGGATGCTGCAGCGCTGCTTGAAACTTCATTCCGGCAGAAGCTACCACTAAACCTAATAGCGAATAGGTGATGGCCATACCTTGAACATAGGCCATCGATAAGGTGAATGCTTTAGCCGTTGATAACTGCTTGCCTTGGCCAACAATAATGCCAGACAAAATAGGGTACATTGGGAATACACATGGGGTTAACGCTAATCCAATACCTAAACCAAAGAAGATAATTAAGGTCCACATTAGGCTGTCGTTAGCTAACATCTGGCTCAAACTATCTTGCTGCGTAATTGGCGCTTGTGTGTCAGTGTTTTCTGAGGCGTTATCAGCTGCTTTCTTTGCTGCATAAGCATCGCCGATGATGGCTTTTTTCGTTGCAATTTTACCGTCGTTTGCTTCAACCGCATCTAAAATGACATCACGCTTGGTTGGCGGGTAACATAGCTTGCCTTCAGCACAGCCCATAAAGGTTACTTGTACCTTGGCATCGTCAGCGGCTTCTTTTATCGCTAATGGCAATGTAACAAATGAATAGTAAACGGCTTGCTCGCCAAAGTATTCATCGTCATGCATTTTACCTTTCGGTAAATCGATATCGCCAATGACCGCACCATCTGCACTAAACTGCAGTTTATCTCGGTACATGTAATAACCGTCAGCAATGACAAAGCTTATGGCGACTTGATTACCTTTTTGCTGGTAATCAAATACAAAAGCTTCTTCAACGGGCATTAATTCAGGCTCATCTTGCAAAAAACTGAATTTATTACTGTTGCTAAAAATGTCTTCACTGTGAGCTAAAGGGGAGAGCAGCAGTAAAGTGGTAAATATAAGCGCAAATATTTTTTTCATGATTGAGAAGTTTCTTTTATCCATTGTAAATAGTTTGGCAAGCCTTGAGCGATCGGCACAGCGATTAACTCTGGTACTTCATAAGGGTGTTGTTGGATCACTAATTGTTCAATGGCGTCATAATGACTGGCCAAACATTTTATGTGCATTCCTACTTCACTACTATGACAAACCTCATCCTCCCATACATAGACTGACTCCATTTGTGGATACAGTTGTACGCATGCTGCCAGTTTTGCATCGACTAAGGCACTAGCCAGTTTCTTGGCACTGGTAATATCAGGACAAGTTGTTATAACTAATAAATACGCTGCTGACATAGGGAGTCTATCATCTTTGGTTTATCTTAAAGTTAGCTTAAGCTTAATAACCTAAAATAGGTGATTGCCAAGGCTGGTATATTTATCACGACCCTTTATTGCAACTAATTTTCATTATTCACAATAAAGCAATACTGTACGATTTTTTGTAATCGGTTGCATTAGTCATTAATGATTATCGTGACGCGTCTTGAATTAAGACCCGACTACCCCCATATATCGTTCATAGCCAATGAAAAAATTGAGGCCAACATGCTGTTAGTTATATTTTTAGTGTTTATTCTTGTCCCAGCTATTGAATTATCAGTACTGATTTCAGTAGGTGAAGTGTTCGGCTCATTAAATACCATTGCATTAGTGTTTTTAACTGCGATTGTGGGTGTGTCATTGGTTCGTAGCCAAGGCTTGAGCACCTTGATGTCTGTGCAATCTAAGCTTGAGCGTGGCGAAGCGCCAGGCAAAGAAATTGTTGAAGGTATGATGCTTGCTGCTGCTGGTTTATTACTGTTATTCCCAGGGTTTGTGACTGACTTTATTGGTTTATTACTGCTTACTCCTATCACTCGCTCGCCGATTGCGAGTTATATTTTTAAACGCATGCAAATGCGAGTTGTTGCTGGTGGCGGTTTTCAAGGGCAAGCTGGACAAAACCCGTTTGGTCAACAAGGTTTTGGTCAAAATCCATTTGATCAAGGCCGTCATGGAGATAACGGTAATACGTTCGATGGCGACTTTGAGCGTAAATTCGATCCAAGTGAATTAACCCCAGAAACTCATCAAGTTGAAGTGAAAGATATCACGCCAAAAAGCGACGAAAAGTCAGAAGATGAAAAAACGAAATAGCGACGCGATGTAAGTCACTGCGCTAGATACCTTAATGCTGAAGCAATTAAGGAAAGACTGCCCATTTCGTATAAATGCGACTAAAAAAGAAAGCCGGCTGAGAATACTCAGCCGGCTTTTTAGTTATGTTTTTTGTTACTGCTTGGCAAATATTAATCACTGGAGTGAGCAGCGGCATCATCCATTTTTTTACCCATTATAAAAGCGCTAATGGTGCCACCAATCCAACAGAGTAAAAAGGCGTACATTGCCAAAGTGGCCGACGTGGGTAAGTTGGCAGTGACACTCGTGTGCACTGCGCTATATATGGCTGTAAAGTCTAGGGCTATGTTACCTGCGACAATATCATCAGCTATGGCTTGAGCTCGCTCGATAACCACAATCATCATGGCGCATAAACTGGCAAAACAGGTGATGATAATACCCCAACCCATTGCCTTTTTGCCCAAATATAAATGCCCTGTGCCAGGGCAGACAAAGGCATTGAGTAGCGCGGCATTAATGGATTTACTCATAAATGATTCCTCATATTCTTCCTTGAATGCTTGCGTCATGACAGTCGTTTACATAAACCTGTATAACGCTACGTTATGACACATTGGGCAAGTAATACAAATTAATAAATCGTCATCTTGATAGGTTGTTTAAGCGCCAGATGTTAGATTCCAGATGGCTTAGATAACGCTGTCAGCGGAGTTTGTAACGCCACTATCACTACCGCTATTACCATTTGAATTATTATTGGCGTACTTAACCGAAGGATGTTCAGTGATCCTGCAAGCCATAATGTAACAGGCTATTCCCATAATGACGTTAGTCACTGGTATAGCAATAAGCAAGCCTTTTACGCCGCCCAAATACATTCCTAAAGCAGCCAGTGGCAACATTAATCCAAACAACCTGATGACATTAATGACTAATGACTTGAGTGGTCGGTGGTAGGCATTTAAACAGGTGGCAAACATGATAACGATAGCAAGCCAGCCGTACGCAGCAGGCAATACTTGAATATAAAAACTCAGCCAATCGATGACTAAAGGGTCGCTACTGAACAACTTAGCAATGGATTCGCCACTTAACAATATTGGAATATACATTAAGCTTTGAAACACAAATGCAAACCGTAGTGCGAGCAACATGCCTTCTTTGGCTCGCTTGTGTTGTCCAGCCCCGAGGTTTTGCCCAACAAATGGCATAAGGCTGGAGGTCATCGCCATGGTGACTACAATAAATAAGGTTTCTAAGCGAATACCTGCACCATAAGCTGCCACAGCGGCTTGGTCTGCTCGGGCTAGCATGGCTAATATCACCCCATTGGCAATAGGATTTAGCATATTCATTAAGGCGGCAGGTCGTGCAATGTGACCTAATGTTTTCCAGTTCTTTTTTATCCTTAGCTTACATAAACTCATCATTTCGAGGATTTGTTTTTTAAACACTAAGATATAAACAGATACGGTAAATGAAACGACCCAAGAGACCAATGTCGCAATGGCAGCCCCTTGGATTTCTAATCGTGGAAATGGCCCGATACCAAAAATAAGGAAGGGATCTAAAACTAGATTAATGATGGCGGCAACAGACATAATAATTGCTGGTGAGCGGGTGTCACCAGTTGCTCTTATTCCTTGGTTACCGACCATTAATAAGACTAAAAGCGGAGCACTGATGAACCAAATCAGCATGTAATCGTGGATCAATGGTAACGTTTTTTCGTTTGCCCCCATTAGGGTAAACAATGGGTCAATGGCCATAATCCCTAATGACACCAGGACACTGACTAATAAAAACGTCAGTAATAGGGCATCAAACAAGAAGTTTTTCGCTTTATCATGATGACCAGCGCCAATGAGCCTTGCTAAGTTTGTTGATACAGCGGCACCAATGCCTATTGCAATACTTGCAAAAACAACAGCGACTGGAAAAGTAAAACTGACAGCAGTAAGCGCATCAGTCCCTAATTGGCTAATGAAAAACGTATCTATAAGGCTTCCACCATAAATGGTGAGGATACCGATAAGGTTAGGGAAACTCATGTTAAATAGCACGCGGCCAATGGGTGCGCTGAGTAACCCGTGTTTATCTATCATTAATCTCGACTTAAACACGAAAACGGGAGGCAAATACTACCAGCATTCATTCTGTATTAATAAATACTCGCTACAAATTTTACAAAAAAATCGCAGTTTTTTAGAAAAGCCCCTTGGAACTGTGATCATCTACCCCCATATATCATTCATCAAAGGGTAAATACCCTTATCATTTGTTTAAACCGCCTCGTTTGTGGGCAGCAATCATTAGGAGAGTCCGTAGATGAATATTCGTCCATTACATGACCGCGTAATCGTAAAACGTTTAGAGGTTGAGTCAACTTCAGCTGGTGGCATCGTATTAACTGGTAGTGCTGCAGAAGTTTCAACACGTGGTGAAATCCTAGCTGTAGGCAATGGTCGCATCTTAGAAAACGGTGAAGTTAAAGCCCTTGACGTAAAAGTCGGCGACGTAGTGATTTTCAATGAAGGTTACGGTGTGAAGAAAGAAAAGATTGATGGTGAAGAAGTTCTTATCCTATCAGAATCTGACTTAATGGCAGTTGTAGGTTAATCCTAATTATTAACTCGCTTTCAATCATCAACAAATTTTAAGGAACAGACAAATGTCAGCAAAAGAAGTTAAATTTGGCAGTGACGCTCGCGTTAAAATGCTAGACGGCGTAAACATTCTTGCAAACGCAGTTAAAGTGACGTTAGGCCCTAAAGGTCGTAACGTTGTTTTAGACAAAAGCTTTGGCGCACCGCTAATCACTAAAGATGGTGTATCGGTAGCAAAAGAAATCGAACTAGAAGATAAGTTCGAGAACATGGGCGCACAAATGGTGAAAGAAGTTGCTTCTAAAGCCAATGATGCAGCTGGTGACGGTACAACTACCGCTACTGTTCTTGCACAATCAATTGTGACTGAAGGTCTTAAGGCTGTTGCCGCGGGTATGAACCCAATGGATCTTAAGCGTGGTATCGACAAAGCCGTTGTTGCCGCTGTAACTGAGCTTAAAGCATTGTCTCAAGAGTGTTCAGACTCTAAAGCGATTGCTCAGGTTGGTACTATTTCAGCTAACTCTGACGAATCAATCGGTGAAATCATTGCCACTGCAATGGAGCGCGTCGGTAAAGAAGGCGTTATCACTGTTGAAGAAGGCCAAGCACTAGAAAACGAATTAGACGTTGTTGAAGGTATGCAGTTTGACCGTGGTTACCTATCACCATACTTCATCAATAAGCCAGAAACTGGCAGCGTAGAGTTAGATTCTCCATTTATCTTATTAGTTGATAAGAAAATCTCTAACATCCGTGAATTACTACCGATTCTTGAAGGTCTAGCAAAAACAGGTAAGCCATTGCTTATCGTTGCAGAAGACGTTGAAGGTGAAGCATTAGCAACATTAGTTGTGAACAACATGCGTGGTATCGTTAAAGTGGCTGCTGTTAAAGCACCAGGCTTTGGTGATCGTCGTAAAGCAATGCTACAAGACATCGCAATCTTAACTGGCGGTACAGTTATCGCTGAAGAAATCGGTCTTGAAATTGAAAAAGCGACATTAGAAGATTTAGGTACAGCTAAGCGCGTAGTTATCACTAAAGATAACGCAACCATCATCGATGGTAACGGTGAGCAAGTACAAATCTCTGCACGTGTATCGCAAATCAAACAACAAGTTGAAGAGTCAACGTCTGACTACGACAAAGAAAAACTTCAAGAGCGTATGGCTAAACTTGCTGGCGGCGTAGCTGTTATCAAAGTTGGCGCAGCGACAGAAGTTGAAATGAAAGAGAAAAAAGCGCGCGTAGAAGATGCATTACATGCAACTCGTGCAGCTGTTGAAGAAGGTGTTGTACCAGGAGGCGGGGTAGCGCTAGTACGTGTTGCGTCTAAAATCTCTGAAGTTGAAGTTAGCAACGAAGACCAAAAACACGGTGTTATTATCGCACTACGTTCAATGGAAGCACCACTTCGTCAAATCGCGACTAACGCAGGTGAAGAAGCATCAGTTGTGGCTAACAACGTGAAAAATGGTAACGGCAACTACGGTTACAACGCAGGTAACGACACTTACGGCGACATGCTAGAAATGGGTATTCTTGACCCAACTAAAGTAACCCGTAGTGCATTACAGTTTGCAGCATCTATTGCGGGTCTAATGATCACTACAGAAGCAATGGTAGCTGAAATTCCACAAGAAGCTGCAGCGCCTGATATGGGCGGCATGGGCGGTGGTATGGGCGGAATGGGCGGCATGATGTAATTATTGCTTCTTTGCTGGTCTAAATCGGTGATAACTGCGTTGCTTCACCACTCGTTTAGTGTACTAAACGTCGTGGTAAAGCGCCTTGTTCTAACCCGATTTATCCTGCGCCAAGAATGCAAAATTCATTGCTGGTCTAAAGCCTAAAAGCTTAGAACCGAACTTCTTGTAAAAGAAAATAAAAGCCCCGATACCTAACGGTATCGGGCTTTTTGTTTATTGGGTTATTTAAGGAACAGTTTACTCTGACAACATTTATTATGATGCATATCAATTTTCAGTTTGATTCATCTTCTTCCAAATTCCAAATAGTTTAATATGTCGGAAATATTGATTAGAAAAATAAGGTTTGAAATAGAAATGAATAAATTAGTGGCCTATGTTGTATTGGCAGTCTCATTAGCGTTAACAGGTTGTGCTACTCAAAAGAATTGGGGAGCATCTGGAGGGTCTAAAGCTGACGGTACTGTTAAATTAAGTTATCAAGCTAGTGCATTTGAAGTTCCGCAACTAAATGAAGCTCAAGGGCTGGAAGTTGCTATAAAACGATGTATTTCATGGGGATATAAGAGTGCTGAAACATTTGATTTTGAACATAAAAAATGTATTGATACTCAATGTAACTCGTACACTGTTACAAAAGAGTACCAATGTCTTAATTAAGCGCAAATAATTATACTCCGTGTTTTTTAAGTTTTAATACAGCAGATAACTGCGTTGCTTCACTACTCGTTTAAGAAAGCTAAACGTCGTGGTAAAGCGCCTTGTACTAACACGATTTATCCTGCGCCAAGAATGCAAAATTCATTGATGGTCTAAAGCCTAAAAGCTTAAAGCATAGAAAATTGAAAGCCCCGATACCGTTAGGTATCGGGGCTTTTCGTTATGTTATGACATATAAACATTACTTAGGGTAATTTTGTTTTAATTGAAGTTAGTTTATTCTGACTTCACTAATTTCTTACTCAAGTTTGTCATAATCAAGGTCTTCAGATATGAAACGTTATTTTCTTATGTTTTTATTATGTATAAATTGGAGTTTAATTGCTGAAGAGAAGAATCAACTTAGTTTTGACGAATTGATGAGTGAAGGTTTTAATAATCTTTTAGTGAAAGACTTTAAACAGGCTGAAACTGATTATTTAGAAGCCATTAATCGATACTGCCCTAATCTTGATAAGAAATGTTCAATGGCCTATTCAATGCTGAGAGATATAAAGCTTTATCAAGGTTATGCGCAAGAAGCATTAAAGTATGCTGTAATTGTTGAGTCACTTTATGATGCAGAGGAAGTCGCAGCCAAAACTAATATACATCAAATATGTGAAAGTGATTATTTCGAAAAATACAAGAATGATTTTATATCATTCTGTAAGGTCGATGATAAAAAGTAAGATTATAATTTGATGGATTAAGTGGGGTCAGAGAGTGGGGGATTCGTCAGGGGCAGAGTAAACTTTAACCACTTGCTCTTATCACTTTTGATGTTTTTTTATATAAAAATCAAATAAAGCCAATAAAACTAGATAAAATACAATGTATATAAAAATAGTAACTTTCTTTTCTGGAACAAACTGAAGTTTATAAATCAAGTCGTTAAAAACCACAAAAGCGCCATAGCCCATACAACCAGTAAGCAACTTTGTTTTCTTTCGTTTATATATAGAGCTACACAATTTTGAATAGACGGTATTAAAATGCACTAAAGTAAATAATATTGAATAAGCTAAAAATTCAATATACCAATCAGAAAAACCTACCAAATAAACAACTATATAAACACAAAACCAAGTTAGCATTACCATAATCGCTTGATTGAAAACTTGGTCATTATCCATGTTTTCTGATTTTATTCCCCGCATATATATCCTTAAAAGTGGAAAGTTGGGGTCAGAGTAAATTTTATCCTGACCTCTTGATAATTGGGGGCGGAGTAAACTTTTCCAGCCCCCCTTAAATATCAATTGCACCACTGCCTTTCACATGGCACACCGTCGTTGTCGATTTTGGTGTTTGAGCAAAATTCATATTTTTAGATTGAACTCCGCGTTTGATATTCGCTCAATCATTTGCTGGTCAGTATCTCCAGTGAATCTTATCCAACGTTTGTAGGTGTCTATGGCTGTTTGATAAAAGGATTGTTGGTAATTTAAATCTGCGAGTAATCGCAGTGCAGCAGCATGATCTTGATCTGACAAAAGTTGATTTTCAGTCGCTGCAGTTAAGTAGTTTATTGCAGTATCAAAATCTCCTTTTTCTGCAGTAAAACTACCGATAAGTCTATTGACATAAGCTTGTTCAAATGGAGTCGATGTTTTTATAACTTTCGCTGTCGATATAGCCTGATCTAGTTTTCCATCTAAGTACAGTTGGAAGCTATGGCTGATTGATTTCCATAGATATTGGTCTGTAATGATTTGGTTTTTATTCGGTGGGCGAGGGGTGAAGTTACTGGTGAAAGAATCAGAGTTAACCTCATTTTTATCACTTAAGGTAAAGTCGAGTTGGATCGTCATTTCATGTTGATGAATAGCCTCTCCATTAACTATTTTGGGTCTGTATTCCCATTTGCTTAAAGATTCGATAGCCGCTTGGTCGAATACGCCTTCAGGGTTAGATTTCAATACGCTAATATTTTCAGTGTTGCCTTGGGCATTTATATCGAAATTCAACTGCACCCAACCTTCAATACCTTCATTTGCCGCAGCAATGGGGTATTTAGCTGGAGATGGTTTTACCAACGGCCTCTTGCTCAAATTTTCAATATCCGTTTCTTTATGGGGTGCTATGGCTTCAGAAGTCGATTGACTGCCTGCGATTGTGCAACCGCAAGTTATCAGAATCAAACTTAGAGTAATTATTTGTCTTTTCACTATTTTTAAATTTCCTTTATTTTTGTTTTCGTTAACACTAAGTGCTCGGTTTATGAACAGTTTATATAGCCACCCATGATCAGAAAAGAGAAAAGTGGGGTCATATTTGTCTTTTCACTATTTTGAAAAGTGGGGTTAGAGTAAACTTTTATCCTGACCTTTGAGCATCAGTTACACCACTGGCTTTCACAGGGGATGCCGTCTCTATCACCGTCCATTTTTGTACCTGGGCAGTTGTTGTTATAAAAAGTCGCCTCGGCACATGAGCGCATTTGACTGCAATGGAATTTTCCAGCTTCACATCTAAATGTTGGTTGGCTAGTGATTGGGTTATTGCTTTTTACCGAGGGCTGCCACTCCATCTGTTCAATGTCTTGGTTCGTTAGTACTGGCGTTGCTGTCATTTCTTTATATTTCTGAAAGCCAAATATGCCGAGGGCAAATATGACTAATAGAGGGATAAGCATGCCGCTTGTTGATTTATTTTTGTCGTGTCGGCGATGATTATTATTGGACTTGCGGGTAGAGATAACAGCGACACCTTCGATATTGGCTTTTATCGCTTTGATCTTTCCATCACTTTGAGTTTCTGAAAAGTAGTTAATTTGGTCGCCTACGAGTGGTTTTCTCGCCATGTGTTTGAGTATTGATATATGAATGAATATATCTTTATTACCTGTGGAATCAGGTTTGATAAAACCAAAGCCTTTGTCGTCGTTCCAACGAACAAGTTTGCCTTTTTCCATGTTGTTCAATTTCTATTCCTTAGACTATTTGCTGACTATGACTGCAATCTTGGCAATTCAAGGTGTAAGTTTCTTTGCGCTTTTGTACTTTGGTATTTTTGCTGTGGCACATGGGGCAGGCTTGTTTCATGGGCGTATTTTTAGTGCATTGATTACAGTTAATGTAATAACCAAACTTACCGTACATTGGGATGTAATTTGTTGATTCACCACAATGTTTACAGCTTAATTTTGTTGCTGATGTAGGTTGGTTATTCGTTATTGGAGTGGTGTTATTAACTGCTGTTGGTACTTGGGGTTGCTGATTTTCTTCAGGAGTTTTAGCGACCACTTCACTTGCTTGGTTACTGCTATCAATATGCTGGCTGAGAATGAAGTGTCCAATTGAGTCTAGCTCAGCTTGATTAAAGTCAGGTCGAGTGTCTTTTACATTAATAAATCGCATGAATTTATTCGTTAAATTCATTATCTCTTTGAGCTTATCCACCAAAAACTCAGATTTTACTAATTGCTCAGAGATTACTTTTGGCATAGCGTTTCTATCAATAATCGCATCGCTTGATATCACACACAGGTGATCCCAACACCTTAGGTTAAATCCTTGCTGCTTTATGCCTAACAATTTACCCAATATTTCACTTTTATGGTGGGCTAATAATTCTTTTAGTAAGGTTTGCTGCAGCTCTACCTGCTTTATAGGTGATGCTATACCAGACCATTGTCGATTAAAGCTTCGAGTCCATTCACCTTGTTTATTAACGTTCACATGCCCTTTAATGCTTTTTGATTCAATGAGTACAAAGCCATAGGGATAAACGATTAGGTGATCGATTTGAGCGGTTTCATCATTAAAAGTGAATTTGAAATCATTGATGACCAGTATTTCGGGGTTATCTTTGAATGCACGGCGTAAAAAGAAGGCCACGTTTTGCTCTTGCTTTTGACCAGCAATAGCCTGTGGTGAAACCGTATTTTGAAGGGTTTTGGTTTTTAGAATCATTTATCAACAGCATCCATTCATAACTTGATAATAATCAGTACCATAATACTCATAGAATACGTTTTAAGGCTATATATTATTTAAGTTTGAGAATGACTGGCGAAATAAGTGAGGTCATAAGTAGCAACAGAGTATATTTTTCAAAATCCCATTTTAATAATAGGAAAAGAAAGTCCTGATACAGTTAAGTATCGGGGCTTTTTGATAGGGAGAGGAAGCATCATTTGGTTTAAGTTTACTCTGCTTCCAGTTATTTCTTTAGCTAGCTTGAGGGAGCATAGGATATTGCAGAAGCTGAGCGAGTTGTTGATTGATTTTGGGGCTCATTTGCTCGCTCAAAAACTCTATTCCTAACGACAGCACTCCATTACGACCAGCATTGCTATTGCTCACTTTGGCCTTGATTTTAAGTGGCACAGTACTCGCGTCTAAACTAATAGCTAGCTCAATCAATCTGTCTAAATGATGTAAGGTTTTAGGTTGGCTATCGGTTTTAAAGCGACAACCCGATACCGAAATATCATGGATTGTCCCGGTCAGTATTTGGCTATGTTGCTCAGAGTTAGCTTGCTGAACGCTCAAACTAGCAGGGAGATGAGTACTCAACCTTGCTTGTTTGCGCAGGTTAATCATCTCTAATTTTTTTGGGAAGTCGATAAACAACAGATAATAGGGAGCTCTACTTATAGATTGGATACGCACTTTAAATGCAACGCAGGCACCTGTATTACCTTCAATAATTGATCTTACTACCACAGTCTGCCCTTCAACTAGCATGCTTTCTTGAGTACGAAATACCGTTTTAGGTAACGCCAATAGAAAATACTTGCCAGCTTGAGCACCTACAACACGGCCTTTGATGCGCTCGTTACTAAAAAAAGCAAACTCGATGTCAATTTGGCTATCAGCCTTGAGCAAACCTAAAGTGTGATTGATTTTCTCTGGTTCAGTAACAAGCTGTACGCGTTTATTAGTCACTCTAATGCCACCTCGTGATAAATAGGCCGCAGCCTAAAATAAGTCTAGATTTAGACTTATGCTAACGGATAAATAGGCTACTAATTTGCCATTTGGCGCCAAGCTTGATGGGAAATAATAAAAAAGAGTCAACCAATGCTAATGCCCTTGAGTAATCGTGGTGAGAGTTATATGCCCGTTTATGGCATACTTGTTTTCATGCTATGGATCATTTTACTTATTGTCATTGCAGGCTGCGTATTCTTGCCCGGTTTGTGGGTCAATCACATCATTAACAAGTTTAAGCAGCCTGCTGATCGCTACCGTCAGCAAGGGAGCGGTGGTGAACTTGCTCGTCATCTTCTAGATCGTTTTGGCTTGCATGACGTCAAGGTTGAAGAGACGCCCGACGGCGATCATTATGATCCCGCCGCCAAGACTGTTCGCCTCACGCCTGATAATTTTTCCGGTTATTCCCTGACTGCAGTGACTGTCGCCGCCCACGAGGTCGGGCATGCTCTACAGGACTCTCGCGGCGAGACGATGTTTATCACGCGACAAAAGCTCGCTAGAGCCGCAATGGTCGGTGAACGTATTGCTGGCATAATGATGTTAGCGGCGCCAGTGGTGTTTATGCTAACCCGTATACCGCAGGCTGGCGCGTTGACTATTTTGATTGGCGTGCTATCGATGGGGTTGAGCACTATTGTGCATCTGGTGACTTTGCCGGTGGAGTTCGACGCCAGTTATGGCAAGGCGCTGCCTATTCTAAAAGAGGGCAATTACCTGCATGACGGTGACCTAAAACATGCGGAGAAGATCCTAAAAGCAGCGGCGCTCACCTACGTGGCTGGCTCGCTGGCCAGTTTACTTAATCTTGGCCGCTGGATAGCGGTGCTACGTCGCTAATAGAATATGCTAGGTTAGAGCAAACTTTCCCTAAATTACTCATTGCTACTTTCAGCAAACTCTTTTGTTTCCTACTTTTACCCGTGTTGAATTTCATTCATGTGTTGATGAATGCAATTCATTTCATCAATCAGCTGAGTTTATTTACAATTCATTTAATTAAAACAATAAACAAATAGAAGTTGCCATTAATGAATATCATTGAATTTATAACAGCGAATATAACAACCTTTTTGGCCTTGGTGGCCACAGGTATTTTCGCGGGAATTTTAGCGGGTTTGTTAGGTGTCGGCGGCGGGATTGTTATTGTGCCAGTGCTGTTTTTCTTGTTCCAAAGCTTTGGCGTATCAGCTGAGTCGGCGATGTTAGTTGCTACTGCCACTTCGCTTGCGACCATAGTGCCGACCTCGGTAAGTTCGATTCGTTCTCACAATCAAAAAGGCAATGTCGATTTTGAGCTGCTTAAACGGTGGGTTGGATTTATTCTGATTGGCGTGTTGTTGGGCAGTTGGTTGGTGACGCGTGTGGACGGTACGATACTGACTATATTGTTTGGGATTATTGCGGTGCTTTCAGCGCTGAATATGTTATTGAGAACGGGAAAGGCAGCGTACTATCAACAATTACCCGGTAACGTTGGGCAAACGGTGATGGGCACTTCGATTGGCTTTTTCAGTTCAATGGTAGGCATTGGCGGCGGCACGATTTCGGTGCCATTACTGACGCTTTATAACTACCCAGCTCATAAGGCAGTAGGTACGGCTGCAGCGATTGGATTAATTATTTCGTTGCCTGCGGCGCTCACTATGTTGGTATTAGGCAGTACCCCAAGCGATGCGCCAACTGGCACTTTGGGTTTGGTTAATTTGGTGGGATTTATCTGCATTGTGCCGCTAACAGTATTATTTGCACCTGTTGGGACATCATTAGGGGCCAAGCTAGATGGAGCCAAGCTTAAGAAGGTTTTTGCTTGTGTATTACTGTTCACGGGTTTGCGGATGTTGGGGCAGCTTTTTCTGTAGTGTTTCTGTTTAGGTTTTCTATTTAGGCTTTTTGTTTAGGTACTCCACTTAAATGCAGTAACCAACTTACTAACAAAGTGCTCAGGTTGAGCACTTTGTTTTATTTATCCGCTTTAACTTACTTTAGTCACTTTTCTAGTTGTTGGCAGCAAGCTCTTGTCTAATCATTGCAGCGCCTTTGCTAAGAGCATTCAATTTTCCTCTTGCGACATCACGTGATAAAGGTGCCATGCCGCAGTTAGTACATGGGTACAGCTTGTCGGCATCCACATATTTGAGTGCTTCACGCAGGGTTGCTGCGACTTCTTCAGGTGTTTCGATGGTGTCGGTGGCGACATCAATTGCACCCACCATTACCTTTTTACCTCGTATTAGCTCAAGCAGTTCGATGGGCACATGGGAGTTATGACATTCTAACGAAATAATATCGATAGTAGACTGCTGCAGTTTAGGAAAGGCCTGCTCGTATTGGCGCCACTCTGTGCCTAAGGTCTTTTTCCAGTCTGTGTTGGCTTTGATGCCATAGCCGTAGCAAATATGCACCGCGGTTTCGCATTTTAGGCCTTCGATGGCTCGCTCTAAACACGCAATCCCCCATTCATTCACCTCATCAAAAAATACGTTAAATGCAGGCTCATCAAATTGGATAATATCAACCCCTGCTGCTTCTAATTCTTTCGCCTCTTGATTAAGTATTTTGGCAAACTCCCAAGCGAGTTTCTCTCGGCTGTGGTAATGGTCATCATAGAGGGTGTCTATCATGGTCATTGGGCCAGGTAAGGCCCATTTAATGGGTTGCTTAGTTTGCTGGCGTAGAACTTTGGCGTCTTCAACAAAAACCGATTTAGGACGTGAAACAGCGCCCACTACCGTTGGAACGCTAGCATCGTAGCGGTCACGAATTTTGACGGTTTTTCGGTTTTCAAAGTCGACGCCAGTTAAGTGCTCGATAAAGGTGGTCACAAAGTGTTGGCGGGTTTGCTCGCCATCACTGACGATATCAATCCCTGCTTGTTGCTGTTCATGCAATGACAAGCGCAGCGCATCGTGTTTACCATCAATTAATTCCTTGCCTTGTAATTTCCAGGGCGACCATAAGGCCTCAGGCTCTGCAAGCCATGACGGTTTCGGTAAGCTGCCCGCTGTTGATGTTGGCAGTAGGGGTGTTTGTGTATTAGTTTTCATAATAATGCTGCGGCGCCTTAAATTTTGCGTGTGTAGCTTAATGTCATCGCTACAATGAATACTTAAAATTAGTACTTAAACTGCGTAATTCGCTGACCATTGTTCGAGTAATGATTGGTAAGGTTTGATGAAGTGTTCTTCTGCAAACTTGCCTTGTTTCACTGCTAACTTACTGCGCTCTTCTCGGTCATAAATAATTTGCGTGAGCGAGTGGTCTTGGTTTTTCAAATTAGGCTGATAGCAGTTTCCTGCCACCGCATTGGCATTATAAATTTCAGGTCGATAAATTTTTTGAAAGGTTTCCATTGTGCTGATGGTGCTAATTAATTCGAGGTTACTGTAATCATTCAGTAAATCGCCAAAAAAGTAGAACGCTAATGGTGCAACACTTTTAGGCGGCATAAAGTAGCGAACCTGTAAGCCCATTTTTTTGAAGTATTGCTCGGTTAACGATGACTCATTGGGTTGATACTCAAACCCCAATAATGGATGTTGATTACCCGTTCGCTGGTAGGTTTTGTTGTCTGACACACTCAGGCAAATGACCGGTGTTTTTTTGAAGTGCTGCTTATAGGTATCTGAGTTCACGAAATACTTAAACAATTTGCCATGCAGATCGCCAAAGGTATCAGGGATACTAAATTGGCTTTGACCTTTATTATGCTCAGACAGTAAGACGCTAAAGTCATAATCTCGCACGTAAGATGAAAAGTTATTGCCGACAATGCCTTCAATCCGTTCCTTGGTGTGATGATCCACAATATGGGTTTTCAATATCTCAATTGACGGGAAGGCTTCATTATTTCCATCAATTTCCATATCTACAGAAATGATTTCAAGTTCGACAGAATATCGTTCGCCTTTGGGGTTATCCCAATAGGCGAGAGCATTAAAACTGTTATCGATCATCGTCAATGCGTTTCGTAAGTTCTGCTGACGACTTTCACCTCTGGCTAAGTTGGCAAAGTTAGTGGTAATGCGAGTGCTGTCTGATGGCTGGTAGTTTTCATCAAGACAAATATTTTTAATCGAAAATGTAAAATCGTTACTCATGATCTGCTATCCCTTTTCGTAATAAACCCTGAATCTGTCGCTAATGCTTACTTGGCTTTCAAATCCTTTTGAAAGTGCTCCTGCGATTAGCCTTCATCTTTTTTGTAAGCCGAGTGTGTTTTATACGTGTTTAGGTCGATGAAGAAAATTGATTAAATTTCCGCTGCAACATGAGCGTTGTTCATGTTGGCTTTCGCGTCATGCTAACCGCTTACGTTTATATACACCGAAATCAGCAACTCAAGGTCAATAGGAGGTTAATATGTGGGTAAATTTAATTGGCATTACGTTAATCATATTGATCATATGGTGGTTTTGGGGGAAGAAAATCGATAATTCTAAGTAGTAAAAGGCGTATTGATGGCTTACTCGTTTAAAACTACTTTATAATTCTCATCGAACAATTGTTGCGGTCTTGTTAATTTTTGCGGCTGATGTATTATGCACCTACATACATGGATGTAAAACTTAAGTAGGACGCTAAATGCTTTTTTCTCGTATACAAAATTTAACCTTTTTGAGCTCAATATTACTATTATCAGCATGTGGCGGTGGTAGTAGCGGTGGTGGTGAGACAAATAATAACGAAATAGCACCGCAGGAAAAAACCACATACCTTGTATCAACTTTGGTAAATGAAGGTGGGAGAATAGAACCGATTAGCTTCACTGTTGAAAGCGGTTCTACAGCCTCTTTTACTGTTATGGCCGACGAAAACTATATGATTACTAGTGTGTCGGGCTGCGATGGTAACTTAACAGGCAATACCTATCTGACTAATGCTGTAACGGGTACGTGTGAAGTTTCGGCAATGTTTAGTTTAATTCCTCCTGCTGATGACGAAGCCCCTATCGTAAATGTGCTATTTCCAGCCAATAATTCAAGAGCTAACGGCTCACAAATTACTGTTAGAGGCACAGCTAGTGATGAGGGAGGTGTTAAAGCTGTAAGGGTAAATGGAAAGTTAGCTAACATTACAACTCAACAAGAAAGTAACTCAATTGGGCAGCTAGATGAGGTAGTCAATACTCAAGTTGATTGGCAAATAGAGGTTCAGTCAGACATCGATGAAGATCTGGTTATCACCACTGAAGATGACGCAGGTAATATTGATGACACTGCTGAATCAATTAAAGTATTTAATGCGATAATCCCATCTAATTTTATTGTAGATAAAACCAATAATCGTTTAATCGGTCATTTAAATCCCACTCAATTTGCCATAGTTGATTTACCTACAAAATTCATGCATGTCATTAATGTGCAATCACTTGGCGAGTCTAATCCCTTCACCTATTACGAAAATCAAAATAGTCTTATTCATTCAGAGTTAATAGAGGAACAGCTTACATTATCGAGAATTGATGTAGCTTCTGGCGATGTTGAAGTTATTTTAAATCATGATTTACAACTCGACTCATCTAAGTGGTCATTTGCACATGTTAAATCACTCGTTATTGGCCCCGAAGAAGATGAATTATTCATGTTGCTGACTTATTTTCCTGTAGAAGGTGTTAACCAGGCACAATCGGTCATTATGAAACTGGATTTAAATACCCATTCTTTATCTACGATAATTGAAGGTCAAACCTTGTCAGGCAATTCGGTTTCAACAAGCGATATTGCATACACTTCCAAAGGGTTACTCGTTTTTAATAGTGCTTTTGGGGGGAATGATGATGGACTGTCCATTGTTGAGTTTGACGGTTCAGATAGTAAAGCTATCACGGGAAATCTAGGTATTACTTCAGCAAGTGTTGATGTTGACCATCAAAATAACACTGCTTATGTTGCTGGGTATAAAGGATTCAGTCGAATAGATTTAACGACAGGTGAGCATAGTGAATTCTCACTTGAAACAGATCAAGATGAATTGGCTATTTCTCAAATTCGTTCAACAGGGCTAGATTTATCAAATGATCAGTATTTAGTGAGGGATAGTGATTTAGATGTGATTGTGGCTGTTAATCTAACCTCAGGAACAAGAACTACATTTGCTAGTAATGGGGTAGGAACTGGCCGTGTCATGATTGCTCCGAGGGAGCTATCTTTAGATAGTGCGAATAATATTGCTTATATCGCCGATGACGGAGGAAACTCTCCTGGCTTTATTTTAGCGATCGATATGGAAACTGGTGACAGAGAAACTGTATATAGTTTTGAAAATGAATATAACTATATGATGAGTGGCTTATCATTCGATCCAGCGACGAAGATTTTGTATACGTCGATTAATAATCAAGTTTTGGCTATTAATATTGAAGAGAAGTCTAGTGAAGTTATTAGCAGCGCCTCAATAGGGAGTGGTGTATTTTTCAGTGGTATTACTGATGCAGTGTTAGATAAGACTAACGAGCGAGTTTTAGTTGTTGATTACCATGGTCAAGCAATACTTGCTGTTAACCTATCTGATGGCTCTAGGACGATTATTTCTTCATCTAATTCGGATAGTCTTGTCGGCGAAGGCATTAGTATTTATGGGATAAGTTCAATTGCGTTAGATGAAGCTAACCAGTTGGTTTATGCTGCGAGTCAAGTTAACAAGAATATTATTAGCATCGATCTTGCTACAGGTAACAGAAGCTTATTATTAAATTCTTGTGAAGGAGAGGATTTCGTTGATGACGGCTTAAATCATATTTCATTCAATAAATATGATAACTCACTGCTATTCGCTAATCGTGTCATTAGCCAATTTAATATTGATGATAATGTCTGCAAAAACTCATCGCTTAGTTTACCTTTCGATCTCGAGCAAAATGAAAGGGGACAAACTTTCGCTAATGACTTTAACAAGCTATATCAGATTGATTTAGTCACCAATGAAAAAGTGATACTGTCAAAGTAGAACACTTGTCTTCGCATTGAGAAACACTTATGAAAATGAGTGTTTCTCTTGTATCTAAAAGTATTAAAAGACTGGGACTGCTTTTAAGCTAATTCTCAGATACGTTTATTACAATTCACACCTTATTGTGTATTTCACCCGTTAAAGAGGGACTTGTTATCAAGGATACAACTCAATCTAATCAGTCAACTAAGTCTCGCAAGCCTTGGATTGCGTTAGGCGTCATTGCTGCCATTGTGATGTTAATTGCTGTGGTATTTAGTGTATTGCCGAAAGGTTTTAAAACGACACATGAAGATATTGGTTCTGGTAAACCCGTTTTAGTGTTTGTTTACGACCCTAACCTTGCAGTGAGTAACAGTCAGACTGAGCAAATGAATACAGCACGTGCGACATTAGGTGATGACGTGTCATTTTTGATTGCGAGAATAGGGACGCCTGAGGGCGATCAATTTATTCGTAAATACCAAGCAAGACCTGCAGAGCTACTCATGTTTGAGCCCGCTGGTAGTTTGGTAAAAAGGCAATATGCCTTAATGCAATCCAATGAAATCATGCAGTGGGTAAATTATTGAAATAGCTAGTGAAATAGCTAGTGAAATCGCTAAATCTCAACGCGTGATATTTCACAGCTTTAGTCATTAAAAAGGGTCGAATGGTTTCATTCGGCCCTTTTTATATGTTCACTAACAGTCATAACTCGATTGATGTTCAGTTATTGGCGACTTTTTGCTGCCAATATCCATCGGCCTCTTGAATAAATTGCGCTTTATTTTCGAGCCAGTTTTCTCGCACACTTAAACTGTAGTTTAAATATAGTTTGTCTTGATACACGGTAAAAGCTTGTGGATCACTGCTGACAACAAAGCCACTGCTCATGGCGTAGGCGCAATAACCGCCGTATTGTGGAATGTAACGCTCGGGCGATTGTTCAAACTGTCGTTGATGTTGTTTAGTTGCAAACAGCCACTGTGAGCCTTGGTATTCTGTTTGGAATGCTGTACTGCCTTTAACTGCTTTATTATCAGTAAAATACGCAACGACATCATAACCTGTAACCGCATAGCCTTGGTCGTTATAAATTGGCTTGTCACTCAAGCTAGTGCATCCCATCAGAGCCATGGATAAACCGAGTAATATTAAAAGGCGGTGTAATGTTCTCATCTTATTTCCTTTGATGTCCGTTGACTGATGACAGTCACTGTTTAAGTCATTGGTAAATAAGACCCCGCAAACGAGAAAAACATTTCATTGTTGGGTATATCATGGAGGAGGTTATCTTTGGGAGTTTTAACGGCATCCCCTGTTATTGCAGAGCACATTCTCCTTGGCTGAGCTCATTTGTTAATTTGCGTAGCATTGCTTCATCAGTAAAACCACGGCGTTTAGCCAGCACATGACCTTGAGTATCGAGCACTAAGGTGGTGGGGAACCCTTTAACACCGCCACTTTTACGGGCAAATAGTTGTGTGCTTTGCTGAGAGGGAATCGTTTCTGAAAAATGACGCAACTCTCGTTTGAGTTGTCTTTTAGAACCTTTATCTCCAACTAAAGTAAAGTGGACGCTGTTACCGCACTCACTGACTAGTTGAGTAATGATCTTGCCCTGCTTTTTGCACCAACTACAGTCAGGTTGAAAGAACATCAATACGGTGGGCTTTTGTGAGTGATAACTGACGGATGACTGACTGGTACGCAAATCCTTTAGCTGGATTTGCGCCACAGACAGTTCAGTGCTGTTGTTACCTGCACTGGCAGTGCTACTAACAGCTAACGCTGTCAGTAGCACTAGGCTGTTAAAGCTTGCCTTCAATGCCAACATAGAATTCACGACCGTGAAGTGGACCATAAATGTAAGCAACGTCATAGCCGCCATCAGCATCATAAAACAGTGGTGATTCCCCTTCTTCAATTTGGGTATAGTTAAAGATATTTGATAAGCCGCCGTAGACTTTGATTTGGTCTGTTAGGCTGTACTGTACTTTTACATCAGATACTGTAAAGGCAGGTGCATCTTGGCTTTTAAGCGAGCTAGGGTCACCTTTGATGTCATAACCTTCGTAACCGTAATCGGTTAAGTCACGCTCGCCAAACCATGTGGTATTCCAAAATACGGTGAAATCGTCAGTTTTCCACTCAAGCTCAATACCTGCACGGGTTTCAACCGGGGCAATTGAGTATGAAGAGCGAAATACGTCGTTATAATCAAAGTATTCAGCACTGGCATTAATGGTAAGCTCATCTGTTAGGCTGTAGCCCGCCACGATGTCGACTGTAGTGACAGATGCATCTTCATCAAGCTGAGTCAGAATCGGTACACCGTCGTCAGTTTCTTGCAGTGATGCTAAGTTTTGCACGTTTGAATGCGCGACAGAAAAGGTTCCCGTTAATGTGCCAGCATCATAGCTTAAGGCATAGTTAGCTGATAACGATTCTTCTAATGAATCGACGTCAATCAGGTAGCCTTTTTCAGAGTCTAAAATACCGTGGTCAGTTTCAAAGAATGATAATGGCGCGCGGTAGCCTCGACCTGCAGATAAGCGAGAAGTCCATGTGTCACTGTGGAAATAACGCATGTCGACACGAGGGGCGATAAAGGTTTCGTCGATTTCAGTGCCAGGTTTTTTGTCATCAACAAAATCAGCGGTCACTTTGTCTACCCGAAGTGCCATCGCAATTTCAATATCGTCAGTAGGAGTCCATGTATCTTGAATGAATACGCCTTTAACATCGTAATCAAATGAGTCACTGACATAAGCTTCAACGTCATGCAGCGCATCGGTATGCGAGCGCATTTCTTCGGTGCGAATATCTGCGCCGTAGGTTAAAAAGTGATTGTCGGTCAGTTCTGTATCAAACTTAGCTCGGGCATAGTACATGGTGTCTTTTGCACGGTAATCAATGCCTTCATAAAAAGAGTCTTGCTCATGTCTTGCATAGCTTACGGCAAACTCAGAGGTGGTGTAATCAGTTAGTTCGCTTAACCATTTAATGTAGGCTTCGTCACGGTTGGTTTCAATCCATTCAGTGGTTTCCCACGCTTTACCTATGTACTCATTACGGACATCATCACCAACAAATAAGCTATCAGATTCTACGCCATCATAGCTGCTGATCGCCTCTTGAATAGAGCCAACATTGTCGCCAATCACAGGGCCACCAAAGATCTCGCTCCGCACTTTTGCTACACGCAGGTGAATGTTATTGGTGTCGTTTAAATCATGGCTGACTAACGAACTGACGGTATAGTTCTCTTGAAAAGGCGCTTCACTAACACCATTATCATCATGATCTTCCTGATCTTGTTTATCATATTGGCCGATTAAGGTGATACCCGTTTTGCCGTCATCTGAAATTCCTGTTGCCATTCCTTTCATTGCGGTGAAGTCATGTGATCCCTTAGCGATATCAACAGACACTTCGTTTTCGTAGGCTTGTTTAGTGACAACGTTTACGGTTCCGCCAATCGCTTCTGGGGCAATCAAGGAAGCGCCTGCGCCACGTGCAATTTCGATACGGTCAACACCCGTGGTTGAAATCGCATCAACCGCATAGTAACCAGAAATCATAGTATGTGTTGGTAGGCCATCTACTAAAATTGTCGTATGTTCGCCTTTCATACCATTGAGCATGATGCGCTTAACACCACACATTGAACATTCATTTGAAACATTCACGCCGGGTTCATTATTGATTGCATCAGTTAAACTCAAGGCGTTTTTGTTTTGAATCATCAGTTCATCCAACACTTCTGTTTTTTGAATGACATCTTTCAAACGACCATCTTGCTGTAATTTTTGACGCACACCTCTGACTTCAATTTTCTCGATTTCATCATCGGTGGCTGTGGTCTCAGCTTGAGCCGAAAAGGTCAGTGCGCTGAGTATTGCTGCGGCTAAAATTGAATGCTTCATATTGTCAACTTTTGTGATTGTTAGTGTATGTAAATGTTGCTTTCGTGCTGCACTTGTTAAGCTTGTTGCAATTTTATGGCGTAGATAAAGCTGATACAAATGATAATGATTAGTATTTGCTCTAATTGTGGGCTGGTGCACAAAGGTGTGAATTACTTGGTTTTATAGATGATCTAGATCAATAAATGTTGTGATTCATTTTGCTGCATTTGGTGTGTAAATGACATATATCAGCTGAAAGTGGAGGCGTTTGCGATTTAATAAACTGCCAAGGATGTTAATTTTAGTATTTCCTTTATCATGTTGTTGGGCATAAAAAATGCCATTTAAAAGCTGTAATCACTTTTCCCCTACATGATTAGAACGGCTTGTTCTTCAATTGAAACAAGCATCTATCGAAGATTTATTGCTTCAGTGTTATTATCAAAAAAATAACAACTATATATCATTTTTTTTATGCTTGAGCTGAGTGTATGGAATAAGACATTTTCTAAAAAAGCGGCGTGTGTTGGTTTCCAACATACGAGGCTGGTGATGATACTTTTTTACTCAGTCATGTCATTATTCATCAGCTTTACACTGCACGCAGACACAATTGAGATCCCTAGCTTTAGTAAAGGCAGTGTTGGTAAACATACGGCATATTTTCGTGAACGTGACGGTAAGCTTTCTTTAACTGAAGCGCGTCAACAATTTCAAACAACTGAACTTTCTCTTGGTTCAAGTAACTCTATTTCTTTGGGCATTGGCGTTGATCCTGTGTGGATGTCAGTCAAGGTCAATAATGTCGCTAATACAAGCCAAGACTATCGCTTATCAGTAGAAACGCCATGGATTGATTATATTGATACTTGGCTGATTAAAGATGGGCAGGTAATCAAACATATTGCTGGTGGCGATGCTTTTAGTTTCGATACTAGGCCAATGCAGTATCGCTTTTACGCTTTCGAACATGCCTATTTACCTGGCATTACTGACATTATTATGCGGGTTGAAACGAAAGGCCCAATGGCGCTACCTGTGCAATTTAATAGTGTAGAAAATGCGATAAATCGCGACATTGTCAGTGGTTATCAGTATGGCGCGTTATACGGAATTATGGTGGCGCTAGCATTATATAATTTAGTGCTATTTGTGTTTATTCGTCAGCGTGAATATGGCTTATATGGTTTGTACCTGTTGGGCTTTGTTTTAAATAGCTTGTCTTATACTGGTCAGTTGCACACGATTATTACCTATGACTTTGGCCCTTACTTCCAAGATTGGCTCGATATCTTTTTAATGATCACTTATAGCGTTGCTGGGTTACATTTTGCAAGATCGCTACTGCACACCAAAGAATATGCACCAAGATTAGATAAATTTGTATTGCGTACAACGCTGTATATTCCGTTAGGGATGTTAATTGGCTTTGCGTTTAACCAACTATTTTTTTCGATGGTGTTGGCATTTATCTTAAATACCTGTTTTGTCATGTTATTTATCGCCATGGGGATAAAAGCATTGCAAGCACAAAAGCCATTTGCGGTTCTTTTCATTTTATCTTCGGTGACTGCCGCGGTGTGTATAACTATTTCAACACTTGCTGTTGCAGGCGTGTTAGTGCCTTATAACGATTACACGTTTAAAGCGATTGAAGTGGGTATGGCATTCGAAGCAATTTTACTGGCATCCATTTTGGCAAGGCAGTTTAGAATAGCGCAAATTGACAAGTTGATAGCTGAAAAATATGCCCGCACGGATCCATTGACTGAACTGAATAATCGACGTGGTTTTAAAGTGCTTACAGAATTAACTTGGCCAAACATTGTCGATACTCAACGTAATATCTCAGTTGCTCTTATTGATATTGATTTCTTTAAAAAAGTAAATGATGAGTATGGGCATAGTAAAGGCGATGAAGTATTAAAAAAAGTGGCGAAAGCCATTGCTGAAACATCAAGAGAAGGCGATATCTCAGCCCGCTGGGGAGGTGAGGAGTTTATTGTATTTTTACCTGATACCACACGAGATGGCGCTATTATGCATGCAGAAAGAATACGTGAGGCTATTGAGGCCATTTCATTTACGGGAATTGATTGCGAATTAATGTTAACTGCAAGTATTGGTGTTGCTGGTAGCGTCGCTGCTCGATTTGAGGATGAATCAATTAATCACGACACCCTTGAGGTTATGATAAAAAATGCCGATAGGGCACTTTATATTGCAAAGCAAGATGGTAAAAACCAAGTTAGAGTGGTGAGTTAATGGTCACCTCTGTCATTCCGATTAAGTTCATTGATGAATTCTTAAACTTATAAATCAAACTCTTACCCTAATGATGAAGTTCAGCACACCTCAGTGCTAGGTCAATCTTCATATTGAAACGCCTTAATATAAAATGTAAGCGCATTAAATTAATACCTAAGTTACAACAAAATTAATTGTTGAAAATTTTTGTAATGGTAGAATGCGCCCCACGAGCCACATGGCAATTTTCCCGATATTTTTCACTTCACATTAGAGCCGCTATGAAACGGATTTTATTACTCACTTTATTGGCATTTTCGAGTGCTACTCTTGCTGTTGAGCCATTAATCGATACACCAGAAGACATGGAGCCGACTTGGGTCGATGATATCTTGTCGATATTTGGTGCTGATGGTGAGTTTGATGACAGTAAACCCATCGATATGAGTTATCTGCCTACGGCTTATTACACACCAGAAAAGAAGTTTGGTGTGGGGTTACTCATGGTCGGGTTATATAAAACTGAAGGGGCAGCCGCAGATGAACAGCCTTCATCATTGGTATTGAATTCATTTGTGTCGATGAACAACTCTTATGGTATTGAAGCTGAAAACATGACGTTTTTTAATGGCGGTAAGCAGCGCTTACTGTTAGACGTCGAATTATATAATGAAGCGGCGGTGTATTATGGCAAAGGAATTGATGATGGTAATCTAGACATTAATCATCATGAATATGAAGAACAGCTTTATAGCTTTAAACCTCGCTGGATGACTGAGGTTGCCGATAATTACTTTCTAGGTATAGGTGCAGACTTTACTTATGCAAGTGCCGAAAAGTTAGAATATGTTGAAACAGGTGAGCCTGTCGACGAAAGCACGATTTTACCAAGTAACTTTAGTTCTGGTGTTGTCGTCACTAGTATTTATGACTCACGAGATTATCGATTAAACGCCACCAAAGGGTGGTTGTTTCAAGTTGATGCTGGTGTATACCATAACAGTGAGTATTCGACGTTTTCAACTTACAATGTCGAGCTAGCAAACTACATCGATTTAAGCTCAACGTCTATGTTAAGTCATGCGCCTGGATTAATTGCGTGGCAAGTTCAAGGTCATTTTACTAGTGGTGACGTACCGTGGAATGCATTACCTGATTTAGGTGGCTCAAGTGCTATGCGTGGTTTCATTAAAGGCCGTTATAGAGATGAGCAAATGATGATGGGCCAAGTTGAGTATCGTTTACCGATATTTCAGCGCTATGGCATGGTATTTTGGGGCGCGGTTGGCAGTGTAGCTCCTTCAGTGAGTGACTTAACTGATGAGTTATTAGCCTCTTACGGCACAGGCTTTCGCTTTAAAATTAAAGACAATATCAACTTACGATTTGATGTGGGTGTAGGCGAAAACGAAACTAACTTCTACCTTAATGTGAATGAAGTTTTTTAATCTACATCACTCAAGTTGTATGTTTGAGCACGATAGTAAAATAGTAGAGTAGTAATGAGCGTATTAAAACTGACAATAGCGGTAAAATTAGTGCTGGTGGTTATCTTGTTTCCACTTTGTACCAATGCATCTGAACAGGATGCTACTGTCGAAAGTCAGTGTAGTCGTACTTCTCACTATGATATTTATTTGAGTGGCATTCACACTGGCACCATGAAAAGAACCGAAACATGGCAAGGTCAGTCGGCTGTGGTCACCTCAACCAGTAAAGCCAGCATATTAGGTATTGGCACTCAATACGATCAGCGCGCTGAGCTGTCTTGGTCGAATACCCGTGATGAATGGATAACCGATAATTTTCATCAATTAGTGACAGGCTTTCGCGCTCGGGATATGAAGGTGTCATTTAGCCATGATGGGCTTGCATCCGAGGTCGATATAGATGGTGAAAAAGATCGTTATACATCTACCGAAATCCCCCTTCGAGATGTCGATACGCTAGCCATTCAAATGCGTCAATTATTACTCCAAGGTCGAACTCAATTCGCCTTAGTTAGGCAAGCATCTGATGCAATTGAGCCTTATCAACTGTATGTCAAAAAGCCTGTTTCCGAACAGATTGAACCATGGGGAGAAATGACCTTAATCCCTGTTGAGCAGTCTGGTGCAGAGGAAGTCACGTATTTCTTCGCCCCAGAAATGGACTACCAACTTGTTAAAGCACGCTATCACGGCATTATTTTAAAAGGCCTAATTGAGCTTAATCATTACCATTCTACTTGTGATAAACAATAACGGAAATTTAAGTGAATAGTTTAATCTTGTCATTATTATCCAATACATTAGTATAGGTAAGCTAAAGGTCTATAACTGGTGCTTTAATTTTGCTTTGTGGCTTTTTTTTAGCTTATAAATATATTTTTTATTCATATATCTCCCTCCTTTTTTATTTGATGAAAGGTCTTTCCCTTTAAACTATTGCACTTGCTAGTGCGATTTTACTAGCGTGTTTTACGTACCAAAACATGATCTATATTCCATTTTTGAAGCATTTTTAACCATTTTTGATTTTGGAAACAAAAATAGCTTTACTTGTTATTACTTCAAGAATACATTCGCCGAAAATAGTCTAAGGGTGATTTTGCCCTTTTAGCCGACAAGCACGATTTAACCCTTCAAAACCTTTCATTAAGTAGTACTAAATTGACGATAATCACGCATGATAATGTTGAAAATAACATTGTTACCCCTGTAGTTGGTTTAACTTTTTTCGCGGTGGCTTCAGGCTTTTTAATGAGCCTAATTCCTTTATCTGTGACCCATTTTGATATCGATTTATCATTAATACCTTGGCTCGCCAGTGTGTTTTATTTTGGTCTATTGGTTGGTGCTACCTGTATTCAAAGAGTGATTAAACGACTTGGACATAGGCGATCTTTCATCTCTTTTTTGACTCTGGTGGCGCTGACTGTTGTTGTTATGATATTGGTGCCACATCAAGTGACTTGGTTAGTCGCTCGTTTTGTTGCTGGCATGGCAGTAGCAGGTGTATTTGTAGTCGTAGAGTCTTGGTTGTTAATGGCAAATTGCTCTAAGCAACGTGCTAAGCGGTTAGGGCTATACATGGCGGCTTTGTATGGCGGTAGTGCTGTAGGCCAGTTAGCTATTTCAGTGTTTGGAACCGACGGAATACAGCCATATTTGTGTGTATTGTTACTCTTGTTTATGGCGACATTGGCTCCCATTCTGATTCGTTCTGGCCAGCCCCATAGTCACGATCAACAAAGTATTAGCCGCAAAGAAATCCGTCATATCAACCGACCAGCGATTATTGGCTGTATGGTGTCAGGGTTATTGCTTGGTCCAATTTATGGATTAATGCCATCATATTTAACGCATATCAGTGTTTTTGCAGAGCACACAGGACTGCTAATGGCGAGCATCATTATGGGGGGCATGTTAGTGCAACCCATTGCCAGTGCGATGTCGACTCGAATGAGCAAAAGCTTATTAATGGCGATATTTTGCATGCTAGGTTGTTTAGCGGTTATGGGCGTACTTGAGTCTTCCACGTTAGTAATGATGGGGTTTAGTTTATTGCTATTAGGCGCGAGTAGTTTCGCGCTCTACCCCATCGCCATCACATTGGCATGTGATCATTTACCGACTGAAAAAATGGTATCGGCTACAGAAATGATGCTGCTGTGCTATAGCGTGGGTTCTGTTTTAGGTCCGCTGTTAGCCACAACATTTACCGAAGTCGGAAATGGCTTGATCATGTACCTAGGTGTTTGCTTAATAACAACCTGTATTTATATGTTGATGAAAAGCGCTGAAACCATTTCGTCAGGCCAAAAGCCCATTGCGGGTTAACGCCCTTACGGCAGCTGCGAAGTCCTCGCAGCTGCACTTCATTCTACAAGCTTTACTGCCTGTTATAGGCAGTAAAGCCATCAGTTGAACAAAGCGTGCTAGCTTGGATAAATCGAGTCATTTTTTCTATTCAAAAACAGGTCACGACACAAACTTATCAATATGTTGCATCGGTGGTTCGGCCTTTTTTACACTCAGCTTCATTTAATAACGTGTAAATTTCTCACTCTATTAACGCTTCTATTTGTTTATATTGTGTTTTTTAGCAAGTAAAAGCAGTTTTTCTTTCGTTAAAGTTTATGTGGCAGTGTACTCATAGCGCTGATAATAGTTCTTTATGTTACATAATTACTCTTATTTATCAGTAATTTGATACTTAGGTTTATTTTTTGTTGAATTGGTCGCTTTGTTCAACATGTCGACCGAAATGAATATTAATGAGTGAGTTAATATTCAAAAACAATAAAGGATATTTAATGACAACAATAAGACTTATAGGTGCACTGGCAGCAGTTTCTGCTTTGTATTTCACTATGCCTAATCAACAAGCACACGCTCATGGCTGGGCTGAGTTTCCTGAAGCAAGGCAATCAATTTGTTATGAGCAAGGTGGGCTTTGGAGTGGTACACCGCCGAATGCGGCTTGTGCACAAGCAAAAGAGATTTCTGGTACGTATCCATTTATTCAGCGTAATGAATTTGCCATTAACATACCTGCGCCTGCTTATAATGACATGGATGCGGTGAAAGCGGCGATCCCTGATGGCAGTTTATGTTACGCCAATGATGCTCAAAAGCGGGGAATGGGGGCTGAACATACAGCATGGACACGAACTGAATTAGCACCAGGTGAATTTGAGTATGTGTTTAATGCAACTGCGCCTCACAACCCTTCATTTTGGCAATTTTATTTAACCAAACCTGGAGTGGATGTGTCTAAGCCACTTAACTGGGATGATTTAGTCTTACTGCAAGAGTACGGTAATGTTGCAGTCGGCGAAGATAAAAAGTATCGGATGAATATTACAATACCTGCAGACCGTTCTGGTGATGCGATTTTGTATACTCGCTGGCAACGTGAAGATCCAGTCGGTGAAGGGTTTTATAACTGTAGTGATATCACAATTACTGGTGACGGCCCAATTGATCCTGAGCCAACAGAACCCTATTTAGAGCAGGGGGATGCGTTTATTCCAAAAGAGGTGAGCTTAACAACGCCACAAATAGGCGAGTCAGTTAACTACAAAGTCTACAATAACAATGGCGAAATCCATTCTAGCTTTTCACTAATTATCACCGAAGAGAATCAGCTGGCTTGGGATCGTTTATTAGCTGCTGAAGTCAGTGGTTATTATCACGACCATTATGATGGCAATGTGTTTATTGGTCGCTGGCATGCTGAGATGAATCACTATATGTATTTTCAAAACCAGCTGCATGAGAATTTCTTTAACTCAAAGAATGCTCAAGCCTATGGAGAGTTTAGTATTTCTGAGAAGAATGAGTTTGTCGAAGCCGTCATTACGCCAACGGTATTAAAACCTATTACCGATGCTACGGTGTCACATGGCGAGTATGTCGTATTAACCCCAGCGAACAGCCAGGGTGATATTGAGCATGTGGCATGGGTGCAAGTGAGTGGCACACCAATCGAGACTGAAATTGGTCAGCATGACGAACTAATTATTAACACCGCACGATTCGATAATCTCGCTCAAAGCTTCAGCTTTGAACTCACTGTCACAGGGCAAGGTGAGGAAGATAAATCAGTTTATAGCTTTAGTGTAACGCCGAGCGATGTTGAGCCAGGACCAGGCCCTGAGCCTGGGGAGCAATGGAGTACATCTGCAGTGTATACCGGTGGTGAAACCGTTATACATAATAATCAAACTTGGACAGCTCAGTGGTGGACTCAAGGTGAAGAACCAGGTACCACAGGTGAGTGGGGCGTGTGGCGCTAAGTCACAGTGGTATGGTCAATTTGTCATGTAAGGTGATGAGTATTGATCTATAAGATATAAAAACGGCCAATCAAAGATTGGCCGTTTTTATTGATAAAGCTTGCGGGTTAATGCAACAGGCTTATTGAGGTTGCATTTGCGCTTTCGCTGCTTCCACTTTAGAGAAGTCTAAACCGAGTTCCAAAACGGCTTCTTTAATCAACCCAGGGTTTTGCATAACCATTGCCATTAGCTGTTGTAGCTTTTCCGCTGGAATACCTAATTGACCAATAATGCTCATAGCCATCATTGGGTTTTGAGTTAATGCTTGGAACACTTCACTGATTTTTTCATCACTGACGCTATGTTCTTTTAATAGGGCAATAATTGGATTCATTGCAGGACCTTGTGTTAATGGATACGAATTATCTGACTATTTTACCATTGATATCGTTATTTTGCAGAGTGGAAAACTTGCTAAATGATTTCATTAACTTATGAATGAATTCCCCCATTATGGCCACAGGTGTAGAGCGTAGTAGTAAAAAGCCAGCATCAATTGCGCTGGCTTTTTGTTGACCAAGTTGGGATCAGCCTTAATATTGCATTATTTATAAATGTAATCGGTTGCGATCTCACCATTTGGAGTATGGGCATCTCCCATATAAAGAATGTCAGGGCGCGACTTTTCTCGGTCAGTCAGTGCAAGTCCATCTTGAATGATATTTGCGTCGCAATAATCGACGCCATAAAAGCCTTCAAAAGCTGACTGATCGCCAATTTCAGTTGCTGATAATTGAGAGAGCGCTAGGATCGGTGCTGCTGGAAAGGTTAAATACCAACGTGATCCCGAGACATTACGCTCAATATCAGCACGAGAAATCTCGGTGGTGCTTTTACCTGTTTGCTGGGCTAAATATTCACGGTTTGATTCACTTAAAAAGTAAGTCGCAACATTACCAACTTCAGCCACAGGCTCATCATAGATGGTTTGACGTAAAATAATGTCACCACTGACTGTTAAGTTGTTGATTCGGCCACGTGTTAAGTCACGACAACTACTTTTACAGGCAAATGAGCCTTTGCCGACAAGTAATGCTGAACCACTGTCGATAGCTTCGATGTTCTCTACACTAATGTCTTTCATTATCTTACTGTGTGGCTTTAACCACACTCCGGTAAACCCGTTAGTGACTTTAATATTTGAAATTTTGATTTTATTGGCTGAACTAAAGTAAGGGCCTGAGCGGTTAAAGTTGTCTTTGTTAGTGCCATTACCTGCCTCAACTCGAACACCAATACCATTAAAGGCTTCAATATTATCAATTTCAATCCAGTCTCCACCGTAAACTTGCACCACACCGTATCCTGTATGTGCATTAATTGACTTAATGTTTTTAATTGAGCCTTTAATAGGGGTGCGAGCGTAGGTCGGGTTACGTTGAATGGCAAACATGTCAGGTACGATATTGCCGCTATCATCGATGAAATTGCCATTCTCATCGGTTGGGATGGGAATATTAATAGGGTTCATTGGTCTATTTAAGTTAGGTGAACCTTCAGGATTTTTTACATAGCGATTCTGAAGATAAAGTGGCGCTGAGCCAAATCGATACGTGAATGAGCCATCTTTGTAGTCGGCATCGGCAAACATTTGCACAGATACTGATTCAGTATGATTATCTTCAATGGTGACATTCGACACTGAAAAGTTTTCGACATAAAATAATCCAAATGGAATAGCACGAGTTAAGTTGACTAGCCCACCTCCATTTCCGCCCTGCATTTCGCCATAGTTAAATGGCATATTGGTTTTAGCATCGACAGTAAAGTTTCGAGTCGGATCCGTTGATGTGACTTGAACGTTCACCGTGCGCTCAGCTGATAGCTTACTTGGACCAATACTGCGACCAAATGAGAATAAAAATTGGCGATTTGGTCGGTTATTTGGGTTACCAGTAGGGTTGGTATCTTCTTTAATGCCACGCATTTCAAGTATGACTTCAGGCTCGACTTCAATACGGACATTCGATGGTACGACGATGTGCGCCAAGCTGTAGCGGTTATTCGTCCCTTTTTGAGACGCCCGTAGAATAACAACACCGCCATCGTCTTCTTTAGCCGCAAACCTAAGGGCTTTTTTTAGTCTACTGGTGTCATTGACTGTGTCATCAAAACTGTCTGATGCATAGAGGACTTCGGGTTCATCATCAAAGACTCTATTTTCGAAGAAGCCGATATCTTCTCCCGTATACCCCGTTAAGTCAGTATCTGTTGGAAGGTCGGCTTCAGCAACCTCAGGTATACCTTGGCAAAAGGCACGTTCGTATTTGCAATGTCGGTGACCATTATGTTCTTGGTGTTTATGGCCATGTGACTTATCTTTTCGCCATTTATGGGCGTACCGATCACTGTGGTGCTCAGTTCGCTGAGGGCGATGTCGCTCAGCGTAATTTGCGCTATTTTGCGTAAGTTTTGATGATGATTTCATCTCTGAATGGTTGTGCTCAGTGCCAGCAAAAGCCCCCAATGGCATGAGTGTGAGTAAACTTATTATGGTGAGCTTTTTATAGGTCTCGTTGACACTATTGTGGTTATTTTTCATTTTCATATCCCTATTATTTTGAATATATCAGCGGAGCTTCTCCCCATCATTCCGCTTGAAGGCACCTAATGTGCGTTAAAAAGTGTATATAAAAACAACAATAAATCAATAAACATAGTATGAATATGTTTTTAACATGTTTTGGTGGAGGTAAAAAAGCCGGCATTGGGTTATGAATGCCGGCTTTTAAAATTTCTAATAGATTGAAAATAAAGATTATTGATTAAAGAATCGTTGGATTAATTTGTACTAGATGAGTCATCGCGTCTAGAAGCCACTTGGATTAAGAGGAAGATAAACCCCATAGACACATGTGCGCCCCAGAATATGGCATCATTTAATTCGAGCTTAATGTACTCAGAGTGTTCTGCATTGGCTTCAGCCCATGTACTACTGAGACCACCAATCACCAAAACCAACACCAATAAGCTTAAAATGTTGCTGTTAGATCCCCAAAGCCACCATGAAACAAGTTCTGGCAATATGACTAGCGCGGTAGCGATTAAGGTAAATGGCTTTTTTTGTAAATATCTTTCTGGTAAAAACACGTTCGAAAATAATAAAAATAGCACCATGAATACGGCATATTTTATAAAATCTATTATGATTTCAGTGCTTAGTGATTGTAAGAAGTAACAGAGAAAAGCGCCTGAACCTAATAAAATGAGATTAAAACCTGTAAAAATGTAAATAGGTTGCCCTTTATCTAGCATGAGTACGCCACATATACTGGATACAAAAAAAAGGCCCAATATCGGCCAAAATCCAAGGGTGTCTATCCATAGCGAAGGGATATAACTGATTGCCATATATTGGGTTAATCCACCCCAAAATATCAGTAAACAGATAATTATATTGAATTGTAATTTGCTAATTTCAGGATCGAAGAGTAATAAGCTTTTAACTGGACCAAATTTTTGCATGTTGCACCATTGTTATTTTTATTCTTAATTATCAATAATTAACTAAATTATGGTAGCTGTTTTTATTGATGGATATCAATGAAAGTAGGTTGAAAAGTCAGCGGTTAATGACGGTCGAGACGTTTTATTTTTATCTTCCTCAGGTTTAAGCTTTATTTAATTGTTAAGCATGACAATGGATTTATGCTGATGTAACAAGGGTGATGGTTGTCCCGTTCTCTCGGTGTTAATTCGATTAACATTTATTACTAGCTGTACTGACTGGCATGACGATAAAATGCTAGTAATGAAGAAAATAACAATAAATAAATCAAGGAGTCCTCTCGTGAAGAAAGTTGGGATAGTGCTTATGTGCTTGTTGATGCCTGCAGCGTCAATCGCCGCAGAGCCAACAAAATCAGCGCATTCAGTGCAAAATCAAGCAGAACAAAATACAAAGTTATCAGTTGATGTGCTTTGGCAATTAAGCCGAATTGGCAATCCAATTATTTCGCCTAATGGTGAGTACATTATTGCCCCTGTTACTCAATATGATGTGCCTGAAGACAAAGGCGCCACTCAGTTGTGGTTATTTGATAAAGACGGTAAAGGTCAACGCGCGCTGACTGCTGAAGGGCAACGTGCAAGTGAGGCGACGTTTTCTCCTGACGGTAAAACACTCGCGTTTATCAGTAAGCGTAATAAAGATGATGCTGGCCAAGTGTATTTACTCCCATTGGACAAAGCGGGCGAAGCGCAGCGCTTAACCAATGTGCCAGGTGGCGTTAAAGGCCTTAAATGGGTTGGCGAAAATGTTTACTTCATTAGTCGTATCTTCCCAGGTAAAAATTGGGATGAAATGGCAACTCAGTTAAAAGCGAATAAAGACAATAAAGTTTCTGCGCATCAGTGGAATGCATTACCTTTTTCAAGCTTTGATCACTGGATTGAAGAAGACAGACAAGCGCATGTATTTCGTATTCCGGCAAAGGGTGGCGAAGTAGAAGCGATCACTCAACCATTGAATAAGCAACTGCCACGTTCATCACAAAGCAGTGGCAACTACGATATTTCGCCTGACGAACAGTTCATTGCGTTTAACAGTAATGGTTGGGACAATCAGGTTGATCCAAAAGTTGATATTTTCATGGCGAAAATTGGCAGCGGTAAAGTGGTTAACTTAACGCCTAAGAACGAAGCGCCAGATTCAAACCCTACCTTTAGTCCAGATGGTAAAACGTTAGCGTTTACCCGCCAGCTTATCCATGGTTTTTACGCTGATACAGCAAACCTTGTGTTATTGGATGTGAAAAAGCGTACTGAACGTGTGATCACAACTGACTGGGATCGCTCTGTTGCCCGCTTTAGCTGGACGGCTGATAACAAAGGTTTTTATGCTGCTATTGATGATGCTGCCACTCGCCGCATTTTCCACATCAATGCCAGTAATGGCAAGGTAAAACCGATTACCAAGCAAACCAACTTCGGTGCACCTGCTATTGCGAATGACGGCACGATAGTGGCTGCAAATGACAGCTTTTTGTACCCAGCTCGCTTAGTTAAAATTAATCCAAGCAATGGCAAAACCACGCGTTTAGATAGTTTTAATGATGACATTCTAGCGAATGTAGATATGGGTACATATGAGTCAGTGACCTATAAAGGCTATAACGACGAAGATGTGCAAATGTGGGTACATTACCCGCCAGGGTTTGATAAAAGTAAAAAATACCCACTAATGATGTTGATTCATGGTGGTCCTCACAGCGCGATTTCTGATGGTTTTCATTATCGCTGGAATGCACAAACATTTGCCTCTTGGGGCTATGTCACAGCATGGCCTAACTTCCATGGCTCAAATAGTTTTGGCCAAGACTACACTGATAGCATTAACCCAGACTGGAAAAACAAGTCGTTGGAAGATGTATTTAAAGCAACGGATTGGTTTAAAGCAAAAGATTGGATTGATAACGAACGTTTAGTTGCTGGTGGCGCAAGCTACGGTGGCTACTTATCATCGATTATTTTAGGTCAAAAAGATCAGCCATTTAATGCATTATTTATTCATGCTGCGGTTTACAATATGTACTCGCAAATGGCAGCCGATTTCTCGGTGCACAGTACACGTTTTGGTGACTACTGGGATAACCCTGAGATTTATAAATCTATTTCTCCGCATTACGGTGCTGAAAACTTTAATACTCCAACCTTAGTGGTACACGGTCAATTAGATTACCGTGTACCAGTAGGCCAAGGTTTTGAGTTATTCCGTACACTGCAAACCAAAGGTATTGAGTCGCGAATGATTTACTTCCCAGATGAAAACCACTGGATCATGAAGCCGAATAACTCAATTTACTGGTATAACGAAGTTGAAAAGTGGATGAATCAGCATGCAGAGCCAGGTGCTAAGTAATGCTTAATTTATCGAATTCATTCACTATTCAATAGCATGGTGAGTGATATCTCAGTCAATCAAAAATGCCGCAATCAAAAGATTACGGCATTTTTATAACTTGGAAATAGAATAACGACAACGCCTTATTTAAGGCGATAAAAGTGTCAGCAAAGATTATGCTCCGTCGAGATACTTATCGACAGTAAGCTGCACAGTATTAGGAAGAATAGGTTTAGTGAGGTATTCGTCTGCGCCAATTTTAAGCGCTAACTTTTGATCTGACTCTTCAGTAAGTGAGCTGATAACCACGACAGGGACATGCTGTGTCAGTTCATGCTCTTTCATGTATTTAATCACTTGATAGCCATTTACATCAGGCATGGTGATATCCACAAACACAAGATCTGGTTTCATTGAAGAGAGTACTTCAATCGCACCGTCACCAGAGTTGGCAGTTAATACCAGATAATCATCACCAAGAAGCGCCAGTATCATACTGGTACAGATTGGATCGTCGTCTATCACAAGTATTTTCGCTTTATCCATTGGTGCCTCTTTCTAGTGTTGTGATATCGCTGTCGATATATTCATCATTGTATGTAAAACAATATTAATTGCTAGGGCTAATTAAGCATAGAACATAAGCTAACTTGATGAAAGCGCTACTATTCAGGCTGTTTATATTGACGATATTTTTCAATGACGCCATTTCTATCTAGACCACGTTTTACATTTTTACACAGTTTAGCAAAGCGACTAATATCGCCAAGCTGTGGTGTGTTGCCATGTTCAATTGCCGCTTCCCAATAGCTGATTTCGCTATCAACCAATTCGAGTAACTTTTTCGGACAACCTTGGCAATTCCCTTCAGGGCCACATACAAAGGTGTCGGGCTCAGTTAATGGAAACGTGGCTTTCACCTGAGTCATTATTTGTTGCATTGCAGTGATGCGATCAGGTTTCTTGTTCATTAGCCTTAATACTCAGTAGGAATAAAGCCTTACATGTCATGCTTAATACTATTATTAGTCCAATGGGAGCAGGATTTAGTTCAATTAAATCTATGCTGAATAAGGCGAATATAAGTGATACTCTTTGGCGATATCAGCGCGTCGTAATATTCAGTATAACAATAATAATCTTTCTGGAAGCCAGTCTACTATGCCTCAATTTACAATAACCTCAGCCATTTTAATCATCGTTTTATTGTGGCTGAGTCCCTCGCAATCATTTGCAGCTGACCGCTTTTACGCGAATCAAGCATTACAGCAACAAGCGCCGCAAGCTTTTGCACTTCAGCCTCAAAGTGATGCCTTCCTTGCGCCAGCTTATGCGTTAACAATATCCCATGCGGACCGCTTAGTTGGGTTAATAAACCAAGATAAAAATGTGACTGAAGCAATAGCAAATTGGTCTGATTTAACCATAGATGAGCAAATACCTTGGCTTAAAAAGGTATTTGCTTTAGCGGTGCAAAGCTTTGGCAACCAAACTCCGCTATTAATTATTGATAACCATAGCTATCCGAACAAAATGGTGTATTTTGATTTCGATGTGGAAAAAGGCGGTAGTGGCATTGTTTACCTCAACCCTGAGAAACTTGCAGAGGAAGACCCTTATGCCTCACTGGCATTTTTAGTTCATGAAACTCGTCATTCATATCAATTTCAGCAAGCTTTATCCGGTAAGAACGATCCCATTTCTCAGGGGTATCTAGCGGCATTCAACGCTCAAAAGCAATTAAAGGGCTTTGGGTTTAGTGATTTTTTAACGCTACTGAACGAATATGAAGCCTTTCAATTTGGTAATTATGTGATTGGTCAATTAACCGATTGGCAAGTTGATATGTTGAATATGGGGACATTTGCGAGTCAGTTTAATCGCCAAGGCCAGCTAAAAATTGATTTACAAGCATTGTCACTCAATACGAGTGAGCAAACCTTGTTGGAGCAATATAACGAGTTGGCACAAAAGCAATTTAACCTGCGTCAACAGCAATAAAGCAAGCTTCTTTATAACCTGACGATATGCGGCTGAACTATGAATCTTAAACAGCTTGAAATCTTTTGTGCAATCGCCGATACCGGTTCTGTTACTGCGGCGGCAAAACAGCTAAACAGTAATCGTACTCAGCTGAGTATGGCGATGAAGGCATTAGAAACGAGCCTTTCAGCTAAGTTATTTGTGCGTTCTGGTAACAGTTTAGTCTTGTCTGAAGTGGGCAAGTCAATTTACAAAGACTGCGAAAGTGTCGTCGCAACATGTGAGCGTATTCAGCAAACTTGCGAGCAAACGATCGATAAGTTTCGTTCGGAAATTTGGCTAGCAAGGGATGATTCTTTTCCTGATGAAGTATGGCAAACCTTTATTATAGAACTGAATAACCACTTCACAGCAACCACAGTGAATACTGTATTAGCATCAAGTGGTGATTTAGCTAACCTCGTCAATACTGGGCAAGTGGACTTTGCCTTTGGTGTTGATTTTGAACGAGTGGATGATGCCAATACTGACTATCTGCCCTTGGGGCGAATTCGAATGATGTCAGTGTGCGAGCATACACATCCACTTGCGAGCCTTAAGCGGGTGTCGGATAGCCAATTACGTGAATCACTGCAAGCAGTAATGGTTTACTTAAATGACAAAGATAACCCTGAATTACAGCCTTTTTCATTGCGACATATTGGTTTTTCAAGTTTCGAATATATGTTGAATACAATTATGTCCGAAAAAGCATGGGGCGTGTTACCTGAGCCATTGATTAGACCTCATTTGAGAAATCAAAAACTGGCGGTGATAAAACATACCTATGGGTTAACCCACGAAGATTACTGCATGTTTTCAATGCCAGGCAGCGCACAACCTGAAAGTGTCGCTTGGCTGTGCGATCAGATCAGCGATTATCTGTTTAAGTTTTAATGCCTTTCAGCCTTCGAATGTATCACTAACTCACTGAGCGTCATGTTTTTTGACGCTTAATGTGCGCATTAACTTTATGATTTATATCAATTTATATACTTAGTCCTATCTTGGGGTTGTTATTACCAAGAATCACTGTTGAGAAAATAGTCACCAATGACAATAATTACCACAGGTTTTAATTGGTGATAATTCATGTGTGTAAGAGATAAAAATAAAGATAAACAATTACTTAAGTTTTCAGCTGTAGCAGCGTTAGCGTTTGCTGTGTTAGGTGTTGTAGTGGGTGGGTTAAGCGGCTCAATTGTCATTTTATTTGACGGTGCTTATTCGCTGATGAGTTTATTTCTTACCATGCTTTCATTAGCCGCCTCGAGTTACATGCGTGCTCCCTCAAGATCTCAATTTGCGTTTGGCAAAGCGATCATCGAACCCCTCGTGGTGGCAATTAAAGGTACGGTGATTTTAATGTTGCTGTGCTTTAGCTTATCGTCAGCGATGACAACAATACTAAGTGGTGGTAAAGCCATTGATATGTCTATTGCGGCTGTATTTGGTTTCATTGGTTTATTAGGGTGTGCTGGTGTTTGGTGGTTTTTAGCTCGCCAAAACGGGCCGCAGCGCTCGGGCTTATTTGCTGCTGAAATAAAACAGTGGAAGATGGATACCATTATCAGTGCAGCAGTTTGTGCAGGCTTTATTATTGCTGTGTTAATGGCATATACACCTTGGCATGCATATGCCGTCTACGCAGACTCTGTCATGATGCTGCTTATCGGTAGTTACTTTATATCGGTGCCATTAACCATGCTCACTGGTGCGTTAAGAGAGCTACTGATGATGAAGCCGAGCCAAGAGATTTGCTCTCTAGTGCATGAAAGTGTCTCAGAGGCCAACGGTTCTAGCCTACAAGAGCTTGAGATTACAGGTATTGCTAAAGTAGGTCCCGAGTTGATGGTGAACATTAATGTAAACCCGAAGAAGTCGAATCAACTATTACCTGACTTGCAAAAGATCCGTGCATTGATGGATAAAAAATTAGCGACGTTATCATTAGATATTAAGCTCAACTTAGATATTGTGACAGAAGCGAAGTAGCGCGCCGCCATAGTGTTGGCGCGACTAACCAATACCCAATTTACTGCAACATCGATTACTCATTTAACACATCTCTTCGAATAAACCACTTGGTTAGCCTATGACTTGATTCACAGGCAATGTAAACTGAAACGCTAATTAAGTGATTGCTTATATTGCTAGTTTGATAAGAATCAATTACTAATGAGTGAGTTAAGTGAACAAAAGCCTAGTTTGGCGCTGCTTTTGTCATCTTCAGAACGCTATTTTTTCCAAGTAAGGCTAAAATCAGCTTAACAATGTTGCGCAATTGTTTTAGTTTAAGGTGTTGATAAAGTTAATTTTCATGCTTTTTTTTTAAAGTGTGTACGTTTTGGGGGATAATTATTTGCATAAAATGTACTACTTATTCTTGCTGAGTGCAGTTTTGCTGTTTCATGCAAAACTGCATGCCACCACTCTTAAATATAATGTCAATGGCTCAAGTAGTTGGGTGCCCTATTATATTACCGAAGACGCTAATAACTCAGGTATATTAGGTGAGTTAGTTCCGCAAATCCTTGCAACGGCTTCAATCGACATCGAGCGCCATGATTTTCCTCCCCAACGTACAAATCAAGCACTTGAAAAAGGGTTATTAGATTTTGATTTTGTGAGTCCAAGTTGGTTTGCTGATGGAGATATGGGAGGGCAATTTGTTCAGTCAGAGCCAGTGCTTCATATTCAAGAAAACATCATAACGCTTAAAGAGAATCAGGAGACTTGGTCTAACATTGCTAAGATCAAAGGACAGCCAATAGGCACTGTATTTGGCTATTTGTACCACGATGATGATATTTTTACTCGAGTGGACTTCAGTTCTGAAAAACAATTAATAAAAGCTCTGCATAAAAACAGAGTTAATGCTGCCATTTCGGGAGATTTACCTGCTTTGTATTGGGCGAAAAAGCTCAACCTCCCAATCGCATTAGCTGCTATTCATTCAAAAGGGGTGTTAGTCATGCGCTTAAGGAAAGAGCATCAAGCGTTAATGCCACAAATTAATGCCGCCATTTTAGAGTTAAAAAATGACGGCACCATTCAAGACTTAATTGACAAGTACACCAAAACAGAACTCTATTTGTAGCAGGTACTAATTTGCCAGTTTTACCTGTGAAAACTGCTTTTTCTTTCGTTCAAAATAATGATGTGTCTCAGTCATAATGACATGTCTTAAGCCAATAATTGCAATTAAATTTGGTATGGCCATTAAGCCGTTAACAGTATCGGCAAGCATCCAAATTAAATCTAATTGAATAAATGCACCGACAGCAATCAAGCCTAAGAAGGTTAATTGATACACCTTAATCCCTTGGTCTCCTAGGCGTTTGTGAGTTAGGTAGTACCAACAACGTTCACCGTAGTAATGCCAGCCAAGAATTGTCGTGAAGGCAAAGCACACTAGCGCTATTGTCACAATATATTGACCGACAATGGCTGAGCCTCCCGTTGAAAATGCGGCACTGGTCATTGCAGCACCCGCAGTATCACCATTCCAAACACCCGTAATAATCAGGACTAAACCTGTCATGGTACAAATCAAAATTGTATCAAAAAAGGTCCCCGTCATACTGACAAGACCTTGCTCTACAGGTTCTTTAGTTTTGGCTGCAGCAGCGGCAATTGGGGCACTACCTAAGCCAGATTCATTTGAAAAAACACCTCGGGCAATACCAATTTGAATCGCTTGGGCAACAGTGGCCCCTAAGAATCCACCTGCAGCTGAAATGGGGGTAAAGGCTGAGTGAACGACTAATTCGAGCGCCGGTACGATTTGCTCTGAAAAGCTAAACAGAATCCAAATACACGCTAAGACATAGCCCAGCGCCATTGTAGGTACCAGCTTTTGAGCGACATTTGCAATACGTTTGACGCCGCCCAATGTGACTGCTGCCACCATTGTTGTCAGTACAATTGCTGTCACCCATGTAGGTACATTGAACGCAATTGTCATGGCATCGCTAATGGCATTCACTTGGGCAAAAGTACCAATGCCAAAAAACGCCACACCAACACCGAATACCGCAAAGATTTTGGCTAGCCATTTTAGGCCAAGCCCTTGTTCAATATAATACATAGGGCCGCCAGCAATATTACCTTTGGCATCCGTGGTGCGATACTTAACCGCTAGCATACATTCGGCGTACTTGGTTGCCATGCCAAAAAAGGCGGCTAACCACATCCAAAATAATGCACCTGGGCCACCAATTTTTATCGCAGTAGCCACCCCGACGATATTACCTGTACCTATGGTCGCCGATAGGGCAGTACACAAGGCTGCAAATGATGATAAGTCACCTTTGCCTGTTGCAGGTTTGAATAACAAACTTAAGGCAAAAGGGAGCTGAAATATTTGTAATAGTTTAAGCCGAATAGTGAGATAAAGACCGGTACCAACCAGTAAGCATAGGGTGATTGGGCCCCAAACAATGGCATTGATATCAGCTAATAGCGCGTGAAAGTTCATGGTGTTCCTCGAATATTAAACAACAATATGGAGGAGGAAAAGATATGGCTGTTATGTGGTACTGAAGAGGGCAACTGACAGAGCATCCACCACATAGGTAGATTTTAGGCGCAGCAACAAACGACAGTGACCATAAATGAATACAGTCATCCTCTCCTCTGTCCTTTTGCCTGAGCGTTTCGCGTGACTGATAAGTCAGCCTCACTTTCGCCTTCGGCGCTGTAATGACAATCGCTGACGAACAGCGTTTGTTTACAGTCTCTCCAGAGGCTCGTCCAGTAACAGTCCTCACCACAATGTGGCACCTGAAAGAGTGCTTTACTAGCGGATAATCCACTAACTAAAGTTGCCTCGTCGGTGTGGGGTTAGTCCCCACTCTCCTGCTACCTTCATCCGAACGGATCTTTTTGAAAATGCGTGTTAAATAACAAGCCATTAATCAAAAAGGGCATTAGCATGCGGGATATAAATCAGAGGCTCAAGAGGTGTAGATCACAGTTTGAAATCGAGGTGGTTTGCCTGCGGTAAATTTGAACAAACAGTAATATTAAAGGGCAGTACAGCGCTGGTTAGCACTATACTGCCCTTTGTTGGCTATTACTGAGCCCTTATTTAATTCCAAGGCTAGATTTCGACTTCGTTACCCTTAGGGTTAGGGCCAAAGCGGTTAGTTTCAGATTGACTGTCAGACACAAAAAAGTACAACAATACAAAAGCACCGATGAATGGAATAAGTGCGATAAGGAGCCACCATCCTGATCTATCCGTGTCATGAAGACGACGCACAGATACGCCAAGGGCAGGTAGGAATACCGCTAAAGAATAAATACCACTTAGTAATCCATAGCCAGTTTCAGGGTTTAAGGTGCCGGTGATGTTATCAAGGATACCTAGTAGGATCCCTGCGATGACATTGAAAAGTACAAAGAACCAATACTCCTTACGACGCGCTCGGTCTTTAAAGTTAATGTAATTCTTCAATACCTTGATATACCAATCCATGATGATTCCTTGTCAGTATGCTTGCTTTTTAATCATATAGTTATAACAGCAAAGAAAGTGGAAAGGCAATGAAGGACAACATTCTTTAACTGGCGTTATGACCTCTGAAATGTCATTGGTACTTAGTAGAAGTGGCTTACTGGTTGCTTTTTGAACTAGATGTGAATTGTTGACGTATAACATGGTTACTAAGTGAACCAAACTCAATTGAGGATACGTCATGGATAATGTGAACCAATCAGGCAATATCGCGACAATCATTGGTATAGCTGATGCAACCCACTATTTAGTGGGGCTGACCGATGCTGGTAATAATTTTGTAGGCTTAAATGGCGCCGGTTCAGGCGAGTGCGTGAACTCGATTGTAGAAGCTAAAGCCCTACTAAAAAGCCATGACTATTCGGTTGCCAACCTTGAATATCAAACCGCCTATGATGAAATGTGTGGGCTAGACAATGCGGGCAATTATCAACAAGTAATAAATTTATAAACTGCCTAATGGTGCGAGCCATGTAATGATGTTCTGCTCGCACACTTCCCTCTCTAGCAGCAAGCATTAATCCGATTGCGGCCCTCAGCTTTAGCACGATATAGCGCGGTGTCAGCAGCGCACAATAATGCATTTGCAGTTCTAAATTGGCCGTTAATTTCACTAGCATGACCTTGGCTTACACTGACTGTAACTGATATATCCAAACCGATATCCATATAGGTCAATGCATTAATGTTTTGCTGTATTAACTGTGCAGTTTGCTGCACTTCTTCGGTATTGCAGTTAGGCATCACTAAAGCAAATTCTTCACCACCATAGCGCGCTGCAGTGCAATCTTCATTAGGTAAGGCGCTTTTAATTGCGTTGGCTATCTTTTGTAAACAACGATCGCCCATGACATGGCCATAGTTATCATTAAATGATTTAAAGTGGTCAATATCGATGATTAATACACTGATCGGATCGCCTTGTTCAATGCATGTTTTCCAATGGTGCTTTAAGTCTGCATCAAATACACGGCGGTTAGACAAGTTAGTTAAGCAGTCGGTCGATGCCCATTTATACAGCTGCTGATACTCTGCGCGATACTTACTTAAATCTCTGATGATGATGCCAAATAAAGGCTCAGACATAGGAAAATGGGTGACAGACATTTCCACATCAATGGTTTGGCCATTTGACATGTTAAGTGTGGTTTCATTAGGTAAGTGATTTAGCGGTCTTGGTTCTAATCTAGATTCAAGGATCATTTGTTGATAGTGCGACTTTTGCGGTTCACACAAATAAGACTGCCAGCGCTGACCAATTAACGAGTTTGCTGAGGTTTTATCGCAATCAAGCAATAAAGATACAGCATGTCGATTTGCCATTTGAATATTGCCAAACTCATCGACAACAATCATCGCTTCCATTATATGTTCAACTAACGTTGATAATGAGCTGAGGGCGTGACCACCGAGTTTAGTTTCTGTAGCGTTAACATCTGTATTGACTTGATTGCTATCAGCCTTATTCGCACCGGTATTAGCACTGGTACTAGAATTAGTATGGGCGCCAGTGTGATTACTAATAGTCTGGTTGCTAATAGCGCGATTACTAATAGTGTGATTGGCTAAATTGTTTGATAAAAACTGTGGTTCAAGTTTTAAAGGGTTAGTACTCGGTGGAAGTTCATTGACGCCAAATTGACAGTTGATATTGCCCGTCTTGGTGTCGCCAATAAACATGTCCATATTCACTTGAGAAATTTGGGTTAATTGATTCTCAGCAGTGGAAGTGAGTTCTAACATAACGAGTATCCTTACTAGAAAGTTAATATCGCCGCAGTGATTGCGTTTTCTAGTGATTACTCTATCGAACTCTGTTAACTACAACCTTTCGCTAACCTTCCGATTTAAGGTGTTGAATTAATTGTTTTTAAATTCTTCACCGTTAACAATTTTCTACATTGCCTTGCCCCTTGTTAATGACTTGAGGGTCCTCACTAAGGAGAAGTAAGCTGTTATCAGTGTTGGTTAACACAAACTGAAACTTAGTGGTTCCGACCACTTTATCCAAGTCCATTAACTGAATTATTTGACCATCACTACTCGTAGTGACAGCATCGACTACGCCATCAAAAGGGGTTTCAAAAGCGGCGCCAACAAATTTTAATCCTTTGTCTGTAAGGTCATCTAGAAGGTAGGTAATGGTACTTTCGCCAGAAACTTCTACAGATCCAGTTTCATTACTGTATGAAAATGTCGGTACTTCATTTTTATCAATTGTGACGGTTACTGTGATAAAGGTGGCCTTGCCTGTGATATTTAACATGATGACTCCATTCATTTAGTGAACATTTTTAAGGTTAATTCCAGCTTCTGTAACAGTATTAAAAAGCTGGGGTTCTGAGGGTAACTCCCCTAAGCATTGCAATGCTTTAAGATAGGGAATTGTTATTAATGGGTTCCTGTTTGTGTCGATTAAGGTTTGTAATCTAGATTTTATTTCAGTACACAAAGACTTTTCGGTTATTTTGTGATTTAGCAATGTAGAGGTCGAATAAACGAGTATCTGGCTGGATGACAGCATTGCTTTATAAGTAACATTTTGACTGTGTTTATTAGAAATGTCATGAAGCAGTTCTTCTGCGATTGAAGCATATTCATTGCTTTTATTGTATTGATTGTGATTGAAAAAGTACCTTGCTGATGAAAGATAATATTTAGCCCATACAAATTTATTTCTAGATGTATTTTTTAATGACTCATTATCTGTCATTGATACTGCCAAAGAATTAATATTGTAATTAAGTATTTGTTTATTCTGGTCATCAACTACTTCTAGTAACCTGAACATTGAATTAAACCGATCTATTTGCCATTGCTCATTTTTAGGGTCTTGTATTAACGCTTTATTTATCGCTGCGAGCCCTAATTGAGTTACTTCAAAGGCATGTTGTTTTTGATTTTGATAACGCAATAAATTGGAATGTATTTGATAGCTAGCAAATAACCTATCAAGTGCATATGGGGTTAGCTGTGCAGAAGAACTTAATAGCTCCAACTGCAGTTTTTCGTGTAATCTAATAGCTTTGTTAACATTACCTTGAGATATAACAGCAGTTGCCAACCAAGAACGGGTATCTGCAATATCTGCAATAAGTTGAGTGTTTTGGGGTTGTTTAATCAACGCTTTTTGTTTTAACGCTAATGATTGTTGAAAAAAATCATTAGCGACATCAAAATTTTGCTGGTTTATCGATATAGAACCTAAAGAATTATTTGCATAGGAAAGCTCCATAATTGCATCATCATTATCAGGCGCTAAGCCATACATGGTTTGGCTGTAAGCTAAGTATTGCTCAAACCATGCTTTAGCTGCTTGCCATTCACTTTGATCGTAGTCCAATTGCCCTAACCAGAACGCATTAGCCCCTAGGGTTTTGAGTAGTTCGAAATGTTCAGGTTGCTCAATTAATAATGCGGTGAGCTTTTCTCTAGAAGCTAACAAGGCTTCTTTGGCTTCGATAGTTTTACCCCGTGAGTAGGCGACTTCACCCATGGCCTCTAAGGTTTGACCGTGTTGAAAGCGGGCCTCAAAACTTAAGTTGGTATCGTTTGGGTTCGAAGCGTCACTGAAATATTCCAGTGCTTTTTTGTTGATACCATCCAGTAAATCCATACGCCCAATACCGCGCATTTTGTCGGCGAAATCACCCACCATAAAGCCGAGAAGGTCTTCTGCTGCTTGCCTTTTCTGTTGGGCCATTCTTTCTGCTTCGAAGCTTTTAACGCTGGCTAAAATCGAGGTGATCGTGAGTAAAAAGAGTAACGAGATGGTGAAGGTTTTTTGCCAACGTTTGATTTTTTCGTGCTTACTCGATGCGGTAATTAATTCAATTTCTTCAGGCTCAAGCTCGAATAACGGATTGTTTTTGAGTGACTTGGCTTCTCTGAGTGGTTTACCGTCAGCCAGCAAATAAGCATGGTTTTTGTTTTCTTGTAGCCAGCGGGTGGATAAATGATGGAGTCTGCTTTTAATTCGCAAACTTTGGTTATGCTCAGCTATCCATGAGGTTGCCCTTGGCCAGCGGCGCAGTAGCGCTTCGTGGGCAATGCTGAAGCAGGGTTCGCCGTTTTGCAAATTGGACACGAACAAACGACTGTTAATCATCGCCTGAGTCAGGGTGCGTTCTTCTTTGGTGTGCAGCTGTGCCCAGCGCGCGGTGCGACTAGTGATCGATGACTCGTCTTCCCTTAGCGTCACTAGCAGTGAAAATACATGGGGCAAGCTGGCTTTTTGCTGGGGGGTGAGCTCTCCAATAGCATCTTCGGCATTTTTGCCAATTGCCCCTTCAATGCCGCCTAATTCTTGATACACGCTAAACAACAACTGGTTGTCTTTACTGCGCTTTAAGTAAAGTGCTTGCAGCATGTATTGCAGCATCGGCAGTGCATCGGGGTTACTGGCAGCTTCTGCGCAGAGGATTTCATCTAAAGGTGTTGCTGTATCAGGGTCGCAGGTCCAAGTTAAATTAGCCGCAATAGCGGGCAAACGGATCATTTGCAGCAATTCGCTACGAGTCGGTGGCGATAAATCAAAATGCGCGCCTTGGCCTTTTCCTGTCATTAAACTAGGGTAGCCAACAAGCAAGGGGTAGAACTCGTTACGACAAGCACTTAATACAATAATGCAGCCAGAGTTGGCGAGTTGTTCGAGTATGCCAACAAAAGCAGAACGTTGCTCATGGGTAAAAAGCGGTGAAGACAATAACACTTCTAGGCGATCGATAAACAAAGCAAAATGAGTGTGAAGTTGACGATTAGCTTTAATGGCTTGTTTACATTGATTAACAATTACTTGTGGTTCTGTGATGAGTCGGTGGGATAGCGAATCTGCACTGTCGCCGTCAAACACTGGTTGGTCATTAACTTCCCAATCGAGCATCGCTCCTGCAAGTTCGATAAAGAGTTGTGATTTAGCGACATCGGCAAAGTCTAGGCTGCTGTAAGCGGCTACATGCACCCCGTTATACCCTGATCCTACGGTAAGATTAGGAATAATGCCTGCATTGATTAACGATGATTTACCACTGCCGCTTGGGCCGAGTAATAAACAAAAACCGCGACCGAATTTAACTTGCTGGCTAATACGCTCAAGTAGCACGCTAATTTGTTTACTGCGGCCAAAAAAGACTTCATGAAAGTCTTCTGAGTAGGCCTGAAGACCGGGGAAAGGTGAGCCAGCACTCCACTGCTGATGGTTAGCAACGGTTTCATGACCTATGGGAAAATTAACATCGGCGAGGGTGCGGTAGCCTCGCTTACGAATGGTTTCAATATAACGTGGTGATGTTGCTTTATCTTCGAGTGCTCGGCGTAATTGATTGATAATTTTGTGCAGTGGATTATCGCCAATATCGGTATTAGGCCAACAGTGATTGACGATATCATCGCTACTGAGTACTTCACCGCTGCGTTGGCATAATAAAACCAATACATCCATAGCTTTGGGTTCAAGCTGTTTTGTTTTTTTACCAAGGTTTACGCTATTGCTATTGGGATCAACCTGCCATTCACCAAAGAAAAAAATCTCGTTTTTCATTATCACATTCCATTGAAAACCCAGTGTTATGCTTCATGCATTCGGTAACAGCTTATCGCGATTGCGTTTCATTAGTATTTACTTATACCAACTTGTGGTTAGATTGTAACCACTTAAAGTGTAAAAGGGAGTAAAAAACAGACTAATTGAGGAATTAGAAAAGAGAGCGAGGGTGACCTTTAACTGGAGGTTTGTTGTCAGCGATATAGTTGCTAAAGCAAAGAGTATTCCCTTGCTGTTGTAGAAATACTTAAGCGTATCTTTTTATTATTTCCTTACAGCCACTGTTATCACTTAAGCCGAGCCAGTGCCTTAGCGGTTAACGCTTCGGTGTATGGGTTAATCTTAAAGTGGTTGGGGCTCCAGCCTTTTACAAACCGCTGAAAGTCGGCCCAAGCGATTGAATATAATGGCCGCCATGTTTGCACTAATTTATCTGTACAAATGTGGGGGTGATGATGCTTGGTGCTAATAACTAACTCGTTAAAGTAATAATCAAGCCATTGTGTAATTTGCGATTCATCTTCTGAAAAGGTAATCACGCTGCTCAGCAATAATGCCACATCTTTCATACCGCAGCCTTGGCCAACATATTGAAAATCTACCGCAGCTGCTTGTTGGTGGTTTTCGGTAAAGCAAAAGTTAGCTAGCTTGGCATCACCATGGACTAAGGTTTGAAATGGAGTATTACTGAGCACTGTATCTATTTGTTGTGCAGCGGATTTTAGGCTTGAATCTTTGAGAGCTGCTAGTTCGTCTGGGCGGGTATCAAGGTGCCAATAAGTACCTTGTTGCCAAAGTTTTGCGTGTAATTGCTTACTTACTTTATCTGTGACTAATTTGTGTTTGTTGTCTGAGTAGTGCGGTGATTCGCTCGTATCACGGTTTTGGTATAAGAATTGGCCATGAAACCGTCCTAGCCATTTAAGGCAAGCTTTAATAGCAATATCATCAGCACGGGTGAGCACTTTACCAAAACCAACAGTGGCTAAGTCCTCAAGTATCAATAAGCAGTCATCACCATCTTGTTCTAGATATAAACATTTAGGCACCCGATTATCTTGGCTACATTGATTGGCGTAATCTTGATACCAATTAAACTCTACTTGATATGATTTTATTTTGCGCTGATGAGAAAGGGCTGTATTCCAACCTTTCGGGTGCGACTGTGCTGCGGTGCTATCTTGTGGGTCCATCAAAGGTAGCTTGATGTGTTTAACAATGACGCTGTCATAGGTTGAACCTGATAAGTGAGCTCTGAATAATTCTCCGTAACCACTCCAAAGTGATTGGATTAGTTCTACTTGAGTAATGTCAGTGGCACGAGTTTGCCGTTTAATTTGATCAAGCAGTTGTGGATTAACTTCAAAGGCATCAGTATTCATTGGTATCAGTTATCTCAATTTCATTTTTAACATGCCGATAAGGTGCAGCACTGGGCAAATTGTATGGCCAACTCACTAATAAGTGAAATAGTTCTCAAGTCTGATGGAAAAGCCATTGAGTTTTAAATCAATTAGCGTAATTTGAAAACATTGAACCCTGTTGGAGCTCAGAATGAAACCAGGAAAAAATGATACAAAGTTGCTAAAACTTGCCATGGAAATTGGTGAAGCTTATGCAAGAAAAAGAGGTTTTAAGAATTTTGGCGAAGGTATTTCTCCAAAGGATAAAGTGGAATGTATTTATCGTTTACTGGTACAAGACGGCCTGATCCAAGCGTTAGCTGAAGATAAAGATGACGGCCCAAACAGAAAACACAAACTGGTGTTATGGATAAGTAAGCAACTACCGCCAGAGCACCCGTTACTGAATTAATATTGAGGTGATACTGCATTGCATCAATATTTAAAAAATCAAAAAGCCAAGCGACTGCTTGGCTTTTGTGGTTTTGTAAGGCCGTAGCATTAAGATTTAGCTTCGATTTCGTTTTCTACTTCTAATTCTTCTGGAGATTTGAGCACATCTTTTGGTTTTGTCACACTGCCAATAGGGGGATATGCCACACTGTCTTTAAATTTATCACGGGTGTCTTCGCTGTAATTAGGGAATGGTAGCTCTTCTTCCTCAATCAGTTGGCGAATCGTTTGTTCTGCCCGTTGCTGCACTTCTAAATCAGCAGGTACGGCATTATTTAACACCACGTTTTGACCTATTGGCGCAATGTGAATATCGAGCTCTTTCATAATATTCAGCAAATGAAAATTTAAGTCTTCGGCAATACCAAAGTATTCATTGATATCCCCTGTATCAATGTAGGCATTGACATTGACGACAAAGGCATCACGTTCGATAGCAAGAAAGCGTGCTCGCTGGGCAACCTCTAACACTCTTGGATGTGATAACAGTAGTTTACGTAGCTCCATCAATAGCATTTGCAGCTGTTCTTTAGTGGTATCAAGGCTAATACGTAAATCATGCTTATAGCGGCGGCGATCAATCACTGAGAAGTTTTCAAGCTCTTGTGATGAAAAGACCGAGTTTGGAATATGTACCACGGTGCGATCGAGTTTACGAATTCGGGTTGAACGTAAACCGATTTCTTCAACCACTCCTAAGGTCGCACCAAAGCGACAAAAGTCCCCAGGTTTAATTGGTCTTGCAGCGTATAACGTCAGCGCGCCAAACACATTTTCTAATGGTTTTTGCGCGGCTAAGGCGATGGCCAAACTGCCGACACCTAAACCTGTCAAAATCGTCGCCATGTTGTAGCCTGAACTTTCAAACCACATCAATGCGATAATGACCACAATGACGATTTTTAAAATGGCTACCATAGGGCGAAGTAGGGCTACACTGTAGCTTTTATCTTGGTCATGTAGTTGTTTTGATTTATAGGCAGAGTAAAGCTCAACCAAGCCAAGAATTAATATGGTGTTGGCCAGATACAGCAAGGTACTGTTATCAAACCATACTCTTGCTCTAACGGATAATCCGAGTGCGAGCGCGGCATATTGCAACAAAGATAAATACAGGAACCAACGCAAACTACGCCCACAAAAGCGGCTTAATCCTGCGATTTTAGGTTCAAAGTGCTTTGCGATACTGATAGCTGCAAGACTGATTAACCCCGTACCAATCCAACCAAAAAGAATGCTTAAACTGAGAATAAGTAATTGCCAGTTTTCCATATGAAAAGCAGAGAACTCAGGTAGGAAGTTAGCAAGTGCTTCTATTTGGGGGCTATATCCGTATTCATCCCATAGTTCAGGTATTTTGGCGACGGTAGCATTAGATATTTTCCAAATCTTACCGCCTTTACCGTCGGGCACATGCTGCATATAAACGGGAACGGGGCCGGTATTCGTTTCTAATACGCCAAGCAAATCTCGGTAACTTGGGAGTTTGTCATTTAAGTGGCCAGTTGGTTGGTCGCTAATTTGTGACAAGTCGATGATGTTTTGTTTGTTCCATAAAATGACCAGTTTACGGAGTAATTCGGGGCCATCTTCTGGGTTAATACCTTTTGGCAAGTATCGTAAATCAACAAACTCGGCAGCGGCTTGCCAGTCATTTTCTTCTATGGCTTGACCTATGGCGATTAAGGCGGTCAATGGTGTTTCGCCATCTCGAGCCATGATTAAGCCACCTTGGGCTTCGGTGATGGCTTCGCTGCGTTTTTCAGCTTCAGCGACTTTTTTTAGGTTGATATCATCTGCAGCAGTAACAGAAAAGACACTACATTGAATACTGAGCACAAATAAGATTGAGAAAATTTTACGCCAATGGTGTCGTCCCATGAATATGTCCCTAAAAGCCCAGTTACTGTATCAAATATATGCGTTTTAGCGGCAGACTGCTAGGGTGATTTATCATAAGTTTCACAAAGTTAGTTTAAATGGTTTACATTTGCGGTGATAAATTTGTCTGTTACTAAAATTGTTTCGACTTTTTACGTGACGTGAGGCAAAAACCGTATGTTTCTTGGTGAGTTTGTTTGGTTTATAGCAAGGTTTAATTGCTTATTTTTGAAGTATATTAAGATGACATTGATTATAAATCATTAATATGGCTGGTTAAGTTTGATGAGTGTCCTACACTGTTTTTAGTGAAAAATTTAATAAAGATGTGTTCGGCTTATTAAAAGCTTACTTATGTGGCTCGATGACACCTATGGCTCAACAAGGAGGTTGTATGATTAAACAGGGAAGAGATTGCTTAAAGCATGCTAAATCAGCTTATAGGCGTGTAGTAGGGGGAGGGATAATCATTGCCTCGCTTGTTATGCCTAATCTTGTTATAGCAAAAGGTGAAACGGGCCAGTGGAACAATAGTATTGAGCTGTATGGAATGGCGTTGAATATCCGCGGCGATACGACTCTTCTTGATCAAAACCTAGAGGTAAATGTCGACCCTAAGTTTATATTGGATACCTTGGAAATGACCGCCATGGTTCGCTTTGAGAGTATCTATGATAACCAATGGGGATATTACATTGATTATAGTTTCATGAAGCTCAATGGCGAAACGAATAACGTCTTGGATAATACTAATAACTTGGTATTAAAGGGGGATATTGATATTCGCCAAGGGGTACTAGAGGCTAAAGGGTTTAAGCGTTATGACTATGGTGATAGCACGTTAGATTATATGGTTGGCTTACGCTGGTGGGATAACGACATCGATATGCAACTGTATCGTAAAGACAATAATACCATATTCAGTGACATTAACTTTGAAGATGATTGGATTGACTTTGTGGTTGGTGTGCGCTGGATAAAACCGATAAATCAAGATTGGTTATTTTACATCAGTGCTGATGCAGGGATGGGCAGTGATACTGATTTTACTACCGCTATTCAATCTGGCGCACGGTATCAAATTAACTCATGGTCTGATTTGAATTTGGCTTATAAATCCACTTGGGTTGATTACGATAATGAAGATAACTTTGCTTATGATACGGCATCGCAAGGCTTTCTAATCGGTTGGGCAGCTTACTTTTAGCCTTAGCTGACGATTAAGAGTTGAATGTATAAAGGGCGCCCTAATAGAAGTCGTTGGCGCCTTTTTTGTGCCTTCATCCCATTAATTTGCTGGTAGTGGATTACCTTTTAACGAGATTGCGTATCTCAGTAAGGTAAAGCCTTCATCTTCATATTGTCTGATAAACGTCATGCCTAACTTTTTAATGATGTTAACTGACCCAAGATTCACGTCCACCACTTCGCCGTAGACGATATCTAAATCCATGTGCTGCTTTGCAAACTCAATACAGGCTTGATTTGCCTCAGTTGCGTAGCCCTTCCCCCAAAAGTCTTGATGTAAACGGTAGCCGATATCGATAGCATTTATTCGCGAGTCATTTTTAAAACCACAAAAACCAATGACTTGATTTGTGGCTTTATGGACTACAGCCCAACGGGCAAAGCCGAACTTTTTATATTCCGCTAACCATATCTCTTGGATAATATTTTCAGCATCTTTTAGCGTGTTACATAAGCCTGCATCGCCAGTGTAGCGGTTGACTTCTTCTGAATTAAACTCAAGCACAGCCTTTGCATCGCCAAGATTAAATTCACGAATGATTAGGCGGTCAGTTTCAGTAATTATTGTCATTATGATCCTTATAAATTTTGCTATGCCATTTAATTACAGAATTGACGTTCACATGGCACACCGTCAAAGTCACCATCCATTTGAGTATCAGGACAATGATTAATATAGAAAATCGCTTCTTCACATGATCGCATGTGGCTGCAGTGAGTTTTACCCGCCTCGCAGCTAAACTGCGGTGAAAATTTTGTCGATTGAGTCGGACTGTTATCTATCGTGACAGGCTGAACTAGACTCGATTGACCGGGAGCATTCGTTACATCGTAGTAGGCTTGAATAGCAAACCTGCCAATGGCGATGACAATTAAGATAATGACAATGCGACTCATCGTACCCGAAGCCGTGGTGGCTTTTTTCATTTTTATTGGTGGACGCTGTTTTACTTTATGATTTTTGCCAGAGTTATGGCGAGGTTTATGAGTAGGATTGATAGCCACACCTAAGATGAGTGCTTTGTCTGCTTTAACTTTTCCGTCAGCTTGCTGCTCCACAGCATATTCAATTTGATCGCCAACAATGGGCTTTCTAGCCATATGTTTAAGGGTTGAGATATGGATAAACACGTCTTTGCCACCCTTATCAGGCTCGATAAACCCGAAGCCTTTACTGCCATTCCAGCGAACTAATCGACCTGTTTCCATCATCACTCGTATTATTTCCCTTTGAAAGGTTTATTGTTTTATACACATTATAAAATTCATTAAGCCTATGCTAGGTTATTAACAGAGCATAATAAATTGTTTTTATCTGCGGCTTAGACATCTAGCTGTTCACAAGGAAGATAACATGAAATTACCAGCACGCTTTGCTGCTATACCCGTATCATTGTCAGTCACACTGGCTTTAGCCACAGCATTAAGCAGCACCTCACTTTATGCAGAAAATTTTGATGCTTCAGTGATGAAGTCTATGCCCAAACTTGAAGCGCTCTATACTCATTTGCATCAATTTCCAGAGTTGTCTTATCAAGAAAAAAACACCAGCGCCAGAATGGCTAAAGAGCTATCAGAGCTTGGTTTTGACGTGACTGATAACTTTGGTGGCTACGGTGTGGTAGGCATTTATAAAAATGGTTCGGGGCCAACGGTTATGATCCGTGCAGATATTGATGGGCTACCAATTGTTGAACAAACAGGTAAATCTTATGCTTCAAAAGTCACTACGGTTGATGAACATAATAATACCGTTGGGATCATGCATGGTTGCGGTCATGACATCCATATGACCAGCTTTATTGGTGCAGCAGAACAACTGATGAAACATAAATCAGATTGGAAAGGCACGTTAATGATGGTAGCTCAGCCCGCAGAAGAAGTCGGTGGTGGAGCCAAAGCTATGCTAAAACAAGGCCTGTTTAGCAAATTTCCCACTCCAGATAGTGTGATTGGTTTACATGTGAGTGCTGGTATTCCCGCAGGTAAAATAGGCGTAGTAAGCGGTTATGCGCTTGCCAATGTTGATTCTGTGGATATTACTATTAAAGGTAAAGGCGGCCATGGGGCGTATCCTCATCTTACAATCGATCCCGTGGTGATCGCAGCAAGAACAGTATTAGCACTGCAAACTATCCCAAGTCGTGAAGTATCCCCCCTTGAGCCAAATGTGGTTACTGTTGGCTCAATTCATGGTGGTTCTAAGCACAATATTATCTCTAACGAAGTTAAACTGCAGTTAACACTGCGCTCGTACAATCCTGAAGTAAGGGAGCAGCAAATAGCGGCAATTAAACGCATTACCAAAGGGATTGCGTTAAGTGCAGGCTTACCTGAAGAGCTGGCACCTGAAGTGTATGTGCATGACGATGAAACGATTCCATCAACCTATAATGAGCCGCAATTAGCTGCAAAAGTACAAGCCAGTATTGAAACTGAAATTGGTAAAGACAATGTGGTTATCGCGCCGCCAGTCATGGCTGGCGAAGATTTTGGATTGTACGGCCGCACTGAGCAAAATGTGCCAATTACCCTATTTTGGTTGGGGGGGGTAGAGCCCCAAAAGTATCAGGCGAGTCTAGATTCTGGTGAGCCATTACCTTCATTGCATTCGAGCCAATTTGCGCCAGATTATCCACTTACGATTAAAACTGGCGTGCGAGCGATGACCCGCACCGCAATGGATTTATTCAATGGTAAATAGCATTTTAAACAGCGAGCAGATAACTCACGCTGATGATGTCACGCTATAATGGCCGTTATCAAAGGGGTGACGTCATCCCTTATTTAACTTAGGTATGAGCAATATGATTACGTTTACGACTAACTTGGGTGATATTTGCATTGAACTTGATATGGAAAAAGCGCCAGTCAGTTCTAAGAACTTCTTACAGTATTGTAAAGATGGCTTTTATGAGCACACGATTTTTCATCGCGTGATTAAAGGCTTTATGATCCAAGGTGGCGGATTTACTGCCAAAATGAAAGAAAAACCAACTCGCGATCCGATTGTAAACGAAGCTAACCGTGGTTTAAGCAATGTATTAGGCACCATTGCAATGGCGAGAACCGATGCGCCGCATTCAGCTACTGGGCAGTTTTTTATTAATGTTGCTGACAATACCTTTTTAGATCATACCGCTACGACCAATAATGGTTGGGGTTATGCAGTGTTTGGCAAAGTGATTGCTGGTATTGAAGTGGTAAAAGAAATTGAAAAGGCTAAGACAGCCAGTATTGCAGGGCACGATGATGTTCCTAAAACGCCTATTATCATTGAAAAAGTCACGATTGAAGAGTAAGGCTTGTTTGGCTGAGTGAGCATTGCCTTAGCTTTTCTGAAAGCATGTATCGAAAGCATACGCCTTCGATACATTTTTTATTTCAATGTCATTGTGCTAGCGCCGAACGAACAAATATAAAAGGAAGCTCATTTGAGCCTTACACCACAAGATAAGCTGCAGCTTGCTCAAGCAAAACAGTTACTCGATAACCCAGGACTTGCGGCTAAGATGACCGACTTTATTGGTACGCCAATCGAGAAAGGTTTTGCTATGCTGCCGAAAACCGTGAGTGAAGGGATTGGCAAGGTGACGCAAGCGGCGTTGATGAAAGCATCAAGTGCAGCGTTATTTACCATGAAAGATGTACCGGGTGAGCAATCATCTGATCGCTGGCACAAATTAGGTGTGGCAGTGAGTGGCGGTGTTGGCGGCTTTTTTGGCTTATCAGCATTGGCACTGGAGTTGCCTATTTCAACGACTATTATGCTGCGATCCATTGCGGATGTTGCTCGCAGTGAAGGCGAACAGCTCACCGATGTGCAAACTCAATTAGCTTGTCTTGAGGTTTTTGCACTGGGTGGTGAGTCTAATGACGATGATCAAGCTGAAAAAGGCTACTTTGCGGTGCGAACCGTTATTGCAAATTCACTGGCTGAAGCTGCTGAGTACGTTGCAACAAAAGGAATTAGTAAAGAGGCTGGCCCTGCCATGGTGAAATTAGTGGCAGTGATTGCAGAACGATTTGGGGTACAAGTCACTCAAAAAATGGCCGCTCAGGCAGTACCTGCAATTGGCGCAGCTGGTGGAGCAATCATTAATACTTTGTTTATTGATCATTTCCAAGACATGGCAAGAGGCCATTTTATTGTGCGCCGCCTTGAGCGATCGTATGGTGAGGAGCAAGTGAGATTAGCTTATGACAATTTACTGATTGAAGGTTAAAACACGTTAAAAAGCACTTCAGCATTAACTTCTGTAATGACCAACAGCGTGGAACTCACTCCTTTCTTAACTCCATAATTAATCGTAACAATTAATCTGTGTGAACTTTCATCAAGACTCGTTATCTTAATAACATAAGCAATCATTAATGTTGACGTTATTAAAAAATCAAAGGATACGATTTCAGGATGAATTTAATTAATCGAACCAGTTTGAATACGCTACTGGCAAGTTGCACAGGTCTATTGTTAGCTGCTCACTGTCAATCTATCGCTGCTGAAACCTCGTTTACTCCTCAATTTACCGCACATCATATTGATGCTGATTTTGAGCTAACTCAAGGCATAGTGAGTGCCAACATTCTTGAGCATCAAGGCAATGAATTAATTGCTGTAGGTGTTGATGATAATCACGAACGTTGGTTAGCTATTTATGGTTTTGAGAATGAGGAATTAGTGCAGCTTGATAAATTAAAGCTCTCAAAAGATATATATAGCTTTGATATTAATGAGCTAGAACCAGCTAAAGTCTCAGGTTCTAATCAAGCTGAAGTACGTACTCAACAGCTCTTTTTCGTTACCGATAATGCCTTACTGCAATATTCACCAGCGCAAAACACGTTGTTAGTATCAACGACTGAATCTGATGAGGCATTAGACTCCGTTGATGCTATGCCCACCCAAGGTTCGCTTAAAAAAGTGGCAGATATTCAGTCTATTTCTGTGACGACGCAAGCTGACTATATTTCTCGCGGCAATTTCGTGATTGATATTAACAATGATGATATTGCCGATATTCTTATCAGTGACTTTAGAGAAACGGCTGTGCTATTAGGCCAAGCTGATGGTGGATTTATCCAACAATCTTTACCCCTCCTTCCTGTGGTTGAGCTTAAAAATAATGGGGCAGAATATAGTCATGCCAAGCTGTATCACAGTGATATGAACTTTGATCAGCGCGATGACATCATTAAAGTTGGTGAAGGCTCACTTGAAGTCTATTACCAACAAGAAGATGGGCAGTTTTCTGAAATCGCAGAGTTTATCTCAGTCAGCCAGCCGATCAGTGGTGTTGATTGGTGGAATAAACGTGATGCCTATGGTGAGAATTTAGATCAAAGTGATTTGCTCTACCGCAAAGTTGAGCGCATCGGTGATGTGAATGGCGATGGCATCAGCGATCTGGTGGTGAGATACACTAAAAGCTCAGGCGTACTCGATAGAGTTAATGATTATGAAATTTACTTAGGCATTAACAATAATGGCAAGTTAACCTTCCCTCGAGAAGCAAACACCACCATTAAAGCGGATGGTACGCTAACAGGCTTACGTTTTGAAGATCTTGATAATGATGAAGTCGATGAAGTGATTGTCGCAGGTTTTGATATTGGTTTGTCGCAGATTGTCAGTGCGTTATTGTCTGGCAGTATCGATCAAGATGTACACGTTTTTAAAATGAATGATGCCAGTATGTTTGCAGACAAAGCCAATGTCAGTAAAGAAGTTGAGCTGAGTTTTAGTTTAACCTCGGGCCAAAGTGGTGAGCCAGTGGTTGCTTTAGCGGATATTAATGGTGACGGTTTTAAAGAGTTATTATTGTCAGATGATAATGAAGAACTCGATATTTACTATGGTCAAGCGGGTAGAGAGCCTTTTAAAAAACGCGCCGAAGAATGGCCGGTAACGATCCCTGTTGAAGGAGCCATGTTATCAGCGGTGGATATTAATGCCGACGGTAAAGATGATTTATTGCTTAAATTTGGCAGGCAAGATCCTGAAAATCTACAGCGCCGCTTTAGTGTGCTAATTGCCAATTAATGGCAATTAATGGCAATTAATGCCGATTCTTCATTCTAGTTTATAAACTAAATAGCCAGCAGTAATGCTGGCTATTTTTATTGGTCGTTGTTCAAATCTTTATCGATTTAGTGGTGCTTTTTTAAGCTAATGATAAGCCTACTCTTTGCCTGAAGCTGGCGTTATATTAGGTTTTACTGAAGGTGATCAACCTCAAATAAACAGATAAAGATCGTAAAAATCGGTTTTGCTTTTCGATGATGAGCGTAAACTAACCTTAAACATGTAAATTAAATGCATGATTAGGTAATCATCAGGAGAAAGGCAATGTTCTGTATTCAATGTGAGCAAACAGTGAGAACCCCAGCAGGGAATGGTTGTAGTTATTCGCAAGGCATGTGCGGCAAGCTAGCATCGACGTCAGATCTACAAGATCTGCTTATCTATATGTTGCAGGGCGTATCGGCGTATGCTGTAAAAGCGCGTGAATTTAATATTATCAATGCTGAAATTGATACCTTTGTGCCTAAAGCATTCTTTGCCACGTTAACTAACGTGAACTTTGATGATGAACGTTTAATGGATTACGCCTATCAGGCACAAGATTACCGTAACGAGTTAAAAGCGGCTTACGAGCAAGCGTGCGCCGACAAAGGCGTAGAGCCTGAAGCTGTTATTGCACAAGGTTCACTAAACCTTGCTGCTTCAAAACCTGAAATGTTAGATCAAGCGCCATTAGCACTGCCAAACCGTGGTGACGTCCACGAAGATATTCTTGGCCTTCGATTATTGTGTTTATACGGCCTTAAAGGCGCAGCTGCTTATATGGAGCATGCGCGCGTATTAGAACAAACAGATGCTGATGTTGCTGGTGAGTTCCATCAAATCATGTCTTTCCTTGGTGAAGATTCAGTTGATGGCGACAAATTATTTGGCACGGCGATGGAAATTGGCCAACTAAACTATCGCGTGATGGCGATGCTTGATGCAGGTGAAACTAGTGCATTTGGTCACCCTGAGCCGACTGAAGTGAACACCAAGTCAGTTAAAGGTAAAGCGATTTTAGTGTCTGGTCATGACATGAAAGATCTTGAGCTTATCTTGCAACAAACTGAAGGCAAGGGCATTAACGTGTTTACTCACGGCGAAATGCTACCGGCTTTAGCTTATCCAGAATTTAAAAAGTATCCGCACCTTGTGGGCAACTACGGTAGTGCATGGCAGAATCAGCAGCGTGAATTCGGCACTTTCCCTGGCGCTGTTGTGATGACATCTAACTGTATTATCGACCCGAATGTGGGTGAGTATTCAGATCGTATTTTCACTCGTAGTATCGTTGGTTGGCCTGGTGTGACTCACGTTGAAGGTGAAGATTTTAGCGAAGTGATTGATAAAGCGCTTGAGCTTGAAGGATTCACTTATGATGAAATTCCTCACAAGATCACCATTGGTTTTGCTCGTAATGCCTTAATGGAAGCTGCACCTACAGTGGTTGAGAATGTGAAAAATGGTTCTATTAAGCATTTCTTCTTAATCGGTGGTTGTGACGGTGATAAATCAGAACGTAGCTATTTTACTGACTTAGCTAAATCTGTGCCTGACGACACCATTATCCTGACACTTGGTTGCGGTAAGTACAAATTCAATAAACTTGAGTTTGGCGACATTAATGGGATTCCTCGTTTATTAGATGTGGGTCAGTGTAACGATGCTTACTCTGCTATTCAGTTAGCATTAGCGCTTAAAGATATCTTTGAATGTGACATCAACGAGCTACCATTAAGCCTTGTTCTATCTTGGTTTGAGCAAAAAGCGATTGTGGTGTTATTAACTCTATTATCGCTTGGTGTTAAAAACATCCGTACCGGTCCTACACCGCCTGCTTTCTTAACTGAAAACTTGGCAAAAGTGTTAGAAGATCAATTCGGTTTACGTAATACCACTGATGTTGCATCAGATCTTCAAGCAATGATTAAGGCCGCTTAATCAGCTGTATACGGTGATATAGGCTATCAGCTTGTATCACCGATTTACATCTCTAGTTATTTATCATTGACCTAGTGAAAGGTGCCCTATGAGTTCATCAGGATTTTCATTTTCTGCAGCACTATCTGCGGTGCAATCAACAAAAGACGAGAGCAAAGACTCAGCTGAAAAAACCAAAACGGTATCGGGTTTTTCAATGTCGAATGCACTCGCAATCACTGCTAAGAAATCGGCTGCATCGCTTAATTCTGATGCTGAATTTTTAGCTGCAGATAATTGGCAACGTGGCGATATAAAGCTTCGCTGTGTAGAAAAGTGGAATGAAACTCATGATGTCGTTAGTTTTCGCTTTCAAGGCTTAACGCCGGTTAAGTTTCATTATAAACCGGGTCAATTTATTACCTTAAAACTCGAAATTGATGGTGAGATGGTTTATCGCAGTTACACCATGTCATCGTCACCTTCACGTCCCTATTCTATAGTGGTCACCATTAAGCGTATTCCAGGTGGCAAAGTATCAAACTTTGCCGCTGAGAATATTAATGAAGGTGATGTTATCTCTGCATTAGGGCCTGATGGAGTCTTTAACCTTGTCGATGTGAAGGCAGATAAATATCTATTTTTAAGTGCTGGCAGCGGCATAACACCTATGTACTCAATGTCTCGTTGGTTACTTGATACCAAAGTCGGTAGTGATATTGGCTTTGTGCATAGTGCAAGAAGCGAACAAGACATTATTTTCGCTGATACGTTAAGTACGATGGCGCATAGAAGCTCTAAGTTTAATCTGAATTACCTTTTAGAGTCGGCACCTGAGCTTGTGGATGGGGTTAATCACACTGTTAATGACTGCAGAATGTCAGGCCGCTTCGATATGGCAAAGCTTGCTCAGCTGGTACCAGACTTTATGGAGCGGACTATTTTTGTCTGTGGGCCAGAGCCTTATATGGTGGCGGTAAAGTCACTGGTTGAAGCCAGCGGCTTTAATATGCTTAACTTTCATCAAGAAAGTTTCGGTGGTCCAGCAAAACCTGCAGTTAAGGTAAGTCATGCCAACAGTGACAGTGGGTTTATGTTGAGCATTGCTGATAAATCGATTTCCTTATCGGCTGATGACACTTTACTTGATGGTATTGAATCTGAAGGGTTACCGATTATTGCAGCTTGCAGAAGTGGTGTTTGCGGGGCATGTAAATGCCAAGTCACATCAGGGACGACCGAGTCGAGCAGTACAATGACGCTGACTCAAGATGAAATAGCAGCGGGTTATGTATTGGCGTGCTCAACTAAAATTACTTCAGATGTGACATTAAAAATGTAGCTAATGATTCACTCGCAATTAAAACAAAAAAAGTCAGCAAATGCTGACTTTTTATTTTTTTTGAGAGTGAGTTTAAATGTTTAAGTTGCCATTTAATAAGGCATAGATTAAAAATCCCACCCAGCTCGCTGCCAGTAATATCCAAGGGAACTTAGGCGATGAGGTCGGCGCTTCAGCGATAAACGCAATTTCACTCGTTTCTTGGCGTGACTTGGCTTTTAAGTCTTGCTTACGTTGTTTATCTCGGCCGCGGGCTTTTGCCTTTTGCTGCTTTTTATATTCCGCAATGCCTTTTTCGATACCTTGAGCAATTAACTTAGTTTGCTCTTTGGTTTGCGATGGTTTTTGCGTGGCTTTGGCCACTTTCATTGCTTCGTTTTGGGTTTCTTGAGAAATCTGCTTCGCCATTATGCCTACAAATACAGTGTTGAATTCTTAAAGACACTATACCGAATCTTGAGTGGGAACTTAAATTGTAGATTAATTATTGTTAAACCATGAGCTATCGCACGAGTGGGCACGCCGCTTTATCGTAAAATGGATTTTTCAATATAAGGAATCGTTAAATGTCTGACTCTATTCACGGTCGTAATGTTATTAAGTTGATGAAAGCGCAAAACACGCCACAACCACATCAGCAATGGCTTGCTCTTATGGCGCAAGAGTTTGGCGAAAATGCAGAGTTTCATACCTGTAGAGCCAGTGATATGAATGCGGCTCAATTAGTTGATTTGTTTATCAGCAATGGGCGTTTAACCGAAACAGATGCTGGTTTTGAAATTAATCAATGTGGACATTGTGCAGGTAAAGAGCACGGTGAAGAAGGTCATTCGCACGATTAATTGAGACAAAAATCAGTTTGATTATTCATAAAGCCAGTCTCTGACTGGTTTTTTTGTGGGGGTAAATAATTTAAGTGGATTTTTTAATAGTGACGAATTCGCTGATTTAAGTAGGCATATTCATATCCTCATAGCACTTAAGGATTTTTATTTACTTAAGACATTGATGAACTACCTTTTGCCTGCTTAAATTGTAAGCAACACAGGATGCGGGAAATCATGGATGAATACAGTAAATCAGTACCCTATTAGTCGCCGAAGTTTTATCAAAACAATTGCTGGAGGCGCAGCCATTAGTTTTAGTATCTCTAGCTTACCCATTTCTTTACTTGCAGCGGAATCTCCCCCTTTAACCGATATTGCCCCCGAGCCGGCATGGGCACCTGAGCCTGGTGTCGCCCAGTGGCGGATCGATGGTAAACCAAAAGTCATGGGGCAAAAAATATATGCACGTGATTTTCGTGCTCGCGATTTAGCAGAATACGGCTGGCCATATCAAGCTGAAGAAAGGGTGATGTATGCCCTAAGAACCAACCGAATAAATACGGTTGTAATGGATTATCAGCTTTCAATGCTCCCAGCCGAATTACAACCCATTACCATTATTGATGCGCAAAAACTGATCAATGATAAAGTGGATGTTAGCTGTGATATGAAAAAGCCATTTTTTGTGTGTGCCAAAAATAGGGACAAGAGTAAAAATAAGAGTAATGTCAGGCATGTTGCTGACTATTACGGCCAGCCAGTAGCTTTGCTGATTTTTGCAAATTTTGATGTCTATCGCCGAGCAAAAAAAATCCTACAATTTAACCAAAATACTATTATTTATGGTGACAGCGTTGCTCCACTTGATCCGAGTATTTATGGCAATTCTTATGAATATGTAAAAGGTTCACTGAATGGCAATCCCTTCAATGTGGTACATGATGAGCCTGATTACTATAAAAGTCACAGCCCTATAGTAAAGGGCAACATTACTTCAGCCATTGAGGTAAACACTGCCTCTGGAGTCTGGCAGCAATACTCAGCTAATTATGTCACTCAAGTTATGGACCCTATGTTCATGGAGCCGGAGGCTGGTTTAGCTTGGTATGACAAACAATCATCTCGTCTACACTTATTACTCGGTACTCAATCGCCCACAGGGGATATATCTGGCGCGGCAGAAATATTCCGTAATGCTAAATGTACTTATAATGTCAGTGAAGTAGATTTGATTGCTTGCTATCCAGGGGGAGGATTTGGTGGGCGCGATAGCTCTTACTTTACAATGTATTTAGCAATGGCAGCCCCATACGCCAATGGTTATCCTCTGCGTTGGGCACAAGACAGATTTGAGCAATTTCAAGTTGGATTAAAACGCCATCATACTGAATTTACAGAAAACTTATGTATCGATGACAATGGTCTTATTCAGGCTGTTACAGCCAGTTTTACCCTAAATGGAGGAGGAAGAAAAAACTTAAGCCCTTATGTTGCTGAACTTGCAGCATTGAGTGTCTGTAATGCTTATAACATTCCGCAAATTGTCGCCTATGGTGAAGCGCTAGATACACCTGATTTAATTGGCGGATCGCAACGTGGGTTTGGTGGGCCACAAGCCTTTATTGCTCTAGAAACCTTATTGGATCAGGCTGCAGAAGATACAGGCAGAGATCCTTTCATGATCCGTCGTTTAAATTTACTCGATAATCAGAGTACAACGGTAACAGGTGCCCCTATTCAGCAAGATTTGCAATTGCCCCAAATCCTCGATGCATTAGAAGCCCTGCCATTGTGGACTAACCGTGAGACAACGAAGCAACAGTTTGCTAATCAAGGACTTAAATATGGTGTGGGGTTAGCGTTAGCAAACGAAGCGTATGGTACCGGTGGTGATGGTATGTTTGGCGCAGTGATGATTAACCGAGATGGCAGCATTACTGTTCGCACCCCCTATATTGATATGGGCAATGGCGCAGCCACAGCGCTAGGCTTGGCACCGTCTGTTTGGCTTGGGAAAAATGCCAGTAACATTATGATGGGCGATGCTGGTTTTTTTAATAATCTAGGTTTAACTAAGATAGATGCTTACCCTTCTTGCGTACCATCTGAGACTAAAATTGATCCTGCGAAACAAGTGGCACAATTATCGGGTTCATCTAGTGCATGTCTTGGGGCTTTTTATCAATATCATGCAGTGTCATATGCGGGGTTAAGTTTACTGCTAGGCTCTGTTATCCCTGCTTTACAGCGGCTTTGGCAAGCTGAAGTGGACTATAAGCAGTTAGTTTTCTCGCACGGAAGTATCAGTATAGAAGGCTACCCTGCTATTGAATGGAGTCAGATTGTTGAAGTGATTTTTAGTCAACAATTACCCAATAGTGCTGCCGTTCATGCCAGCTTTGTTGGTGAGTTCGTTAATGCTGACTTTAGCTTTTCTTCATTAAGTCAAAACCCTATCACTCTACCTTTAGACTATATTGCTCTTGGTTCCTTGCCTAATGCTTTACAGACTGTTACTCGAACTAATATGACTACACTACCGAAAGTTAATTCACGTTATGGCCGTAGCACTTACGCACCTAGCGGGGCATTAATTGCGGTATCTGTCGATCCTAATACTGGTTATGTCGTTGTTGAAGATTGTATTACAGCGTTAAGTGCTGGCGTGCAACATTGCCCGCAATTGGTGAGTGGCCAATCTCAAGGCGGGGTAGCAATGGCAATGGGATATGTACTGTCGGAAGACTGCCCTCTTAGCCCAGAAGGACCAGGTGCTGGAAATTGGAATTTAGATAAATATAAGCTAATGAAAATGGGTAATGTACCTTTAAATCAACAATTGCTGGTTATGCCACCTGCCGACAATGAAGCGACTGCGCGGGGGATTGCAGAGGCCGTTATGTGTCCAATTCCTCCGGCTATTCTCAACGCATTAGCGATGGCAACTCAACATCGCTTTACACAGTTACCTGTCACACCAGCGGCAATAAGGACGGCAATCTAATGGATAATATACCAATTTCTTTCATGGTTAATGGTGCGAGTATTGATGCGCCTACAACAGATGGCGATATGGCGTTAGTGGATTATTTACATGAACGACTAGGGTTAACTGGGACCAAATTTTGTTGCGGTATAGGAGAGTGTAGAGCGTGTACAGTTGCCACTAGAAATGGCCCTAACGCAACAATGCAAACCACTTTATCTTGTTCAACTCCAGTTGATAGTTTGAATGGCTTAGAAATTTTTACCGTAGAAGGATTACAACAAGGGGACAAGTTGTTACCTCTTCAGCAAGCTTTTTTAAAGCATTTCTCTTTTCAATGCGGCTATTGTACTCCTGGTTTTTTGATGGCCACATGGGTGTTATTGCAAAAATTACAGCTTTCTCCTATTTCAGAAAGCGAGCTAGACGATGCAATTGAGCAGGGCGTTGGCCGCAATATTTGTCGCTGTAGTGGCTACGTTAGATATTACCAAGCAATTAGAGAGTTAGCGTTGCCTTTAACGAGGGAGCACTTGTCATGAAGGGATATAAACGATTCATACCAGCTTGGTTATTATATATTTGTAACTCGGTATGCGTTATAGCCTTGATGGGCTGTGACAGTTTAGGCACATCATCTCAGCAGAAGCAGAGTACAGCGATTGATGAAGTGGTTATTGTAGAGCTAAACCAATCGATTATTGAGTATGGTCAACAGTGCGCAAACTTGGTTGCAGAGGTGCCAGCATTTGACTGTAATGACGGGGTTGATGTACCCATTACTGTGAATGGGCAAGTGCCACAGTATCAAGAGTATACGCAAAATATGGTTTGTGACCGCCCAGCATTATTGCCTTATGGTGAAGACACTTTTGGTCAATGTACGCCTTATTCTAAGGTGTTAGATTTATCAAATGAGACAACTCAAATATCTGCTTTTTGCCGACGTAAATACCTTCGACCCGATGATAGTCCGTTGTATGACGAAGTTGACGTAATTTTGCATAGTACCACTTCGGGGGATACATGCTGGTTTCATGCAGAAACCCCTAATGACACAAGTGCTGGATTTGATGCTTCAAGGGTACCGCCACCTAATGAAGTTACTCCTCCACCGGGGCATGTTGATGCAATGACTTTTTGGTGGAAGCCACTTGATACTGTGAGCAAGAATTGTGGTGGTTGTCATGATGCCGATCCGTTTATGTATAGTCCATATATAGGGCAGGTTTGGCAACATGTGCCGGTTGACCCATTCGGACCGTATAATAATGCGATTGGTGATTTCGCCCTATGGTCAACGTCATCAAGTATTGAAACCGAAGGAAATACCTGTACCACTTGTCATCGGATTGGCAACTTAGGGAGTTGTGTTAATGTCGATCTTGAAACGGGACAAACATTTCCTGGTAATATTCAAGTCGCCTCTGGAATGGCATTACCGGTTAAAGGAGGAGATGAATTAGCAAATCAGTACCCTTTGAGTACTTGGATGCCGATTAATAATTTCCATAGCCAAGCGTTTTGGCAACAGGTTTACAGCCCTTCAGTATCAGCTTTGTTGTCATGCTGCGATAATCCTCAACAACTTCAGTGTCAATTAACACCAATAACAGGTGGCTGAAATTAACTGGTTCCATAAAAAAACGCCACTATTGAGTGGCGTTTTTTTACAGGTGAAGGCTTAGCCAATAACGCTTAGATAGCCTTGCAAAATAATCGCATTAACAATATCTATAAAGAACGCGCCTACAATTGGCACGACCATAAAGGCTTGTGGTGAAGGGCCTGTTCTTGATACTAATGCACCCATATTCATAACCGCAGTTGGGGTTGCGCCCATACCAAAGCCGCAGTGACCGCCAGCCATAACAGCAGCATCGTAATTACTGCCCATTAATCTAAAGGTGACGAAGTAGGCAAATAAAGCCAGGATTATGCCTTGGGTCAGCAAGATAATTAACAGTGGAATCGCTAAATCAAAAATCTCCCATAGCTTTAAATTCATTAATGCCATTGATAAAAATAGCGCTAATGACACGGTGCCGAGGATATCAACACACTCACTGTTTATTTTAAACCCACGGGTTAACTCAGTGGCATTGGTGATAACAACACCAAAGAATAGTGCATAAACAAATTCAGGCATTTTCAGCCAAGTAATGTCGTATGCAGTAACAAATTTACCGAACCATTTAGCCCCAGCAACACATAACAGCAGAACAAATAAAACTTCTAAAATCCGTTTAGCGGTTACTCTGTCTTCTTCAAGCTGGTCGTAGGTCACTAAATCTGGGTGATCTTCATGATGATTACCTCCTACACCGTAGGATGAAACCAGCTTGTTTTTGTTAATCAATCGCTGAGCGACTGGGCCACCGATAATACCACCCATTACCAAGCCAAACGTCGCTGCTGCCATGGCAAACTCAAGGGTGTTCATCCCGTAGTTCTCTTGGAAGGTTTGTGCCCAAGCAGCGCCAGTGCCATGACCTCCTGAAAGGGTGATAGAGCCAGCAATTAAGCCCATTATAGGTTCCAAACCTAATGCTGTAGCCATGGTTACGCCAACACCATTTTGGATAATGATATATAAAGAGGCGATACCTAAAAACAAAAAGACTTTACTACCGCCCTTCATAAGCAATTTGTAACTTGCCGCTAAGCCAACGGTGCTGAAAAACATTAGCATCAAGGTGTTTTGCATCGATAGCGTAAATTGAAGACTGATGTTATTGAAGTGCAGCAAAGTAATAAAGCTGGCAACGATCAGTCCGCCCACGATGGGTTCTGGGATATTATATTTTCTAAAAGCGGGTAAATGACGGTTGACCGAATGGCCAATGAATAGGACTAAAATCGCTACAAGAAACGATTCAAGCTCTCCAATAGAATAGACTGTATTCATGAAACTCCTTTGGATAGCAATGAAAAAAGTAACACACTGCTTTAACGCATCACCACATGGTATGCCTTTATATATGACTTAAATTAATTAGTTATGCTGATTATAGATTATGACGAAGCTAAAGATAATGCTATCAAGCTAAATTGATGGGTTATTGCGCTAAAACAGACACAAATTAACATGTAATTAATCTCACGAATGCAGTTGTTAAGTTCAAAGATACAGATGTAGGTGACTTGCTTGTCACTTGTTAACTTTTAAAGACTGGATTTTGCGTTAATTTAAACCCTTGTCATTGATAAAAGGTGATTTGATGAGAGTGACTATTTAGTTTGCTGATGAGCATTAATCTGAGCTGCGGTAACTATCATTGATTTTATTTTGGTGTCAAAGGAGGGATTAGGATGAAATTCAATGCTAAAAAAATGGAGTAATGACTTTCATCATTACTCCATTTTTATCACTATTATAATGCTTTAGAACGCAATTAAAGCAGCACTCCAAGAATTAAAATAGAAAATTAATCTACTGCAACCATAACATTGCTAGCTTTGATAATGGCATAAGCATTGCCACCAACCACTAAACCTAGTTGCTCACAAGATTTTTTAGTGACAACAGAAGTGATTTCAACACCTGCAGCTAATTCGATAACGATTTCGTTATTAACTGAACCTTCTTCAATAGAAAGAATTTTTCCAACAAGTGAATTACGTGCGCTGATTTTCATATTTTTGAAATCTCTATGTAGTAAGTGAATATATATCAATGATATATATGATTAATTTATCTTATAAAAAATTGTTTGCAATAAGATAATGCGGCTAATGTTATAAGTTTAGTTAGTATTTTGTGGTTTTGGGGGCTATATCGCAGTTTAGTTTATGAAATTGCACTTTATCTTGCTTATTGTATGTCATTCATTAGTTGTAATTTTCAATGTTTGTTATGCCATTATCTTGTGAGCCTATATAACATTCATTAATTATCAGTGAGTTATAATAATGTAAATAGTCAATAATTTGACTTGTTAACTGCTTGGTGCTGGTGTTAAAATTCGCATGTTTTTTTAAACTGTAGATACTCTAATGGCAAACTCGTTGCAAAATGAGGACGCAAAGTGACAGCACAGGCGGGTCTGTGGGCTGCATTACTGAGTGTTAAAAGATGACAGATAATTTTGTGCAACTTATAACACTAGGATTTTAAATGAAATTGACAACTAAATTAGGGATGCTGTTAGCACTGTCTTGTTCAACGGCCTCTGTAGCTCAAGCTGAAGAACTTGAACTGGTATCAGGACAATACTTCTACGGCTATGAAGAGCAGTTTAATCATGGCTCTTGGGGGATCATTGATGATTTAGATTTTTCTGAGTTACAAGAAGAAAACCCTAATTCGTTAAAGAGAGAACTGAAGGCATTGTACTCTGAAGATGAGAAAATGTATTTTGATGTTCAATGGACCCGTAAAACGTTAAAGAAAATGTTCCCTGAGCAATGGGCACAAGTTAAAAACCTAGAAGGTGATGAGCGACGCGACGCTATTAAGAATATACGTAACCAAGCATGTGATGCCAAAATGGAAGTGGGTTATGCCACAACATATGGCATTGACGGTGAAGGTTATGCTGCTGAATTAGATACGCATGCCTGTGGTGGTGAAACTCAACTTGGAACTGTTAGAATGCGCACTTATGTGCCAACAGTTCCAGGTGCAAAGTATGCCATTTCTGTTAAATATCAAAAGCGTGACTATGATTATGAAGCTCATGGCGCACGAAATGAAGCAAATGCATATCGTGATTTAATTGTACGAGTAGGCTCGGAAAAACATAACTTATCACTTGACGCTGTCGAAGGTGAGTCACTGGATCAAGGCTTTAAAAAAGCTTGGATAACGTTTACTGCTGATCGTTTTTATACGCCTGTGATTTTACGTGACAGTGGTTTTCCAGATAGTTACGGTGTCTTGATCCGTGGTGTGCAAGCATTTAAGACTGAAGACAATGATCGTGAATTAGAATGTGCGGCTTATTATCCTGAATTTAGTCGTGATCTAAAGCGTTGTTTAGTGGGAGACGTTGATCCTAATTTAATGGGCTGTGACTTAACACAAGCAACACTAAATTGGACGAAAGGCGATAAGCTTATTGATGACGAAAGTCGTTCTATTGAAGAAAATATCTTTAGTACTGCTAAAAATACCTTCTTATCTTTGGGTCAAGCAGGAAAGCTTAACCTGATTTTAAAAGAAAATGGTATTAATGCTAGCTGCCCTATTTCAGGTAAAACCTTACACCTTAACGAGTACACAGGTAATAATGGTACTTATGAAGAGTATGCTGAAAAAGGAGTGATTGCGGTTAAATTATTAGGTTGTATGGACGATAGTTTAAACGGTGTGTCTTTATTGGCAAATCAACATTTCTCTGCTGATCCAGAGAAGCCTTTTGAATTACAAACTAACGATAAATTCGAATATAACTTCGCTCCAGAGGTTTATGCTGAATGTCGATTATCAAGAATTACCATTAAAGATAAAACGCATAAAATCCCAGAAACACAACAGGGATATGTAGAGAATAGTGATGGCATCGATTTAAATAAGATGACGCTTTCTAACGAAGATTAATTCGCACGTTGCTTCATTTAATGAACTAAAAGGCTGCCAATTGGCAGCCTTTTTATTAGTTAATTTTTTCCCATAAGACTCTATTTCAAAGAAGGATTTTTGTTTGTTTGAAATTATTTTTCATCACTTACTATTGGAGGTGTGTATAAAAAGTGTGCTAGGTTAGAATTTGTAAGCATGAGCTTGATGTCAATATCAATGGCTCATTACGCTTATGAAGCAGTGAATACTGCAGAATGAATAATATTAAGGATGATAAGAGGTGTTTATGCTCAGGATGTTGCGATTAACGATAAATGGAACCGCAGTTGAACCGTTTCGCAAAAATATAGTTGGTTACTTAACGCCATTGTTCTTTGGCGGCATGTTATCTTTTTTATTAGCAGGTTGTAGCACCACCTCGCACTCTTCAGCCAAATTAAATGTAATGCCTCTTCCTGAAAATGGCGCTTATTTTGTTAACGCAATAGATTTGGATATAACAAAAAATAACTTAGTTCCATCGGTAGAGAGTTTGTCGGCATTACTACCAGATCAAGTCGAAGAGCTTGAAGCCTTTATTGCAAGACCTGAGATTGCTGAGCTTTCGAAGCGATATCAAGTGGTTCGTTTTATTAACAATAAAATGGTTAATTTTAATTACGAAGGCTTAAATTATAATACGGCTCAAGCTTGGCAAAATAAGTCTGGTAATTGCATGGCTTTAGCGATGCTGACGTATGGTGTGGCAAAGCATTTAAACGTGAGAGCTGTTTTTCAAGTGGTCCACTCGGCGCCTTTATTAACGCATATTTCAAATGACTTAGTCGTGACCTCAGATCATGTCCGTACCTTTTTATATGAAACGGATGCTGGCGGTGTATATATTAATGGTAGTGAATTCACCGTCATAGATTATTTCCCTGATAGAAACGATCGCACGGGAGCGGTGGTCAGTGAAGATGAGTTTCTTGCTATGTTTTATCGTAACCTCGCTGCAGATGCCCTTCTCGCCAATGACTTAACCTTGACCTACTCTCTATTAGAAAAAGGCTTACAACTTGCCCCTAAGTATATTCCATTGATTAATATGATGGCTGTGGTGCATCGACGAGTGGGAGATTATCAAGTTGCTGATGCTTACTATCAATATGGCCTACAGTTTGAATCTAACTCACTGACATTATTAAGTAACTATAACTATTCATTATATTCACAAGGTAAAGTACTAGAAGCTGATGCCATTTATCAGCAACTCATTCAGCTAGAGAATGAGACACCTTACGGTTGGTACTCAATGGCGCAAGAAGCGACGAGACAGCAAGACTATTTTGCTGCAGAAGCATTCTTAAAAAAGTTTATCAATAACAGCCCTTATTATCATCAAGCCTATTATGAACTCGCCAAAGTACAGAATGCACAAGGCAAAGTGTTAAGTGCGAAAAAAACGCTCGAAAAAGCATTGGAGTTAACATCTATGGGTAAGAGTCAGCAAAAGTACTTAGCAAAATTATCTTGGCTTAAGCAAAGTAACAGCCCTAGTCACCGGTAGTAGAACAGCTAATCAGTAATAATAAAGCCGCATATTGCGGCTTTTTAATTTATGAGTTTAAGCGAGGCTGCTGCGTTCTAATCAATACTCAGTTCTTAGCTTTGGATGCGCTTTGGTATTAGTCAATGCTTAGCGCGACCATTTTCAACGGATGATTACCATCAAATGAAGGGAAGTCTTCATGGCAGTGGATCCATTGTTGATGAGTCACACGCCGACCTTGTTTTTCAACACAGCGAATTAAGCTCTTCAGCCAAGTATCACGCTCAACTTTAGCGACATTATTACAACACACAATCGTGCCGCCAGATTTTGTAGCTAACATGGCAGGTTTAAATAAGCCTTGGTAATCATTGATTAAATCGACAGTACCAAATGGACTTTTAGCAAAGCGAGGGGGATCGAGAAAGACTAAATCAAATTGTGTTGCTGGCAGCTTTGGGTATTTAGGTAATTTTTGCCCACGGCGTCCGCCGACCTTAAGGCCTGCAAGCTGACGTAAAGCTGGAAAAGCATCACTTTGTATAAACTCACACACTTCTGTCACGTCATTAAGTTCGGCATTTTTCTTTCCAGCTGCTAATGCAAAAGAAGAAAAGTCTACGTTCGTGACCTTAGTTGCCCCGCCCATTGCTGCCGCAGTGCCGATGCCACAGGTGTATGAAAATAAATTCAGCACCGTTTTATGTTCACTATGCTCTCTAACAAATTCACGGCCAACTCTCATGTCTAAAAACAGCAGAGGGTCTTGTCCTTCATGGCGTAATTTAGACGTAAATTGAATGCCATTCTCTTGAATGACTTGTTCAGAGCAAGCAAATTCGTGATGGTCACTTTGTAGTGCATTTTCGACACGGGAATTGCGTTTTGAGCGATCATTATAAATGACAGGTAATGCCGTTAATTCTGTGAGGACTTGAGTCAATTCTTCCAGCTGCGTTTCAGTTAAGGTCTGGTGAAATGTTTGAATTAACCATGCATTGCCATAGCGATCAATATTCAGTCCATTTTCACCTTCAACAGTGCCATGGTAAATACGAAAGCAATCTGTTTGACTGGCTTCTGCTTGAGCGAGAAATGTTGCTCTACGATCGATGGCATGGGTTAATGAAGTTTGCAAAGACATAAATAAGTGCTCAGTGGCGAATAGAGATATAAACGGTGATTATATCAAGCTTTACTAGATTAAGGGGAAATCCCTAGCCTGAAAGGCTGGTAATTATGGCAATAGCGCCTAGGCTAAAAGAAGATTATCCATAAATTTAGTGATGGAGGCTCAGTTTTCAGATGTTAATAGTATTTCAGCTATTGAATAGGGCATATATTACTGAGCCCGTAGGTTGATTGGTTGGGATTTAGAGGTTTATTTGAAGCAGCTATTTTGTATTTCCGCTAAAAAAATGTTGTTTTGTATCCTGGGCCTATGTGGTTTTAGTTTGACTTTATCTGCCAATGAACTGGTTTTTGACCCTTTGCTCACGATTAATGATAGTCAGCAAGGGCGACAGTTGGTTGAGCTTTATTTTCAAGCAGAAAATTCACCAGATAACACATTTAATACCATAACAAGCATGAACACTTCAGGCGTGTTGGATAATAATGTGTTTTATACCGCTGTTTATTATCGCATTCTCCATAATATTGCTGTTGCAAAATCGGATCTCGATGCTGCGTCCCAGTCCGCTGAGAAATTATTTGAGTATGGTCAATCGCAACAGCTGGATTGGATCCTTGCAGAAGGCTTGACCTTAAAAGGGATCCTCGCTGCCCGCCAAGGTGAAAGCAAACAGGCTTTTGACTATATTGAGCAAGCGATTGTAATCTGTGAATCAATTCATTATGAGCGACTATTAGCAAGAGCACTCAATACTCGAGGTATATTACACTCACGCAATTTAGACTACGAAGCATCTTTAAGTGATTATCAAAAAGCCATTTCATTGTTAGATGAGAGTAACCAACATCATTTTTTAGGGCGAATATATTCAAATATTTCAGTAGTTTATTCGAGATTGAAAGATTGGCGAAATGCCATTGAATACAATCAGAAAGCCGCCGAATTGTTGTTGAAGGACGACAATATCAGTTATGAACTACTGGTTGTTTTATATAGTAATGCCAGTAATTTGATGTTGCAGGTTAACGATATCGCCGCCGCGACAGATTTTAGCCATAAGAGTACAGTTGCAGCACGTCAGTCAGACAATGTGCAGTTAATTGTAAATGCATTATGGACTGAAGCAGAATTATTGTTGCAGCAACAACAAATGAGCCAAGCAGAGCCGATTATATTGGAATGTCTATCCCTTGCTCACGAAGCCTTAGATCCCCTAGCATCAAAGCAATGTTTATATGGTTTAAGTGAGGTAAGATTTAGTCAAAAAAACTATGAGCAAGCAACAGAGTATGCAAACCAATTATTGCTAGATTTTGAAGATATTAATAATCAAGATTGGCTCTTAAAAACACATCAATTACTTGCCCAAATTTACCAAGAAACGGCTCAGTACCCTGAAGCACTCGCACATTTGACCACTTATTATGAAGGCACTCAACGGCAACTGTTCGATAAACGTGAAAAACAAATCTATGAGTTACAAGTGAAATTCGATGCGCAATTACAAGATGAAAAAATTGCGTTATTGACTGCTGAGAATAATTTAAAAGCTGCCACGTTAGAGAAAAAAGAGCTCCAAGAAAAGTTGTGGATTTTAGTGTTTAGTGGATTAACTATCGGAATCGCGCTTCTCATTCATCGCTATACGTCTAATAAAAAACGTATCTCAACATTACGTTCAACCAACAAAAATCTCTATATGCAATCGAATAAAGACCCATTGACGGGTTTATACAATCGCCGGTTTGTAAATAACTTTGTTGAGCATAAAATCACTAAAACAGGCGTAGAGTATTACAGTGTGCTCATTTTGGATTGTGATTTGTTCAAGAAAATCAATGATACCCATGGTCATGACGCTGGCGATGAAGTGTTAATGGCATGCGCCACTCGTTTGCAAAACAGAATCAGAGCAAACGATGTGCTAGCTCGCTGGGGCGGTGAAGAGTTCCTGATATTATTAGCGCTTGAGTCTGATGAATTGCAACAGCATATCTTGGAACGATTTAATCAGGTGATAGCAGATACCCCGGTAGAATATTCTGGACATTCACTCAAGGTGACGATTTCTATTGGGGCAACTAAGCCTATTTTATCGTCTGAACTTGTGCAACATTGGCAGCATTATCTCACTTTAGCCGATAGTGCGTTGTATCAGGCTAAATCACATGGACGAAACTGTGCTTTTATCGATGGGGCAATTATTGAAGCTTCATAGTTTACAAAGCTCGTACATTGCCAAGGTTTGCTTAGGAATTTGAAGGTACAGAATGAATCTTAAAGGTTTTATCGGCAATCAGTTTGCCATTGAGTTCTAGTGTCATGCGCCAGTTTCCCACTTTGTTACTCACAGGTGCCCAAATACAATCGCCTAAATAAAACTTCCAATCATTTTCTTTTATATACACTTCGCCATCGTAAGGCGCTTCAATATTACCTTCTGCATCAGGGATATTTGGATGATAGATACAATATTTAAGCACTTGGTTTTTCGCTTTTTTAATGCGAGTGACAAAGCCGAACTCCATGTCTATTACAGCTGGCACATGGACTGTTGCTTCTAAAAAGCGAGGGAGCTCATCACTTTCAGAGTCCCACTTACTGAAGATGCCTGATTGGATAATCTTGATATCTGCTTTTAATTTACTCATAAACGTCTAAATTCAATTGACTTGGGCAGCGATTATTTCGCCTTAATGTGCTTAATCGCTGCTTGCATTGCAAATTCATAACCCTGAATGCCTAACCCGCAAATAACCCCTTGTGCTTTATCTGAAAAATAAGAATGACTTCTAAAGGGCTCTCTGGCGTGCACATTTGAAATGTGAACCTCAATAAAGGGAATGTTAACGCCTAAGATCGCATCTCTTAGTGCGACACTTGTATGAGTGAACGCTGCAGGGTTAATAATAATGAATTGAGCGTCAGTTGCATGAATCGCATCGATAAGCTGATATTCGGCATTAGATTGAATATGATCAAACGCTAAGCCAGACTGCTGAGCTAATTGGCGAGCATTTTCAACCACGGTGTCTAAGTTATCACTACCGTATAATCCAGGCTCTCGGCGGCCCAATAAGTTAAGGTTCGGGCCGTTAACCAATAAAACTTTTGCTTGCGTTGACATGTTCATTCCTTGCTAAAAGTGTTGCAGCTCGCTGCGTTAAGTCAATTGCGATGTTACTGATCAAATGATTGGACTTAAGTGAGTGTAATTTATCATGATAATGATAGCCAAATCGGGAATTATTTTCATGATAACCCGCGGTAATGGCTAATAATCAGATTTGCTTCTTCGTAGCGCTTTAGTCGCTCCGCGCTGTTTTTTTGCGTCAACACGGCGACGCTGACTAGCCTTAGTTGCTTTAGTAGCAATTCGGGCTTTTTGAACAATCCCGACGCTTTTCACTAATTCAATAAACTGCTCTAGTGCCAGTTGTCGATTAAAATCTTGGCTACGACTTTGCTGACACTTAATAATAATTTTGCCACTTTTAGTAATGCGGTGATCGGCTTTGGCTAGTAACTTTTGCTGATAAAACTCAGGGAGTGAAGACTGCCTAATATCAAAAATGATCTGCGCCGCAGTTGACACTTTATTGATATGCTGGCCACCTGCACCACTTGAACGGATAAATTGCCATTCAATTTCATTATCTTCAATGCTGACACGGTTGGTAATATTGATCATTGTGCTAAAACGCTTCACTTTTTTAAATCATAACTGTGGTTAGCTTAACAAACTTTTGTTTAGTACAGCGGATAAGATTTGCTACTATCAACAATAATATAGGCTGAAACAGATGTTGATACATCGTTATGCAGCCGCATAGACAGTTTGGAGTTGCGTTATGTTGTGCCAAATCCCTGATATTTCCCCAGGTGTCATTAGCTTGTTTGTTAGTGGACGTTTATCGACCCATGATTACCAAACGCACTTGCAACCATTGATTACTCAGTATCGTGACAATAGTGGCCAAGTAAAATTATACATCGAAGCTGATGTGTTGCTAGAAGGGTGGGATGTCAGCTCATTAATGGGCGGAGATAAAGTTCAATTACCGCCATTTGATGCTTTGGTGTTTGTAGGAGGCCCTGACTGGGTTGGTAACTCGGTTAATTTACTTGCGCCATTCATGCAAGGTGAAGTAGCGTGGTTTCCGTTAGAGCAAAAACAACAAGCCATAGCATGGCTTAAGCAGTGATGTCAGTGTCGTGTTGCGCCATAAAACCAGTTTAGATATATTTTTGTTATAAATTCAAGGAAGTAAAATTAAATGTTCAATAATAAAACCAACCGTTTAGCGGCTAAACTAACGATTATTTTTGCTGCAGCAGCATTGGTCCTAGGGTTGAGTGCTTGCTCACCTGAAGTAGGAAGTGAAGCTTGGTGTAAACAAATGAAAGATAAGCCTAGTGGTGATTGGACTGCTAATGAAGCGGCTGATTATGCCAAGCATTGTGTATTCTAAATGATCATAAACCGTGATCGCGTTATTTATTATGACATTCAAGGCTAGCGGGTTTAGCACTTTTAGGTAAACTCATTGTCTTATGACTAGCCAGTACTTTCATTAAGCTATTTAACTTGCTTGTTAAGTGCTTGGCTAGGAGATATTTATCAGAGGTCATTTGTGTCATTGTCAGCCATTAAAACATGTGCAAAATTAATGGTCGCCGTTATGTTGCTGCAATTTATCAGCACTAACTTAGGCGAGCATCAGTTGCATCTTGGTGATGGCGAAAACGAGCAAGTGAACCATTCCCACATCGTATTTTCAGCACCAGCTGATGTTTGCGATAAAGCTGATGATTTTACTCACTTATTTAATGCAACCTCGACAGCATCTGAAATCCATAACCATACGTTAATGGCTGACAACCAAGATTATGAACTGTGTTTAGATTGTCAGTGTCACGGTGGTCATAGCGCAACAATTGATTTTGTCGCTCAGCTTATGCCTGTGGCAATAATTTCTGAAGCGCCAAAAACTGTTATTCAAACTTACATTCCCCCAGAAGCACGCTTAAGTTACCGCCCTCCTATTTTATTAATCAGTTAATGACTTAACTGATTAATCTTGCATAGTTATCGTTTTAACCGACTGGTTCTGTCTAATCCTATTGGGTTTGAGGCAGCCTGTATTGAGGCTAGTTATAAGTCGTCAAAAGGTTAACTCGCTTAGAATTTAACTATTTTTGCATCCAGATAATTTCAGGGTGATAACAGCTTTGCACGATTAATCATCAATTAATTTTAGATTTTGACTTAGGTCGAAACGAGAATAAATGATGAATAAATCTATTATTTCTTCAGCGCTTATTGTGCATTTAAGCATGATGGGGGCGAGTATTGCGTTTATACAAACTGTGCATGCCGAAGGGGCGTTAGCGAGCGCCTTTAATCGGCCAATACATAACACTGCTCACTCAGCATTTGAGCGCACTAATGTAACTACAAGTACTCAATCGTGGTTTGACACCTTGATGCTCAGCTTTGAACAGCTGCCACAAATACAGGCTCAAATGTCGTTAAAACGCCAAGCTTTATTGAAGTTATCAGCCGCAGATAATGCGATTTATAACCCAGAGCTTGGCGTGGATTATCAACATGCACCGGAGGACGACACCTTCACTATCGCCTTAAGTCAAACCATTGATTGGAGTGATAAGCGAGGCGCAGCAATTCGATTAGCGCAATTGGAGTCAGAAATCACCTTGTCGGAAGTGGCTGTTGAGCGCAGTCAGATACTGTCAAAACAATTGTTGGCAATAGTGGCGCTGCAACAAAATCAAACCTTGTTCGCTTTTAATCAACAGCAGTTTGATTTAGCAAGGGCGCAACTTGCATTGGCTGAGCAGCGTGTCGAAGTAGGCGATATTGCTATGGTTGAACTGCAACTCATGCGTCTTGATGTCGCCAACAATGCAGCAGCTTTGGCTTTAGCAGAGCAAGCATTACTTGTTGCAGAAACAGAAGTCTACACCTTATTAGGCCATGAGAGTGTACCTAATATAACGCTAAACAGTTTAATAGAGCTGACATTAAGCCAACGAGTCACTCCAGAGTTACCCGCATTAAAAACGGCCTATCAACAAGTCATGCTAGCCAGATTGCAGGTGAATCAGTTGAAGGCTGACTTATCTGCAGATCCCAGTATTAGCCTCAGCGCAGAGCGTGAAGGTAGTGATAATAAATGGGGGCTAGGTGTGTCGATTCCATTAACCGTCCGAAACAACTACCACGACTCCTTTGCTGCAGCGAACGAAAGCATTGCCATTGCTGAACAATCTTATTTAGCGACAGAAAAGGCACTGCATCAACAGTGGCAGCTATTTACTCGTGCAATCCCAAGATTATTAACACGCTATCAAGACTGGCAGCAATTAGTTGAGCAATCAGGTCAAGAGGCGACAGCTTTGATTTCAGGCCAATGGCAAACAGGTGATATTAGCACCAGTGATTATCTGCAAAGTCAGCGGCAAATGAGCACTAGCTTTGTTGCTGGCGTCAACTTAGAAGCCAATTTGTATCAACACTGGCTCACGTGGATGGGCGACAGCGGGCAGCTTGAACAAGTGCTACAGCAGCATTTTATGACCAATAAGTCAGCAACTACCGATGCTTTAGCTGATTAACTAACAACAATATTGAGTGGTTATTTGTTGAGTTTATAAAGCGAATAACGGCTTAAAAGGAACATTATGAATATTCAACATCTTGATAAAAAACTGAGCAAACGCTCGCTAACTGTTATCGCGATACTGGTGTCAATTTGCTATATCCCCCAAGTATTAGCGGGGCCTGGGCATAACCATGCCGAGAAACCACAACAAAACGATCGCATTACTCTGCAGAATGAAATCACTGATGAGCATAGCAATGCGTTAGTGCTTACTGACCGTCAGCAGCAAATGGCTGGTATCGAAGTGATGAGCTTATCAAGTAGCACATTTAACTTAGATGATGTGGCTACAGCAACCCTCATTGTCGATCGAGATCATACCGTCACCCTAGCGCCACAGTTGGATGTCAGAGTGCTAAAACGTCATGTGGTGCCAGGCCAGTTAGTCAATAAAAATCAAGTTTTACTGACCTTGGGCGGCGCGGCAGTGGCTCAAGCGCAAGCGGATTATATTACCGCAGCAGCTGAGTGGAATAGAGTGAAACAGATGAGTAAAAACACCGTCAGTGAAAGTCGACGATTAGTGGCAAAAGTACAAGCTGAGCTGACTCGTGCCAACCTAGAAGCGCTCAGTATGACGGCATTGCAAATCAATCAATTGATTACCAAGCCTGAGTCCATTGGTCGTTATCAATTATTGGCACCGATCAATGGCCGGGTGCAGCAAGATGTGGCCATGATAGGTCAGGTTTCTGCTGGTGGAAGCCCGTTAATGCAGTTAACGGACGAGTCACACTTATGGGTCGAAGCTCAGCTTTCTGCTCATCAGGCTGCGGGGATAAATAATGGCGATAAAGCATTAGTCAGAGTCAATGAGATATCCATTGAGGGGACGATTATTGGCCGTTCCCATGAATTGGACTTGGTGACGCGCACAGAGCAAGTATTAGTGAGCATCGATAATAGTGAATACGGTTTACATGCAGGACAATTTGCGGAGTTGTATCTACCAAATAGTCTCGATGGGGGTGTCGTGTTGCCTGATTCAGCGTTAACCCGCAGTAGCGATGGTCATTGGCAAGTGTTTATTCAAGATGATGATGGGTTTGAGGCAGTTGAAGTTGAAGTGATTGAAAGTCAGCGTGGAATGAATATGGTCAAGGGCATTGAGCCTCGCGTTCGTGTGGTGATCAGTGGTGCGTTTTTGTTGGCGTCTGAACTTGCAAAAGCAGGTTTTGATATTCACAACCACTAGGAGCTGAGCATGTTATATAAATTAATCGAAACAGCGGTTAAACACCGATTTGTAGTGGGTTTGGCGTTGCTCGCTATTGTTATTACTAGTGTATTCATGTTGCCAAAGCTGAATTTAGATGCTTTTCCTGACGTGACGAATGTGCAAGTTACTGTGAATACTGAGGCGGAAGGCTTAGCAGCAGAAGAGGTAGAAAAGCTCATTAGTTACCCTGTTGAATCTGCCATGTATGCTTTGCCTGACGTCACAGAAGTTCGCTCGTTGTCACGTACTGGCTTGTCGATTGTGACAGTGGTTTTTGCTGAAGGTACAGATATTTACTTTGCTCGCCAGCAAGTGTTTGAGCAGCTGCAAGCCGCTAAAGAGATGATCCCAGATGGTGTCGGTGTGCCTGAGATTGGGCCGAATACCTCAGGGCTAGGGCAGATTTATCAATATATCTTGCGGGCAACACCTGAATCAGGCGTTGATGCCGCAGAGCTTCGTAGCTTCAATGATTACTTAGTGAAGTTGATTTTAATGCCTGTTGGCGGCGTTACCGATGTGTTGTCATTTGGCGGTGATGTACGTCAATACCAAGTGAACATCGACCCCAAGAAGCTACTCAGTTACCGCCTAACAATGGCACAAGTGACAGAGGCTCTGGAGAGTAATAATCGTAATGCTGGTGGCTGGTTTATGCCCCAAGGACAGGAGCAGCTTGTTGTTCGTGGTTATGGGTTACTGCCTTCAGGTGATGCGGGATTAAGGGCAATAGCACAAATTCCATTAACAGAGGTGGCAGGCACCCCAGTTAGAGTTGCTGATATTGCGCAAGTTGAATATGGCCGTGAAATTCGAGTGGGCGCAGTAACCTTTACCCGTAAAGAACTAAATCCTGTGAATGGCAAAACAGAAGTTAATGCCATGGGCGAAGTGGTTGCCGGGGTCATTTTAAAACGAATGGGAGCAAATACTAAGGCCACGATTGATGACATTAACGAGCGGGTGAGTTTGATTGAGCAGTCACTGCCCACAGGCGTCTCATTTGAGGTGTTTTACGATCAATCAGACTTGGTTAAGCAAGCTGTCACAACGGTTGTCGATGCCTTACTAATGGCATTTGTGTTCATCGTCATTATTCTCGCTTTATTCTTGGTGAATTTGCGGGCGACATTACTGGTGTTGTTATCAATCCCTATTTCAATAGGGTTGGCATTGATGGTGATGTCCTATTACGGTATGTCAGCAAACCTAATGTCACTGGGAGGCTTGGCGGTGGCTATAGGGATGTTAGTTGATGGCTCAGTGGTGATGGTTGAAAACATTTTCAAGCGTTTAACTGAGCATTTTCCTAATAAGCAGACTCAAGATCAACACGCAAAGCATCATGAAAATGGAAACCAAGCTGTTGTTACCCAACAAACAGCGCTGACGGTTACCCAAGTCATTATCGCGGCTAAAGAAGTATGTAGCCCCATCTTCTTTGCGACCGCAATCATCATTGTGGTATTTGCGCCTTTATTTGCTTTAGAAGGCGTTGAGGGAAAAATGTTTCAGCCGATGGCGGTGAGTATTATTCTGGCGATGATGTCAGCTTTATTCGTCGCGCTGATTGCTGTGCCTGCTATGGCTGTGTTTTTATTTAATCGTGGCGTCAGCCTCAAACACAGCCCAATACTTGCGCCTATTGAGCGGGTCTATCGTCAGCTGCTTGCAAGCACCATAAAGCAACCCGCAATCGTGATGGTGAGTGCTGTGACGTTATTCATAGTCAGTATGATGCTAGTGCCCAAGCTAGGCACAGAGTTTGTGCCAGAACTTGAAGAAGGCACGATTAACTTACGAGTGACTTTAGCGCCAACCGCAAGCTTACAAACCTCATTAGATATCGCCCCAAAAATCGAAGCAATACTGATGGATTTTCCAGAGGTGGAATATGCATTAAGCCGCATTGGCGCCCCAGAGCTTGGTGGCGATCCTGAGCCTGTGAGTAACATTGAAATCTACATTGGTTTAAAACCAGTTGATGAATGGCAAAGCGCTGATAATCGGTATGAATTACAGCATTTAATGGAAGATGAATTGAACATACTTCCTGGCTTGTTATTCACTTTTTCACAGCCTATCGCCACCCGTGTAGATGAATTACTTTCAGGGGTTAAAGCACAATTAGCCATTAAAATCTTCGGCCCAGACTTAGCGGTATTATCTGAAAAAGGTCAGCGATTAACGGAGTTGGTTAGCGAGGTTGAAGGCGCTGTTGATGTGTCGCTTGAACAAGTCAGCGGCGAAGCACAATTGGTCATTAGGCCAATGCGCGATCAACTGGCTCGATATGGCTTGAGTGTCGATCAAGTGATGAGCTTGGTAAGCCAAGGTATTGGCGGTGTCAGTGCAGGGCAAGTGATTGATGGTAATGCCCGCTATGATATTAACGTGCGATTAGCTGAGCAGTTCCGCAGTTCGCCAGATGTGCTGCGAGATTTGATTTTGCTCGGCGCTAATGGTGCTCAAGTTCGTTTAGGTGATGTGGCCAAGGTCGGTATAGAAATGGCGCCGCCGAATATTCGTCGTGATGATGTGCAGCGCCGCGTTGTGGTACAAGCTAATGTATCAGGCCGTGATATGGGCTCGGTTGTAAATGACATTTATGCCATTGTGCCAAAGGCGCAGCTGCCAGCAGGTTATACCGTGGTTGTGGGAGGGCAATATGAAAACCAGCAACGAGCGCAGCACAAGCTGATGCTAGTGGTGCCGGTTTCAATTGGATTAATCGCCTTGTTATTGTTTTTCTCATTCGGCTCACTTAAACAAGTGGGACTCATTATGGCGAATGTGCCCTTAGCGTTAATCGGCGGAGTAGTCGCGCTTTACGTTACAGGGACATACTTGTCAGTGCCAAGCGCTATTGGCTTTATCACTTTATTTGGCGTGGCGGTGCTTAACGGTGTGGTGCTGGTGGATGCCATTAATCAGCGGCGAGAAGAACACAATCAATCTGAATCACTGCAAACCAGCGTGTTTGAAGGCACTATCGGCCGATTGCGCCCAGTGTTGATGACGGCATTAACTTCAGCATTAGGAGTCATCCCAATATTACTGTCAACGGGTGTCGGCAGTGAAATCCAGCAACCGTTAGCGATAGTGATTATTGGCGGTTTATTTAGCTCGACAGCATTAACGCTATTGGTATTGCCGACTATGTATTTGTGGTTGTATAAGGCAAAACACAAAAAGTAGTTTCTTGATTCTAGACTTCAAAAAGTAACCCAACTTTTTAGTTGGGTTACTGTTCATATCTTCTAGTGCCGTCACACTCTGATTTCTACGACCTTCCGATACCTTGACATTATCTACCCCTTTAGAGACTATCGAGTCGAAAAAAATGTATAAATATTTAAAGGCTTTGTTAAGTAAAGTCTAATAAAAATGAAGGAGAAGGCTATGTTTTATCGTGCGTTGATACTGTCTTTGTTACTAGTATTGCCAACTGCGGTTAAAGCCGAGAACTATTCAATTGGTACTGGTGGTCAAAGCGGTATTTATTATCCATTTGGCGGTGCGTTAGCCAAAGTGTGGTCAGATGAAGTCCCACAAGTAAACGTTAAGGCTGAAGTGACAGCTGCATCAGTTGAGAACACAATTAAAGTGGTACGTGGCGATATGATTGCCGGTATCGCGATGGGCAATGTTGTCCTTGATGCTTATAAAGGCGAAGGTAAGTTCAGAAGTGCAATGCCAGTGAATACACTGTTTGCCTTATATCCAAACCTTGTGCATGCCATTAGTCTTGAAAAGTCAGGCATCACTTCGCTTGCCGATCTTAAAGGAAAACGTATTTCATTAGGCGCTCCTGCCAGTGGCACAGCGGTAACGTCTGCTGCATTACTTGAGTCTATTGGTATTGATGTGAAAAAAGACATCACTGCTGTGTACCTAAATTATTCAGAAACAACCAATGCATTAGCTAATGGTCAAATTGATGCTGGCTTTATTGTGGGTGGTCAAGGTGTTGGTGCGGTGACTCAAGTGGCATTAACCCATAAGGTTAATATTATTCCTGTTTCTGCTGAAGAAAGTGCAGCGTTTATTAAGCAAAACCCTGCTTATAGCAATTACACCATTCCTGCCGATGTATACAACAATGTGGGCGCTGTGCCGACATTAAGTGTATGGAATGTGATTGTGGTTAGCGCCAAAATGAGTGATGAGATGGCGTTTAACTTAACTAAAGCTGCTTTTGAGAATATGTCAGAAGTACAAAAAGTGGTTAAAGTTGCTGAAGCGACTACCCCTGAAAATGCTGACCGCTTACAAGGTGTGCCATTACACCCTGGTGCGCAAAAGTATTTAGATAGTATTAAGTAGAACGCTGGATTTTCTACACGACAAAACACCTGTAGGTGAATGCAAGAACACAAAGGCAACGTAAGGTTGCCTTTGTATATTTAGGTCACTTATTGTGCTTAGGTGCAATCTTTGGCATAGAGGAAAAAATATGACCCAAGAACAAGGCAAAAAAGCCGAGCAATATGTGAGTGGGGATAATGCGCATCAAACAGGCCATAACCCTGATGTTGCCAACACACTTCCTTATGAAAAAACCATTAAAGTTATAGGCTACACAACACTTATCATCGCAGTGTTATTGTCTTCATTTCAAATTTGGCAAGGTATTACCTCCACCATATCGGCCACTTATTTTCGACCAGTGCATTTGTGCTGGGTATTAATTCTGATTTTTTTACATTATCCGCTGATTAAAAATCGCCGCAAAAAAGGCTATTTAGCGGGGCGTGTGTTCGATCTTGCATTGTGTGGTATCACCCTCTTTGCTGGCTATAGAATGTCCATTTTTGACTACAACGATATCGACCATATGCTTTATGGTTTAGGTAATGTGGATTTAGTAGCAGGCAGTGCATTGCTGGTTTTATTGTTGGAAGGCTGTCGGCGTACCGTGGGGTGGGTGATGGTGCTGATTGCAGGAATGTTTTTAGCCTATAGCGCATTTGGCGACTTACTCCCTGGCGCAATGGCCACCAAAGCTTATTCACTGCAAGAGTTGATTCAGTTCCAAATATATTCAGCCAATGGTGTATTTGGCTCTGCCTTGGGTATTGCGGCCACAACAGTGTTTATTTTTGTATTGTTTGGTGCTTTTTTAGAAGTCACTGGCGCAGGTAAATTCTTTATCGACTTAGCCTTTTCAATTGCGGGTAAGTATCGTGGCGGCCCAGCCAAAGCTGCAGTATTGGCATCTGCTGGGCTTGGCTCTATTTCAGGATCGGCAATTGCAAACACGGTGACCACGGGCGCTGTGACGATTCCGATGATGAAGAAGTTAGGTTATACCCCAGAGCAGTCGGCAGGGATTGAAGCCTCAGCTTCAACCGGTGGGCAAATAATGCCACCGATTATGGGCGCAGGTGCCTTTGTCATGGCGCAGTTTACGGGGGTGCCTTATAGCGACATCATGTTGGCCTCTATTGCGCCTGCAATTTTGTACTTCTTTTGCACCTTACTTTATGTGCACTTAATGGCATGTAAGTTAAACCTTCAAGCGGCGAGTCGTACAGAAGCAGTGATTGAAGTGATGAAACACGGTGCTCATCATCTTATTCCATTGGTGATTATCACCGTGTTATTGATGATGGCCTTCTCACCATTACTGGTTGGCGTAGCGGGTTGTGCGGCGATTTTAGTGACTGCTGCACTGCGAAAACATAGCCGTATTGGGATTAAGAAGTTTATCGAAGGCATGAAAAATGGTGCGCTATTAGCGTTACCCATTTCTGTTGCTTGTGGCGCTGCTGGCATCATTGTTGGTGTGGTAGGGCAGACGGGGATTGGCTTACAGTTTACCCAATTTGTGATGGATTTTTCTGGCGGTTATATGTTGGTCGCGCTGGGACTTATCAGTATTGTGGCACTGGTTTTAGGGATGGGCTTACCGGTTACTGCAGCTTATATTGTCCTCGCAGTCATGGCTGTGCCTATGCTGGGTGACTTTGGTTTGCCATTATTAACTGCGCACTTAATTGTGTTCTGGTTATCGCAAACCTCCAATGTCACTCCGCCGATTGCGCTGGCTGCATTTGCAGGTGCAGGGGTTGCCAATGCTAATCCTATGAAGTCATCCGTTGAGGCATTTAAGTTGGCAGGTGGTTTGTTCATTATCCCAATTATGATGGCCTATACCGATTTACTGAATCCTGATGCGGGCATGATGGCATTCACTTTTGCGATCATTCAAACTGCCAGCATTATTGTCGCGATTGCGATATCAATTGAAGGTTACCTTTTACGTCCGCTTTCAACGGTTGAGCGCTTGGTTGCAATCGCCACTGTCCCTTGGGTGTTGTTTAATCCATTTGGCACAGGCGTTATTGGTGTGGCGGTTGTACTGGGGTTATTGGCTGTGCAGTGGAAAACGCAAGGTAAAGCTACGGTTTAATAGGGTGAGTTAACAAAAAATAGGTTTAGCTTGAACGGCTAAACCTATTTTTTATACCTAATAAGCACATTGATGGTTAACAGCCAGTGATATCGACCGTTAATGTGTAGGTCGTTGCTGAGCCACCAGTGCCAGTCGGTTCAATATAACGTACATGGCAGTTAATTGTCTCATCATCTAAATCATAGCCGTAGCGCACATTTGACGAGCCTACTTCTACGTTTGGTGTACAACTTCCACTACCAAAACAAAAGTCTATCTCAGAGCCGATTTCGAGCATTTGCGGTAACCCGCCGCCATCATTTTCGCCAAAGGCTTCTGGGTAGCCCAGTTTCATCTCTATTACTTCGCCGTTGTAATCAATCAAACTGCGGTCATCTTTTTCGACGCCATCAATAGTAGCGCGTGAATAGGCTAAATCAAGTGAAGACTGAATCGCGGCTTTTACCCCTTGTACGGTCGCGATTTTTGCATCACTTTGAAGGTTAATAAATTTAGGTGCAGCAATAACAGCGAGGACCCCTAAAATAATGATAACAATCACTAATTCAATTAACGTAAAGCCTTTAGTGCTTGTGAGTTTAATTGAGCCTGAGGTTGAGTTAATCGCCATCTTTTGTCCTTTAAAGTGAATTAACAGCTTGTTTATTAGGGTTTACTTATGTCTTGTATGGTAAAACACATTGACTAATATGCATAAGAAAAACTTAAATTAACCTATTTAGGATAGTAAATCCTCCCCTATTTTGATTGCTAATCTGTGACTTTTTATTGTCATATTGCTTCAATATTTCGTGTAAATAGAGTTAAAAAAGCCTGCTGTTTTTCGGTTTTTTGGTCCAATTATAGTTTGCTCACCCCCTCCTAAATAATTACTTTTGGTGACCTTGGTGAAATATTTGTTAAATATGTGACTAATTAATATTAAATGTTTCTCCGTGTAAGTTATTGTTTTTTAATAATTTTAATATTCCCTTCATTATTCTGAAATCTTGTTGTCACTTAGGCGAAGTCTTTTTGTCATTTTTGCAGGTTAATTTGTCGACCAGCCAAATTACTTAACACGCTTAATTCCGTCCTCGGAGATGACAATGGAACTGAAAAACATTTTTAAACTTAACGCTGTATCTGCTGCACTTTCTGCAACCTTATTACTTGCAGGTTGTGGTGGCGATATCAATATCGATACAGGTTCAGACACTGAAACGCCAACAACTCCAGATACGCCAACGACTCCTGACGTATCAGATCAAGAAGCGGCTTACGGTGGATTTGCTGAGAAGAGTGCAACAATTGCTGCAATCGACGGTAAAGAAGTTTGGGTATTATCTGGCACACTTGCTCCTTCAACAGGGGCGTCAACGGTTAACGTTGGTGGTCAAGACGGTGACAAGATTATCCTAGGCAATGATGTTGTTTGGATGCTTGATGGCGCAGTTATCGCTGGTGGTGATAAAGCTGATTCAGTTGAGCTATCTGTCATGGCGGGCACTAAAATTGTAGGTGGAAGCGAGTCTTACCTAGTGATTAGCCGTGACTCTAAAATTATGGCAGAAGGTACTGCTGAAGCGCCTATCGTGTTTACATCATTGGAATCAGCACTGGGTCAAGAAGGCCAAGCGGGTCAGTGGGGCGGTTTAGTATTACTTGGTAACGCACCGGTTAACTCTTGTCCTGATTTAACAAGTTGTGATGCCGCTTTTGAAGTTGGCAGTCACAGTTACGGTGGCGATGACACAGAAGATAACTCGGGTGTTATTCAGTATGTTCGTGTTGAGTTTGGTGGCTTTAAAATCAACGACACACAAGAAATGAATGGTATCAGCTTTGCCGCAGTCGGTGCGGGCACCACAGTTGACCATATTCAAATTCATAAAAATAACGATGATGGTGTTGAATTTTGGGGCGGTAACGTTTCGCTTTCACACGTAGTGTTAACTGAAAACTTTGATGACTCGTTGGATTGGACTAACGGTTGGCAAGGTAGTGCACAACACGTTTATATTCGCCAAGAAGATAATGGCTCTAACCGTGGTATTGAAGCTGACAGTAACAGCAGTGCAGAAGCAGAACCACAATCTCGTCCTGCGTTAGCTAACTTTACTATTCAAGTGGCTAACGGCACTAACAGTGGCGGTGACGATGCTGAAGGTATTTTATTCCGTAAAGGTACAGCAGTAGATGCTTACAACATGCTTGTAAAAGGTGATGTTGATTCTGGTGAATGTTTAGAAGTTAACGATGACAACACAGTAACCACTGCTGAAGCGGGTAACTTAAACATGCAACACAGCTTAATTGATTGTGTTGAGCCGTTTAAAGATGCCAAACCTGATGCGGATGAAGGTCGTGAGTTAGCACTTGATGTTGAGCAATGGTTCCTAGAGCAAGATGGTAACTTAGCTGGTGCATCTGATTTATCAGGTTATATGCCTAATTCATCATCAGTCGCACTGACTGGTGGCGCTGCAGATTTAGCTAATATGGATGACCGTTTAGTTGATGCGCAGTACATTGGTGCTTTCGATGGCACAACTGACTGGACTACAGGTTGGACGACAGCTATTCACGAAGATGCTGCGCCTGCACCGACTGAACTGCCAGTATTAACATCTTGTCCTGTTGGCACAACGTCAGAAGAAGTGGTAGCTGGGCTTTATAAAGATGCTAGTGTCACTTTAGTGTGTTCAATTCAAGGCAATATCACTTCAAATACCACGCTACTTGCTGGTCAAAACGTGATGTACAAAGTGGATGGTGGCGCGGTCGTTGTAGGTGGTGATAACACTGATTCTGCAACATTAGCCATTCAAGCTGGTACGCAAATTTTTGCTACAGATAACAGCTACATTGCGATTAGCCGTGGCTCAAAAATCATGGCGCAAGGCAGTGCAGAACACCCAATCGTGATGACTTCACAGCAAGATGTGATTGCTGGTGCTGAAGGTGAGCGTGGTCAATGGGGTGGTTTAGTGTTACTGGGTAACGGCGAAACCAATACTTGTCCTGATAAAAATGCTTGTGATGCTTCATTCGAAGTTGGCGATTTCCCATACGGCGGTAACGACAACACAGATAACAGTGGTCAAATTAGCTATGTGGTTGTTAAGTATGCTGGCTTTAAAGTAAATGATACCCAAGAAATGAACGGCATCTCGTTCGCAGCAGTGGGCAGTGGCACGCAAGTAGACCACATTCAAGTTCATGCGAATGGCGATGATGGTGTCGAGTTCTGGGGTGGTGCGGTCAATCTTAAATATGTTTACCTAACCGACAACTTCGATGACAGCTTAGATTGGACTAATGGCTGGCAGGGTAAAGCACAATACGTGTATATCACTCATGAAGATGGTCAAGCTAACCGTGGTTTTGAAGGCGATAGCCACAAAGGCGCTGACGATACGCCAGTTTCAAATCCTACTATTTCTAACGTGACGATTCTGCCTGGTACCGATATTGAAAATGCCAGTGGCGACAAAGGTGAAGGCATTATCCTTCGTGTTGCAACGGCAGCTTCAATTCACAACTTATTGATTCAAGGTCGTAAAGGGTCAACCTCTGATACTGAGTCGGGAGAGTGTCTAGAGCTAGATGGGACTTATGCAGGTCTTGTGGACAATGTTAACGATGGGTCATTAATGATTTCTCACTCAGTTATCGATTGTAACGAGCCATTCAAGTACAGCTCTGATAATGCAGCCACAACGGATGCTGTTGATACAGAAGCATGGTTCCTTGCTCAAACGGGTAACTCAGCACAAGCAGTAACATTAACAGATGGCATGCCAGCAGGTACTGACACTGTATTACTGGGTACTGGTTTGGATATGAGTACTGAAGACAGCTTCTTCGAATCAACTGACTACATCGGTGCATTCGACGGTCAAACTGACTGGCGTGAAGGTTGGGCATTTATCAAGTAACTAAAGAGGTTACTTGCTAAGCCCTAAACATCAGGGAGCACCTCCCTGATGTTGCATAAGCGCTCAGTAAGACTCAATTACTGAGCGCTTTTTAAAGTTTGACCAATGAATTAATAAGTTTCTTATCTGCCATTGATACCGTAGACATAAGAGTCAAAGCGATATCGAGATGGCGCTACCTGAACTGTGGACAGGATTGAAAAACGCTATGAAAACCAAGCCGAGTTTTATCGCTAACAAGCTAAGCCTAGCTGTTGTAACTGCTATTTCAGCAGCTTCACTTTTTACAACATTGCCTGCTTACTCGGAAGAAACACCTGAAGTTGATGCAGGTGAAGATTTCCCAATTGAAGTTATTGCTGTTACTGGTCGTTTACGTACCTCTGCGTCAGCTGCTGTTGAAGAACGCCGTGAACAGCCAACGGTTGTGGACATCATGGGATCTGAACAAATTTCCCGTACTGGTGACAGTGACGCCGCAGCGGCGCTTCGTCGTGTAACAGGATTAACCCTAAAAGATGGCAAGTTTATTTATGTACGTGGTTTAGGTGAACGCTATTCAAGTACTTCTTTAAATGGTGCGGTTGTACCATCACCAGACCCTACTCGTAACGTAGTTCCGCTGGATATGTTCCCAGCGTCGATTATTGAATCACTGTCGGTTCAAAAAGCGAGTACCGCAAGTACGCCAGCTGCTTTTGGTGGTGGACATGTTGATATTCGAACTAAATCTATCCCGGCTGACTTTTTCTTCAAAGCATCAATCGGTGGTCGTTACAACACTAATGATTCAGATGACACATATACCTATAACGGTGGCGGCGATGATTGGTTGGGTCAAGACGACGGCACACGCGCCATGCCAAATAGCATTAATGATGTCACTAATATGTATGGCGGCATTAGTCCAATTGATATCGTGACCGGCTCAAATGGCACCGTTACCTTTCCTGAAGCGCAAGCGATTAACCGTGGTTTAGCCAGTGATATGTACCGTGATATGACGGTATACACCGAAGGTACAGATCCTGGGTTACGCGGAAACATCGCCATTGGTGATCGCTGGGATATCACTGACGATATTATTTTTGGTGCCATGACAGCTGTGTCTTATAAAGAACAAGCAGAAAACTACACCAAAACCGAAGTTGAACTAGCGGGTGATGCTGATAACGTTCAAATCGAAAACGCTAAAGATGTGATGGGAACTGACTCAATTGTGCAGATGTCAGGCATGTTGAATTTAGGTTTAGAAATTGGCTACGACCATAAAATTGAAACCTTCTCAACTTACTTACGTGATACCTCAGATGACGTGTCAGTGGCCATCGAAGAAACCATCGATACCATTTCAGAGCCTAACGCACTGCAGGTTTATGATGTGTCTTATGAAGAGCGTAACCTTATCAGTAATCAAATTAAAGGGACGCACTTCTTTGAGTACCTGTGGGATTTAGAAGCCAATTGGATGTATTCCAATGCCAGCTCAAAGCGTTATGCACCTAACGAGCTGTCTTACACTTACAACGTTGTTTTTGACGATGCTAACAACATGACAAGTCGTAACTTGAATACACAAGATGCGCCAAAGTATGTCTATAGTCGTCTTGATGATAATACTGAAAATTACAAAATCGACTTAGCATTGCCGATTGAATTTGGTGATGCAAATATCCTTAAAATTAGCGGTGGTTACGAATACTTTGAACGTACTCGTGAAAGCTATGCGACCCGTTTAGGTTTCGATGTGGGCTTAAGCCCAACAGATCCTAATGGCGACATTTTATCGAGTGATTTTGACAAGATTTTCTCAGATGAAAACATCGCTAACGATGCATTAGATTTAGAATTAAAAGACGCATCGACCGATACCGAAGACTACGTAGCAGCAGAAATGATTGATGCTGGTTTCGTTAACTTTGATTTTGATTTTGATGATGTATGGCGCTTTGTTGCGGGTGTGCGTTATGAAGACTTCCGTCGTGTCACTCTACCATTAACTCCAGATGGCGAAATCTCTGATGAAAGCGGTCGTTATGACATTGAAGATTATGCGATAGCAGAAGATGGATGGTTCCCGTCGATGTCGTTAACGTGGAAGTCATCAGATCAAAGCCAGTGGCGTCTCGGGGCGAGTAAAACATTAGTTCGTCCTGATTTACGTGAAGTGGCGCCAGTTCGATTCCAAGATCCAGTGACTGGATTCGATTTCTTTGGTAACCCAGAGCTAGAAAGTTCAGATATCTACAACTTAGATTTACGTTGGGAATACTACTCAGATGACGGTGCTAACTTAAGTGTTGGTGGTTTCTATAAAGACGTTGATGCGCCGATTGAAGCGATTCAACGCATTTCAGAAGCGGGTCGTCAGCTTAAGTTTTATAACGCAGAATCGGGTGTCATATACGGTATTGAAACAGAGTTCTTACATGACCTTGGCTTTATTGGTCGTGAAGGTGGATTCTGGGAAGACTTCTTTGTGGCTGGTAACGTGACCTTAAGTGATTCAGAAATTGAAATTCTAGGTAATGGTGAAATTGACCCAACCAACAATAAGCGCCGTATGACAGGCCATTCAGAGTGGGTTGCTAACATGCAATTAAGCTTTGATTCTCCTGATGAATCTCACAGTGCCACACTGGTTTATAACGTATTTGGAGAGCGTATTGCCTACGGTGGTCGTGGTGGATTAGATGATGTCTACGAGCAACCTTTCCACAGCTTAGATTTTACTTACAGCTTCTTACCTACAGAAAGTTTTGGAGTGAAATTTAAAGTGAAGAATATCCTTGGTGAAACAACAGAGTACGACCAGCAAGATGTGGTGGTATATGCAAAAGAGCCAGGAACAGAATTTACCTTACAGTTTAATTACGAGTATTAATGGGTAATTAGCAAGGTAAACCAAGTACGGGCTATTGGCATTTTTACTCATCCTTTAAATGCCAATAGCTGTGTACATAGTGTGAGGTGCAATATGACTTCTGGAACAAGTTAAATTGGTTATGCCGAACACGTTTATTTAAGACAAATGTAAGACCAGTGCAATTGTTAACGGTATTACTTCATCCTTTTACTTTTATCAATGCGCGAGGCCACTTTCTTCTGGAACAAGAAAGTGGCCATTTTTATTGTTAGCTTTGGTAAATTAACTGCGCTTTAGCAGCAGTTAAGCTTGGTTGCTGTCAATAAAGTTACTGATAGCCTTTGATATTAAATCTTTTTTCATTTGAGTTTTTGCCACAGGTTGATCAAACCAAAAACTCATTGGCTGATCAAAACCAATACCATGCATGTAGTTGTAAATAGCCTTTCGTAAGCCTTCACCTAGCATTTCATGATCGGTATTGGTTGGGTCTGTAAACTCGACATCATTTTCGGCAAACAAAATTTCAGGCCGTTCGGCCAATGTAATTCCAAATTGGTCTGGGTTCATACCTATAGGGCTGTGGACTGTTGCGACAAAACGATGCCAGTACGCCGATTGAAAACAACCTTGAGCCATCATTTGACGAACCATTTCGAGCGAATCAACGGTTTCTTGTTCGGTTTGTGTAGGAAAGCCATACATGAGATAGGCGTGCACCATAATGCCTGCATCGCTAAATGCTTTCGTGACTTGTGCAACTCGTTCAACACTGACACCTTTCTTCATGAGTTTTAGTAGTCTGTCTGATGCTACCTCTAAGCCGCCGCTCACAGCAATACAACCAGAGTCGGCAAGTAATTGGCAGCGAGCTTGGCTAAAGGTTCTTTCAAAACGAATATTACCCCACCAACTGATCACTACATTTCGCTCAATAAGGCGTTTGGCAAATGCAAATAAGGTTTTTGGTGGCAGGGCTTCATCAACAAAGTGAAATCCTGTTTGGCCTGTTTCTTCAATTAACTGTTCGATGCGATCCACTAAAATATCAGCGCCTGCAGTATCGTAGCGATCGATGTAGTCGAGACTAACATCGCAAAAACTACATTTACGCCAGTAGCAACCGTGGGCAATGGTTAACTTGTTCCAACGTCCATCACTCCAAATTCGGTGCATCGGATTAAGCATTTCGCACAATGACAAGTATTCATCTAAGGGGAGGCCATCATAAATTGGCGCGCCCACATCGACTTGTGGAATATCGTGCAAGGCAGTATTTTCGTTAAAATGCACATACGGATGACCATGCTCATCTTCTGCGAGAAAATACGTTCGGACTAAATCGTCGACTTCTCGCTGACCTTGAAAATATTCAAGTAAGGTCAGAAAAGGGCGCTCGCCATCATCAAGACAAATAAAATCTACAAATTCAAATACACGAGGATCTTTCAGAGCACGTAGCTCTGTATTAATAAAGCCGCCACCAAGTACGACTGGTAACTCAGGGTTAATGGCTTTACAGGTTTGCGCAATACGCAGTGCGCCAAGCATATTGCCTGGAAAAGGCACCGTTAATGCAACCACACTTGGCTGAGTATCTTCAAGATAATGCTCAACCAGTTGTTCTAGAATCTCTGAGCTGAAAGTGGGCTCATCCATTAAGGTGTCGTAGAGGTTATCAAAGCTTGGATTCGCTGCAGCAAGTTGCTCGCCATAGCGGCTGACTTCAAAGTAAGGATCAACCCCTTGAGTAATGACATTGGAAAGATCATTTATAAATAACGTGGCTAAATACTTGGCTTTATCTTGTACGCCTAAGTTACCGAAGGCTGCTTGGAGAACATCGCCAGAAACGGCTTCCATCTGCGCAATGGCATCAAAAGCTGGGCCTTCAGGTAAAAATCGTCGTGAGTTGATCCGTAGCGCTAAACTAGGATCTTTGCCTTGTAAAAAACGGATCGCAGCTTCAACACACTGATGATAACGTTCAAATTCTGCTAAAAATGCATGTACTGCAGGTGGGAGTTCATCGTCTTCAAAATGCTCGAAATTTGCTTCTACATGTTGACGAATAATTTCCAGCGCAGGGGCGGTCATCATTTCTAAAAACAGCTCAATGGCAGGATCTCGTTGCACCGCTTCATAGCCCTGAGAGCGAAGGAACCCGGTTAAATAGGCCGTCGCTGGATAAGGCGTATTTAGCTGAGTCATGGGTGGGGTCATTAGAAGTACGGTCATAGCCTGCCTTTGAATAATAAAACTTTGCTGCTTTTCTAGCATAGTCATAACACTAGCCCTTAGTAAGCTTTTGAGTTATACATAGCCGCAAAGTCAGGCAGCCGATACAGTTGCCATCAATAATCGAGGGATTCTAGCAAATGCGCTAAAGGGGTTCTACTTCAAGATGAAAGTGGTGGCGAGTCAATGGGAGTTTACTGATTAAAAAAATGGATTAGCTGATATAACCAATTGCTAGTGAGTATATTATTAATAGTGATTACAGCGACTTGAATTTTAGAGCTGAATGCTTTTATTTAATAACAAGGGGTAAAGTTAATCCTTGTTGAATTTATATTTAAGGCGCTTGGTTTTAAGACTGTGAGATATTATTTTGGGGACAAGTTGTTGAACGAGTTTTATATAAGAGAATGTAACGGCCAAATATAAATAATAGACCAACTTAGGATATATAAGCTGGCCTATTTTATATTGACGATTTAATTATTTTTTAAAGAATGCTTCGTTAGTGCCATATGGGCCTAAGTTAAGATCGCGCTTACGAATTTCATCAACACGATCAAATGCTTCCTCTGCAGCGTGAAGGTTTTTCACATCACGACGCCAGTAATATTTGAAACCATTAAAGTTAGCATTGTTTGGGTACCAGTAGAATACACCAAGCCCTTCATCATCAAGGATTGGAGTGTTATGGATGGCATTACCCGGAATATAAAAGTACTGTCCTTTCTTTAATGGTTGGAACGTATTTTGAGCTAATGTTTTACTGCCGCCGTTGACCACGTAGTAACATTCAGGTTGTCCGTGGAAGTGAGGCTCATGATCAGATTTACCACCATTAGTAATACCAATAACCATTGGCGAGTCTGCTAGATCTTTCCAGATGTAACCCACTGGAGAGTTCGCTACGTCGCAGTTTTTTGCTTCAAGTACGTTACCTTCATCATCCAATGTTTTACAAAAACGTTGATCTTTAGCGATGCTGTCATTTGCTTGAATAGTATTAAAGTCAATTTTACCCGCTTCCCAATCGGCAATGTATGCTTCAATTTCTGGGTTACTACATTGCACTGGCATCGTGTCTTGTGGTGCATGCACACTGCTGTCAAATGGGACTGGTGTCATTTGTTGGTAAGGGAGCTGTGCATGGTTACATTGAGGACCTTGTGCAACAGCAGCTGTTGATGCTAGCGCAGCAATACCAAAAATCATCTTTAATTTCATTGTTAATCCTATTTAGAACTGTGATATTTGAATGTTAAATTCGTTTTTTATTAATATGTTTTTACTATAAATACAAAAAGGTAAATTAAAGGTGAAATAGATCACGTACCTTTTTCAGTGACAATTTTATTCGTGACAGCTATCGCGATTTTTTATTAATTGAGAATATCTTCAAATAATCTATTTAATTGGGTTTTATGTTTACAAATAATAAAAACACACGTTAATGCTTTTATTATTTTGTTAATTGCAGCAAGACTTAATCATTATTGAAAAGAAAATTGCATACTGAGCTGCAAGTATTGCGATTGACCGTTTTCAACAAGCTCAGTGCTTTCTAACCTAGCTTTGTCATTGATGGCATATTGGCCCACCTCGACACCGACACTGAGTTCGGGTGTTAGGTTAGTGAATAAATTCACGCCCACATGGGTCCGTCTGCTGCGTTGTACTTCGGTAGCGGTATGACCGATAAACAGGCTAGTGCGCCAGTTGTGATCCCAAAAGTGACGATAAGCTGCCATGGCTGACAAGGTGGTTTCTAATTCGCCTTCGATTATGTCTTTTGCAGCATCGGTACCCACATAGCGGCCTAAGTTGCCATAGTGCAATTGAATACGTAAATCGTTTTTGCCGAATGTACGCAGTTTGCCTGCAACTGACATTCCAGTGCTGACTTGCTGGGTCTGATCTGGGTCTAAGTAGCGAATAACACCAGAGGCTGAAACATTACCCCAATCGCCTTTCGTGTTATAACGCACAATAAAATCAGGTACATAATCATTGCGAGTGTCAATCCAGTCTGGCTGTTCATTAAGCGATGAACCTGGATTAGTGCCATAGGTATAAGGGTTTTCAAGTGCAAACTGCCAATTATTAAAGGTATAACGTACTAAAGCCTGGCGCACCATGGCTTGACCAACGAGTGGGCCACCAAGATCTGCGGTTTCTGCAAAAGCTGTCGTATTGACTAGTGTCGACCAAGTTTGTCCTGCAACGACATCTTGGTATTCAATAAAAGCATGCCTTAATCTCGGGCTGTATGAGTTAGAGATAATGGCATTACCTTGAGATGAGCCTACGAAGTCAATCTCAATAAAGCCACGAACATCATTAGACGACACGCCAAGGTTTAAGCGACTTTCTTGGGCGCTAAATTGTGTGCGTTGAGTTGATTCAGATACCGAGCCGCCTCCGGTCCAGCTGTCTTGGAACGCAATATCACCGTTAACATGGCGTGCATTCATTTTAAGAAAACCACCCAGTTCAACTTCCATTGCCTCTGAAAATGGTGCGCAAAAAGCTAAACAGGCACACAAAGGTGTGACAATAATCCGTTTATTCATAGTTAGCGTGTTGGAACGAAATGAGCCCAGTAAAAAGTGATGACAACAAGTGGTCACTCAAAACGGTTGGTTAATAGAAAGAGCACCAGCAAAACGTGGGAGTATGAAAGTGTTTTGCTGATACTCAGTATATTGTCGTTACGCTGGCGTTAATGGCCAGAAGTCATGACTTAGAAGTAATAACCAAAGTTAATGTTGATACGTTTGTCCCAGTCATCTCCGATTTCTGGTAAACCAACATGGTCATTATTTGCCGTTGAGAAGGTCATGTTTTTACCTAAGATGAAGTCAACCATAGTGTAGGTGGCTCCAGCTGCGATAGCACAACCTGTCACGTTTTGCATGCTGTTGTCATAGCTGTCGTCAGCAACGTCAGGGGTCATTAAACCGAAGTCGTTGTAACACTTCACGCTACCAAAGTCAGTGGCGAAAGTTTTAGCTATGTTAGCGCTGTATGCTTGGCCTTTTGAGGCAATTTCGTATTGCCAGCTAACCACTGCGATACCGATTTTATTGTCATCAGCCGAATCGGCAGCGTCATACTCGTATTGCATGGCTTGTAACTGTAGGTTCCATCCTTTATAGGTGCTGTCTAAATGCAGTGCTACAGCATAACGGTCGCCCATGTTGCCTGTTTCACTGTTATAGATTTGACCATATTGAGCTGAACCGCCAAATGTTGTCGAACCACCTTCGTACTCTGCGGTATAGGTTTGTCTGAAGTTAAAACCGTTAGTTTCTTCGTTATGGTATTCAGTGCCATTAATTTCGCCACTGAATAACGAAGCTGAATAACGTTTGTTTTCAGTTGCGCTATAAACTGGGTTTTTGTAGAACGCGATATCAGTATTCCAGCCATTATTGTCGTAAGACGCTTTAATACCCACATCATGGTTGTCTTCAAAACCTAGGTAGTATGGTAGGCCAAACCACCAGCTGTTAGAGATAAACTCTGGGTTACCAAAAGGCACTTTGTTGATACCAAACTGCAGTTGCCAATTTGGGTCAATATCATAAAAGCCGTAACCGTATTTGATGTAGTTGCTACCTGATGTAAAACGGTATTCAGCGGCTAAGCCCCAATCCCCTTTTTTACCATCAAACTTAATTGCAGCCATATCAAAATCAAGTTCACCTAACTTGTCTTTATTTGATTCATCGTAGTCTCTGTAAGCGTAATTAACGCGCACAGCACCTCCGATGTTAATACCGTCTTCTTGCTCTTCAGCCATGACATTTACAGAAGACATTGCTACTGCTGTGGCCACCATCGACAACATAAACTTGGCGGTTTTTTTCATTCTCATTTCCCTTTATATACGTAAATTTTTTATATTTTTTATTTACATTTCTTCAAACCAAGTGCGATGACAATCAGCACAAATCGGTGCTTTTTTAGTGTGCTCGCTATGGCAGGCTAAACAGCTTGCCCCTTCGTTGTAATGTAAAGATTTATGCGGATGCGCTTCAGGTACTGCCAAAATTGACTCATCAATTTCAATTGTTTCAACAGTGCCGTGGCAATCCACACAGGCCGCATCTGTGGTATTCGCTTTTGGTGAACCTTGATGACAGGTATTACAGCCATCTTGGTACAACATTTCATGGTTCACTCTGCCTTGGGTTTTCCCTTTGACGGTATAAAGCTCTCCCGCATGGGCGGTGGCTAAAAACGCTGACGATACAAAAGCGAGTAATAATAATTTTTTCATGGTGATTCAGCCTACAGATCAGATTTAATGGTTTCAGAAACGATGATGCCCATCGCTAAGCACTCAAGACATGACGTTGAGCTCAAGCGGGCTTCACCATGAATACCGCCAGTGGCTTCACCGATGGCATACATTTTTCTGATAGGTTCCATAGTGCGGCCATCTATCACGCGGCCACCTAAATCTGTTTTTAATCCGCCCATGCAGTAATGCACTTTTGGCCAAATTCGTGAGACAACAAATGGACCAGTCAGTACTTCAGCGGTATCCATTTTGCGGTTAAACAAAGGATCTTTTCTGTCAGTAACATGCTGGTTGTATTCTTTTATTGTCTTTTTCAATTCCGCTGCAGGAATATTAAATTGCTTAGCAACGTCATCAAGTGTGTCGAGTTTCCATGCCATTTTGTCGCGTAGTGAACGCACTACACGGTCATCTTCGGCGTAGTTTTCGTAGTTAAACAATACAATCGGGTAGGCTGGACTGTTGTCTGCATAACGATTTTTCATAATGGCTTCTGAACACGTTTTACGGTCAGCACGCTCGTCCATAAAGCGTTTACCATTTAGCACACTGATTGCTGCGCCTTGATGCCAACCAATCGACAACAGGGCATTTGACCAGCCGAACCCCCCCTCATCAGGAGAACCCCAATGACCTGTTTGAATAAGATTCATATGCACGGGTAGCGCACCATTGGCCATAGCGGTTAACGTGACTTCGCCTGTCGCGCCATGGGCATTAGTACAATCGAGTGTTGGATCAAGTGAAGGATCGACTGCTTCACGCAGTTTCATGTTTTGGGCAAATCCACCGTGCGCGAGAATAACGGCTTTGTTGGCTTTGATATAGATTGTTGTTCCAGTATTGAGATCTGGGAAGCGATAATTTTTTCTTACCTTAACGCCTACAATTTCTTGATCGTCCATAATGAAATCTTCGATGTAGTGTTGTAAGCGGTATTCAACGCCTTCTTTTTTACCTGCCTCAAACAACTTAGTGGTGATATCACCGCCTGTACCATGCTGGGTTCTAATCGCACGGGCTTTGTTATGTCCGCCCACTTGGATATTAAATCCTTCACGGAATTTAACGCCCGTTTCGATACATAAATCGTAAGAATCAAGAGCACGATCGGCGATCACTTTTAGCATTTCAACGTTTTGCATGCCGCGACCTGAGATGATTTGGTCGTTGACTAACTCTTCTGGTGAGTCATCGTTAATGCCTTGTGCTAATTGGATTGGGTTTTTAGGAATTGCTAACCAGCCACCATTAATGGCTGAGTTACCACCAATAACTTGCATTTTTTCGAGTACAAGTACGCTGCCGACTTGTTGTCTTTTTGCATTAATCGCTGCTGATAGACCAGCAAAACCAGAGCCGACGACGAGTACATCTACTGACTCATCCCAGTTAATTTCATTGCATTGGCGTTGCTGTGCACTTGCTGGCATCGCTGCTGTCAGGCTGCCGATTGCTGCGCCTGCACTTAATTTCAAAAAGTTACGTCTGTTGTGCATTTATCTTTCCTCGCATTTAGATGCGATTAAGATAAACAAATTGAACTAGGCCAAATTTGAATGGCATCACGCTTTTTTTGGGGGGGCAATATTATTCGTGAACTGGCTCAAGAACATTGTTCATGAGCTGCTGGCTTATCAGCCCTATTTAGCGGGCGAACTTTAGAGGGAGATATCAAAAGTCAGTTAAGTTATGAACTGAATCACAAAGCCTAATAAAACCGGCCCATCAGCGTGAAGTGAATCCCGATTATCTACTGAGTTTATACCTATAAAGTGTAGTAAAGATGATAATTGCGATATTCAAATATTAGGTATTTATTATGAAATGTCCTTCAGAAACCTTGACTCAATTACGATGTGATCAAATTTTAGATGTCGCAGAATTATTGATCGAATCTCAAGGTATAGTGTCATTTAAGTTTTCACAAATTGCTAAGGACGTAGGCTGCTCAACAGGGACACTGTATAAGTTATTTGAGCGTAAAGAAGATGTATTAGTGTGCTTGTTTTTGCGCAGTGCAACATCCAATTATATGCCATTATTTGTACAGAAGAACCCAGAACTGACGGGGCAAGAAAGATTGCTCATGCCGATATTATTTACCTTCGAGACCATTAAAAGAAGCCGCAGCTTTTTTACCTTACGCTCTGTGTCGGTTAATGCGATGATTTGGAAACTGGCCAGTGATGAAAAGGTTAAATTGTTTAAACAACGGATTAATTCATTTTGGCAATGGATGGCTGATGCGGTTCAACTGGCGATTGATAATGGCGAGTTAGTTGCTACTCCTTTGCAAGCCAAAGAGTTGGTTCAAGGCATTGCATTTTATTTGACGGGGTCATTGACACAATTTGAAAGTAAACTGATTTCACCTGAGTTTCTGTCCGATCAATCCACAACCTGTTATCGACATTTATCGAGATTAATGGCGCAATATCAATGGAAAACGCCACTGAATCATGAGCTATTTACTTGTCTTGAAACTCGCACGGCAGATTTTTTTGAAGCAAATTTTAAAAAGCATCTTAGTTGCAGTTCATGTAAAGCATTATCGATGTCATTGAATGCAAAACAAAGTGGCTGTAACGGCTGTTAATACTACATCTAGCCACTTTGTGTTCGAGTACGGGTTATTGTGGGCTGTACTTGTGTTTTACATCTTCAATCAGTTGTTGCCACTGAGGGTATTTGACAAAGCTTTGTTGTAAGTCTCCCCAAGGAGATAGGGTGTCGTCTAACACTTGCCCTGATACATCGATACCTTGTGTGGCAAGATACAAGTAATAGAATGCTGATGCGCGGTAATTTGCTGCACAGTGCACTAAAATAGATTTATCGTTATGACTGTCCATCACCGTAAAGAATTGTTCAACATCCTCGATGGTGGGCTGTTGCCAGTCTACTTCAATATTTTCGTACTTCATTCCTAGATCTGTGACCAATTGAGATTCTTGCGCTAAATAATTGGGATTATTCTTAGGGATCAAATTGATGACAACTTCTACTCCCGCTTGTTGCAAGGTTTCAAATTCCTCAGCCTTAGGTAATCCGGCAGTGATAACTTGCGTATTATTAATTTTAATTGCTTTAATATCATCTAGCTGGGTTGGATCTATCTCAGCCGCAACGGGATTAATTAATGCCAGCGAAACCATAGCTATTAGCGTTGTCATTTTTAAGGCATTAACTCCTAATTTGTTGAGTGTAGCTTGCGATATAAACTGATACATAGTGATTCCTATTCCTTTAGGATGTGGTTGATGGTGGTGATTTCTTGTGGGGTAAAATGGAGGTTGTTGAGTGCATTTACCGAGTCAACAATTTGTGCTGGACGACTCGCGCCAATAAGACAGCTTGTTACCGCATCATTATGTAAGGTCCAAGCTATGGCCATTTGGGCTAACGATTGCTGACGATTTTCTGCCAATGTATTTAATGCCGATACTTTGGATAATTTAGCCGGTGTAAGGTCTTTATCTGCCAAGTAAACTTGATGCTCAAGTGCTGCTCTTGAGTTTTTAGGGATCCCATTTAAATACTTATTGGTTAATACGCCCTGAGCTAATGGTGAGAATACGATTGAACCGACGCCTTCACTTTTAAGTACGTCAGTCAGACCATTTTCAATCCAACGATCAAACAGGTTATATCGAGGCTGGTGGATTAATAATGGCGTGCCAAGTTGCCTTAATATCTCAATTGCTTGTTGAGTTTGTTGGGGTTGGTAGTTAGATATCCCCACATACAAAGCACGCCCTGAACGGACGATATAGTCAAGCGCTTGCATGGTTTCTTCTAAGGGGGTGTCAGGATCCATACAGTGGTGATAAAAGATGTCAAAGTAATCTAATCCTGTGCGTTTAAGGCTTTGATCACAGCTGGAAATTAAATACTTACGAGATCCTCCTACACCATATGGCCCTGGCCACATGTCATATCCTGCTTTACTCGATATTAATAATTCATCACGATAATGCTTAAAATCTTGTTGGTAAATGCTGCCAAAACATGACTCGGCAGCACCATAATGAGGGCCATAGTTATTGGCAAGATCAAAGTGAGTTATACCATGATCAAATGCAGTATTAAGCATATGACGGGCGTTACTTTGTGAGTCATTAGCGCCGAAGTTTTGCCATAACCCTAACGACAATTGTGGCAAGCGGATACCGCTACGACCACAAGCTGAGTATGTCATCTTGCTATAGCGCTCTGGCGCAGCAACGTAGAGTGGGTTAGGTTCGTGAGTAATCATTTCTCTTCCTACAAATGAAATGGAGCAGCAGTATTATTTTTAAGCTAATACATTATTACAGTTAGTCTAAAACGTCACCTTAAACAAAAATGTTTATATTGATAAAAACTAATATTGTCATATTTCATTGATTTTATGGTCACACTTCATCTTTAGCTTAAGCGATTGTTGATTCAGTCATCGACTGAGTTTGTCATTCATATCGATATTAAGTTGTCAGAAGATGGAGCTAAAAATGATTAAGGAAGGGATGCACTTGCATGTGCTAACAAGTTTGTTGATAAGCCTGCTACTTATAACAGGTTGTAATGATGATAATGATACGAATACGTCTGCTACAGACGAACAGCAAGTCATAGCGGAACCCATTGTCGTCAGCGTTGGACCTAGGCCGTCATATCTAGTCGGACAAATGCAAGACAGCGATTTAAAAACACAGCTTGCTCAATGCTCGAATAAAACCATGTATCGTCATGATTTTTCTATCGGTCATCGCGGCGCTGCGATGCAATTTCCTGAACATACTAAAGAGTCATATCAAGCGGCAATTGATTCTGGCGCTGGTATCGTAGAATGTGATGTCACTTTTACACAAGATAAAGAGCTAGTCTGTCGTCATTCGCAATGTGATTTAGCCACTACAACTAATATCTTAGCGATTCCAGAACTGGCCGCAAAATGCTCCGTTCCTTTCAGTCCTGCCGATCTGGTAAATGGTGTGATGGCAACAGCCCAATGTTGTACCAGTGATATTACCTTGGCGGAGTTTAAAACCTTAAAAGGGAAAATGGATGGTGCCAATCCAGCAGCAACAACAGTGGAAGCGTTTATGGATGGCACTGCGAATTGGCGAACAGACTTATACTCGTACCATGGCACATTAATGACTCATGCAGAAAGCATTGAGCTATTTAAAACAGCAGGCGTGCAGATGACGCCTGAACTTAAATCTGCAAGTGTAACCATGCCGTTTGATGGTTTTAGCCAGCAAGATTATGCTCAAAAAATGCTAGATGAGTACGTTGCCGCTGGAGTTAGCCCTGCATTAGTGTATCCGCAATCATTTAACCTTGAAGATGTGAAATATTGGATTGCGAATACGCCAGATTTTGCCGATCAAGCAGTATATCTTGATGATCGCTATGACCTTGCTGATTTTGACCCGCAAAATAACATGACTTGGTCACCGACTATGGATGAGCTTGCTAATGATGGAGTCAAGATTGTTGCTCCGCCATTATGGGTTTTGGTGTCATTAGATGCTGACAATAACATTGTGCCATCTGCCTATGCATTAGCCGCTAAAGCTGCTGGATTAGATATCATCACTTGGACACTTGAGCGTTCAGGCGTGTTATCTGACGGTGCTGGTGGTTGGTATTATCAGTCAATCACGGATGCGATTGATAATGAAGGCGATGCATTTGAACTACTGGACGTGTTAGCCAAAGACGTTGGTGTGATTGGTGTGTTCTCTGATTGGCCTGCGACAGTGACTTACTATGCTAACTGCATGGAGCTGTAAATATGACGCTTAACCATAGCGGCTAAATTAGGGCTTAGTAAGGTCTGTATTTGTTAACGAAAACTAATTAGGACAGTCATAAGCATTTGCTACAAAAGTCACTGATGTGGCAAATGCTTTTGGCTTATATAGATAAACAGTATTCGCACCGAGTGTGATGGCTTCATTTCGTAACTGATTAAGCGCACCTTGGGTGAGATCTTTATTTGAAATAAATAAGTAATCATACCAATGGCCTTGGGATCCCACTAAGGTTCCTTTTAATTCGCAAACGTCCATATCCCCTTGTTCAGACCATAAAATCGCAATAGCTTCAGTTTGAGGGGTTGGGGTCGTTATACAGCCTGTTAGTCCGATAATCATTACCAGTAATAGCGATTTTGTATAGCTAAACGACGGGATATATTTCATTATTTTCTCATTCAATGGCTGTTCAGCTGGAGGAAGCTATACTTATAACGTTAACGCACTGATTAAATTATTCAAGTTGGTTTAGTGGTGATAATAGCTAAATAATATGGAGTGGCAAATGAGCGCGATAGATTTTGGTCATGAAACAATTATCAAATCCACATTTGCGACAGTGCAAAGTGGTGCTTTTAGCGGTGATGGCCAGCTATCACTGACTGCAACACGTTTGTGTTTCGAAGCGTCGAATAAGATTTTTGAAATGGGCCCTTACGAAATCGACTTAGCCGACATTCATAAAGTTGAAAAGTGCTGGGGCACTGGTGGCGGTGTATTACCCGTGACTGCTGATGCCATTAAAATAGAGCTTAACAATGATAAACATTACAAATTCATGGTGGCAGACTCAGAAGCCTGGATAAACTTGTTATTGCCTAAGTAGAAAAGTGGACTGTATTGTTTGCGATTGAATTCATTGCGAAATAGGCAATAAAAAAGCTGAATCTAGGATTCAGCTTTTTTGTTTTACCTGCTTAAGGCATCATATCAATTAAGCAAATGCATCTTGTAACGGCGGTACAACTTGCTTTTTACGGCTTAGTACGCCATCTAACCAAACTTTGTTGTCTGCTAAAGTTTTACCGTAAGCTTTTTCAACAATGCTAGTGTCATCTGACACGACTAACATTTCAGAGCCTTCTTTCATGATATCGGTTAGCAGTAGTAATACGCTATGACGGTTGCCTTCAGCTTTAAGTGCAGCAATATCGGCTTCTAACTCGGCTTTGATATCATCAAATACTGATAAATCGATGACTTCTAATTGGCCAATACCAACAAGATTACCGTTCATGTTGAAGTCTTTAAAGTCACGCATAACAAGGTCGCGCGCTGGAGTACCATCGACTGCTGATTTCACTTTGAACATTTCCATGCCCACAGCTTTGTAATCTTCAATGCCCGCGATTTCCGCTAATGCTTCAACACAGCGGATGTCTGCCGTGGTGCAAGTTGGTGATTTAAAGATAACAGTGTCGCTTAAAATTGCGCACATCATGATGCCAGCGATATTGGCTGGAATCTCAACTTGATAGAAGTCATACATCATCTTGATGACCGTGTTTGAACAGCCCACTGGGCGGATCCAACATTCAAGCGGTGTTGATGTGGTTAAGTCACCTAATTTGTGATGATCAACAATACCGACAATGGTCGCTTCGGCGATATCATCTGGTGCTTGGGTAAGCTCAGAGTGATCAACGATGTAAACTTCTTCACCTGCATAGCTTTCTTTGAACTCTGGCGCTTCAAAGCCAAATCTATCAAGGATGTAAGCCGTTTCAGGTGAAAGCTCACCAAGACGGGCTGCAATTGCAGGCTCATCGATTTGATTTTTTAAGTAAGCTAGTGCGATTGCACCGCAGATTGAATCTGAATCTGGGATCTTGTGACCCACTACATACATTGCCATTTGAAACGCTCCTATAAATTTGCAGCGATTTTAACAAGAAATAACCAAGTGACCAATAACTAAAAAGCTGGAAGTATACACCTTGGGAGATATTTGAAGGTGAACACGGTATTTGGGCAGATATTAAACGGAATTCGATTGAGTGATGAGTCAGTAATTAGGCTCTTGTGATTGGCCAACATTGAACATCTTGAGACCGTAGATAAGAGTTGTGCATGATATTTAGAAGGTTTAGGTATCGCTGGCGAATAAACACCAGCTATATCTCAATGATGAGCGCCCTAGAGTCAGTGTTAATTTGGCAAATTAAGCATCGACAAATATAACTTCGCCTGTAATAAATCCATCAACTGAGCGCTCAAATGCCTTGCCGACTAACTTACTTGGTACAGGCTCAAAACCTGGCATCATTTCGCCGTAAACATCCCATGCTTCTTTAAGTACAGTAGGGTTGACCACGTTAATGCGTGTGTTTCTTGGCATCTCAAATGCAACACATTTTACGAAGGTGTCGATAGCGCCGCTAGTTGTTGCATCTGCAATCGCATATGGGATAGGTTTTACATTTAAAATCCCACTAATTAGGGTAAATGAACCACCATCAGCAATGTATTTTTGTCCAATGCGAACAAGGTTAATTTGTCCCATCATTTTGCTCATAACAGTAGTCATCCATTGGGCTTCTGTCATATCAGTAAAGCTTGCATATTCACATAAACCTACCGTATTCACGACAGCATCAAAGTGGCCGACTGCTTCATATAAACTCTTGATTGATTGTTCATCAGTGATATCAACAATATGGTCAACATTGCCAGAACGGCCTGCTGTAATCACTTTATGATTTCCCAAGCCTGTTAAAGCTGCTTGTCCCATTTTGCCTAGCGCACCAATTAATATTACTGTTTTCATTTTACTTACCATTGATTGAGTTAATTTGTTGGAAGTACTTTAGTTGATTAATAAAACAAACAGAAACAATCATTATTTGTAAGTGATACAAGAAAAATTGGTCGATATAATTTATGCTTGATACACGCAATTTACGACAAAGAATGAAAACGAAGAGTAACTAGGTGTGAGTAAATTAGATCGATTAGACATAAAGCAGTTACGGGTTTTTCAGGCATTGATTCGAGAGGAGAATGCATCAAAGGCGGCACATCAACTTGGCTTAACTCAACAGGCTGTAAGTGAGCACTTAAAAAAGCTTAGAGATGTATTCGATGATAGGTTGTTTGTGCGTAAAACGAATGGCTTTGTCCCCACGCCTTTTGCACAAACCTTGTCAGTTGGCGTGGATAAACTTCTTGTTGATTTTAATTCATTAATTGCAACTACCAGTTTTGAGCCAAGCACTGTGAAAGGCACGTTTGTTATCGCTGCAACGGATTATGCTCAACAAGTTGTGCTACCAAAACTCATTGCGAAGTTAAGGCGAGAATCACCTTATCTTAAAGTGATTGTGCGTGATTTTGAGATTGATAAACTGCATGATTGGATGGAGAGCGGTAAAGTGAATTTAGCCATTGCTTTTCCAGATTATATTCCTGATAGCTACCCAGTGGTGAGATTATTTAAAGAGTTTCATGTTTGCGTTGCTTCGTCGCATGCTGCTATCACTCAATCTCAGCCTACTTTGGCAGAGGTTGCGAGCTATCCAACCATTATTGCTTCACCTTCTCGCCCTAACTTCAAAGGTTCAATTGATACTTGGTTTGCGCAGTTTGGTTTAAAACGCAATGTGGTCATTTCAGCGCCGTGTTTTTCGATTGTACCAATGTACTTAAACACAACTGACTCCATCGCTTTTTTGCCTTCTAGAGCCATTAACAGCTTAGATTTAGTTGAAATTCCGTTAACAGAGACACCTGAGAGTTTTGATGTTATCGCAGCTTGGCACCCAAGGTACAACGAAGACCCTTTGCAAAAGTGGGTGGTATCACTGCTTGATATTGAACATGACGTTAATAGGTGTTCAAGCTTGAAAAGGGTTAAACGGTAACTACGCTGAGTGAATATACATTAAGGGAAAGCAGGTTTCCCTTAATATCTAGGTTTTAAACTAAAGCTATCAACTGCTTAATGCATAACCCCCTTTTAAATGAGCGACATTATCAAATCCTAAGCGTTTCATTGCCTGTGCCGCGATAAATGAGCGGCTGCCACTGCGGCATACCAATACCCATTTATGTTGTTTTTGATCTTGCTGCTGTTGAATAAATTGCACTAAGCGAGTGAGCGGGACGTTTTCGTTAGAGTCGTCGGTATGTTGCAGAGCATATTCATGGGGTTCACGAATATCGATTAAAGTGACATTTTCTTGCTGTAATGCAGCGTTCAAACTCTGATGGTTGTATTCAATAATTGATTGCCCATTTAATTGATCGTCAGTTAGTGCTCCGCACATGATTTCGCTGCCGTTTTGATCGCATAAGTTGCTATCTAATTCGGCTTTAAGGCGCTCAAACTCGGTGACATGTAACTGGCCATTTAAAGTGTTTCTTAATAGTGGGTTACGCCCACATTCTGCAGATAGGTGAGTGGTGAATTCATTGTTGTAGTCATGACTTGCGCAAATTAAGTTATTACTGCCAATCAAGCTGTGTAGTCGTTTTAAGCTTGAAAACATGTCGCTTGCACTGCTCGAGGCAAAGTTAGTTCGCCCTAAACTGCCCATTAAAATCGTGTCGCCGCAAAATGCGAACTGGCATTGGTGCTTTATTTGATTAATGTTGGTAAATGGCTGACACAGTAGTAATGACATACTGTCAGCGGTATGGCCTGGCGTTGGCACATTTACCAGCCATTGCTGACCAATTTTTATGTATTGTAATTGGACATCATCAACTGAATTCGTGTCTTTTGGGCTATGTTTGGGGCTATGTTTTGGACTATTTGGGGAGCTATGTGTCTGGCAATCTTGCGGCCAGCCTAGCAGGTTTGTTTGCTGAGTGGGTAAGTGTTTGTCAGCAAGAAAAGTACGCCCTGATTGGTGGTCTGCATGACCGTGGGTGTCGATGATGGCGACCAATTCTAACTGTTGGCATTGTAATAGGGTATCTAAACGATCGTTAAGCTCTGGCAGAGGATCGATGATAAAGGCTTGTTTACTCTGCTGATCGGCATAAACCCAAGTGCAATTTGAGCCTGAACGAAGCTGAACTAAGCCGTTAACTGGCTGCTTTTCATCAATCTCACCAGTGTCTAATATCATGCAGCTGTGGGTAAGTGCTTTTGCTGCTGATTGGATACGTGAGCAAGCTGCATTCACTTGCTCTTGTGTCATTGCAGGGCCAAATGACATTCGAATAGCCGACTCACTTTGCCAAGCTGGTAACCCCATCGCATCAAGAACAAAGCTGCGAGTGACTTTAGATGAGCAAGCTGAGCCAGAGCTTACGCGGATATTGGCGGCGTCAAATAAGTCCATGATCTCTTTGCTGCTAAATCCAGCAATAGCAAAATTAATTGTGGTTGGGACACTGTTTTCAATACTGTGATTAAACACAACCTCAGGGAAGGCGCTTTTAAGCGTATCTATTAATTGTGTTTGGTACTCTCTTAATGTATTGATATCGGCAAATTCACTGTGCTGCTGATTCAATAGCATCTCAAAGATGACATTAATAGCAGCCATGCCTGGTAGGTTCTCGGTGCCTGAACGAAGGCCGCTTTCTTGGCCACCTCCGGCAATAATCGATGTAAAGGGCGCCGATTGACGAATATAAACAAAACCAATGCCTTTAGGTGCATAGAGTTTATGACCACTAAATGGGGCGTAATCGATTGTCGTTTGGGCAAGCTTTAATGGGGTCTTACCTAAGGCTTGTACGCAATCCACCATCCAGAAAATATCGTTATTTGCAGTGCGTATGATCTGCTCAAGTTTGCCTAAGTCCTGATAGACTCCGGTTTCATTATTGACTGCCATCGTGCATATCATGAGTGCATTGGGCGCTTCAGCTGCAATAAATTGGCAGTCCAAATGACCTAAACGATCAACTGGAATGGCTTTTAATTCTGCATTAATACCTAATATTTCATTCCAGTGTTTTAAGGATTCTGGCACGGCTTTATGCTCGGTTGCGCCATACAATAAACTGTACTTTTTGCTTGGCTCATCCTGCTTTTCAATATTGAGTCGTTTTTTGGCTTCCACTAATGCTGAAATAATTGCTGTTTGAATCCCTTCTGTTGCACCACTAGTAAAGATGACTTTGCCGTCGTCTGCACCGATAACTTTTTTAGCGTTGTTGCGCGTTGTTTCCATGACATCTTTGGCTTTTAAGCCAGTGATATGGCTACTGCTTGGATTACCAAATAACACTCTCATGCTATTTAAAGCGGCTTCAGCAGCTTGGGGTAATACAGGGGTAGTTGCATTGGCATCAAGGTAGATCTGGCTTAGCGGCGAATGATTTTTCATGGGTAGCGGCTCATCTGTTGATTAGTTGTTATATAGCTTTTGGTTATAACTAATTTCATGAGGTTATATTAGCAGTTTGTGATTATTGATCAAGATCACATTTTTATTTGCTGAAAAATCCACGCTGATATTGTCTGCTGGTACAAAAAGACATTCTTATTTCTAAATGTTACCGATAACAGTATTTTCTAGTAAGGTGATAAAAATCAGAAAGACATGGCGTTATGCGAGAGGGAGAAAGTCATTGAAAACAGCAGAACAACAAGAAGAAAATACCCTGTTTGTGATTCTAGTCAGTTGTGTGGCTACCATAGGTGGTTTCCTGTTTGGATTTGATAGTGGCGTGATTAATGGCACTGTTGATGGGTTAAGGTCGGCGTTTGACTCAGACAGTATGGGAACAGGCTTTAATGTGGCGTCAATGCTATTGGGCTGTGCGGTAGGGGCATTTTTTGCCGCGCGTTTAGCGGATAAATATGGACGACGAGCCACACTGATTACAGCAGCAATCTTATTTATTGTGAGCGCTTGGGGATCAGGTATTGCTGACAGCTCAATGGCATTTATTGTCTACCGTATCTTGGGTGGTTTAGCTGTTGGCGCAGCCTCGGTTATGACACCTGCATATATTGCTGAAGTTGCCCCTGCACGTTATCGTGGGGCACTGGCGACTGTGCAACAAATTGCCATCATCACAGGGTTATTTGCTGCGTTTGTTAGTAATTACTTTTTAGCACAAACCGCTGGTTCGTCGACGGACAGTTTTTGGCTGGGATATGATGCGTGGCGATGGATGTTTTGGATAGAGTTGGTGCCAGCAGGTGTGTTTTTTGTGGCATTATTTTTTATTCCTGAAAGCCCACGTTTTTTAGTGACAGTTGGATGTAAAGATCAAGCGATGACGGTCTTAACTAAGCTATACGGTAGCACTGTCGCTAAAACCAAATTCATGGAGATTCAACAATCTTTAGACTCTGATCATCAACCTAAACTGGCAGACCTTATTGATAAGCACTCTGGCAAAGTGCGAAGTATTGTTTGGGTAGGGATTGGATTAGCCACTTTTCAACAGTTAGTGGGCATTAATGTGGTGTTTTATTATGGCGCCGTGTTGTGGCAAGCGGTTGGTTTTTCGGAATCTGATGCGCTGTTGATTAATATTATTAGCGGTGCGGTCAGTATTGCAGCCTGCGTGATAACGATAAGTTTGATCGATAAAGTGGGTCGTAAACCATTTTTAATGATTGGTTCTATTGGAATGGCTGTGACTTTAGCCTTGATGGTCTTTGCTTTCGCATCGGCACAGGTCGATATCAATGGCGATTTGGACCTCGGTGAATTAGGCACATTGGCGTTAATTGCCGCAAATGGTTACGTGTTCTTTTTCAACTTGTCTTGGGGCCCTGTAATGTGGGTGATGTTAGGGGAAATGTTCCCAAATCAAATCCGAGGCTCGAGCCTTGCGGTTGCTGGGCTTGCGCAGTGGGGCACTAACTTTGCTATTACCATGACCTTCCCGATTATGCTGGCATCAGTGGGCTTAGTGGGCGCTTATGGTTTCTACTGTATTTGTGCTGTGCTATCGATTGTGTTTGTTGCGAAGTATGTATACGAAACAAAAGGTCGAGAATTAGAGCAAATGCAGGGATAAAAGGTAAGCACGCTTAGTGAAGGGCGTGAGTGTCGTAATCAGAATGATTTACCCTTAAACATATAAGGCCACGATGATGTGGCCTTTTTGTTTGAGAAAGTCCGTTTATATTTTAACTTTAATGACGACTTTTCTTACTGGTACTTCTGTGTCCAGAGTGCCTGGCATATGCATATCACCAGGAAAGAATAAGGCAAACATGCCAGCTTTTAAGGGAATGAAAGCGGCATCTTCTTTATTTGATTCATAATCAAATTCAGTAAAGTCATGCTCTTGATGGTAAGGCGCCAACGGTGTTTGATTGGCAAGGGGCAAATAGCCGAACTCTTCTTCACCACTCACAACAAACTGCACATCAATATATTGTTGATGAACTTCAAAAGGTTCTGTTTCTTTCGGTTGAGTATGGTAGTCGTTAACAATCACAAAAATATCTTTTCCATCAAGCGGGTATGTGCCGACTTCAACTTGAGTAAAGTCTGTTTCTGCTAAATGGGTTAAGGCTTTTGCTAATCTTGGACTTAAGCCGTGATATAGCGAGTGATGAGCAAGGCTGTCGACAACCATAGTGAACTCTCTGAAAATGAATGAGTCATGATTATCGCTCATTCATTTTGTCGGCGCTATGATTTATCTACAACCAGTAGGGTTACGGAAATAAATTCAACCATGAGGTGGTTTAACCTGCTGACAAACTTAGTTAAGATGCAATGGAGCGTGAAACTCTGCATGGGTTTCATCCTTAAAAACCGATGGAAAATGGATTGACTCATAGGACGCTACGTGACTGCATTACGATTACTCGCCGGTAAAACAGCTTACCAACAAATTGAACAAAATGGTTTGTCTGCATCTATGTTTAGCCAGCTATTTGCTGCATCAGGTGGCCCCAAATGGATTGGGGTTGCTGGGCTTGATAAATATTTATTCGGTGAGTTTTTTGCTAATAGACAAGCGCCACTTTATACCATGGGAGCTTCCTCTGGGGCTTGGCGGCTGGCTTGTTTAGCACAGCAAGATCCATTAGCAGCCTATGCACGCCTCGAAGATCATTACATTGGTCAGCGATATGATCATGTTCCTAGCCGACAAGAAGTGACCGAGCAAGTTGAACGTATTATTGGTGGTATTTTGGGGGAACATGGTGCCCTTGATATTGTTAATAATAGAATGATTCAAAGTCACTTTGTGGTGTGTAAAGCCAAGCACTTAAATGCCAGTCGTTCAAAGGGGAAGTTAGCATTAGGTTTGGCGGCGACAGCGCTAAGTAATGCAGTGAGCCGTCGCAGTTTAGGTTGGCATTTTGAACGGGTGGTTTTCAGCCATCAGCAGGTAAAATCGCCTTTTTCTCAGTTGTCAGATCTCCCTACCGAGCATGCGCAGCTGACACGCAATAATATTAATCAAGTACTGTTAGCAACAGGCTCTATACCTATGCTATTAGCACCAGTGAATAAAATTAATGGTGTGTCAGATGGAGCATATTATGATGGTGGCATTACCGACTATCATTTTGATATGCCAACCAATGAGCCGGAAGGATTAAGTTTATACCCACATTTTTATCCTCATATGAGTCCTGGGTGGTTCGATAAATCCCTTAAATGGCGAAGAGCACGTCAGCATTATCACAATGCGTTGGTATTAACGCCTTCTCAGGAGTTTATCTCGTCGCTACCTTATTCAAAGATCCCAGACCGTGAAGATTTTAAGCAGCTAAGCAGTGATAGTCGAATTGCCTATTGGCGTGAAGCATTGAAACGCAGTGAGCAGCTGGGAGAGATCTTTGCCTCAATTGTAGATAAGCAATCAATAATGGATGTGATTGAGCCGCTTTAGTGCGTGTTAACTTGTTAAACTTTCCATTACGATCCCGATCATTAAATTGTGATCATCTAATGAAACTATTTCGTAAAATCTCCTGTCTAATTATTGACCAAGTTGTGAGTCTTGTGATGAGTTTTGCGATTGCCTTGATGGTAGTATTTAAACAGTAACCTCAAGCAATACAAGGCGGTATTACAACTAATCATAAAGTGTGATAACCACTTAGCTGGCTGGAAAACTCCATTTTGCCTGCTACACTTTATTATCACGATATGAATGACAACTTGTTGATTTTTATTGGTCCTTGATAGCAGAAAGCTATCGAATCTGCAGCATTCTGTGGCTTAAATAGCCTTATAGGGAATTGGTGAAACGCTGTAGTTTGGAGGTTGCAATGCAAACGATAGAAATGGCGTTACTCATCCAAGATACTGTGCTTCTGCCTGGTGGTCGTCAAGAGCTACGGATGGTCACACCTAATCAATTATTGATGGTGGCCAATGTGCTCAAAGGCCATTATCGATTAGCGCTAGCTGCGTCAAAGAGCAACAGTTTTCCTCCATGCTACGAAACTGCAACCGAATGTGAAATCATCGATTTTCATCAACTTGAAGACAATTCTCTCAGTATTGTTGTCGAGGGACGTCAACGAGTAAAAGTGCTTTCGGGAGCGCAATTACGCGATCAAAGTTGGATAGCTAGAACCTTACCTTGTCAAAATTGGCAGCATGAACCCATTGCTGAAGAGTTCGAAATCATCAGTGCTGCACTTGAGCAATTTTATGAAGTGAATCCAGATTTACTGGAGTTATACAGTCAAACTCATCTTGAAGATGCTGCATGGGTCAGTCAGCGTTGGTTAGAAGTCTTACCTATGTACAATAAAGATAAGCTGCTGTTAGTTGAGCAGCCAGATTGTCATAAGACCATGGATTTTGTACTGCAATTATTAAAATCTCATGTGGATGTGTAATGCGGATAAGCTAAAACATGTTTTTTCTTTAGCTGATAAGGCTTTGTTGGGTATACTGTATCAAAATGTAGCTATATAGTATTTTACATGTCTGCTGAACATGCTGCCAAAGCCGCACAACCTTCATATATTGTTTTACCGCAATCTCAAACAACGCCGGAAACTGTGCTGGCTTTTTTAGTTTCTCATTTTAAGCAAATTCCAGAATCAGTGTGGATAAAACGTGTTGTTGAAGGAAAGGTTCACTGGGCAGATGGCGAACCTGTAACGCAAACAACAAAGTACCGCCCAGCGACTCGAGTGTATTACTACCGCGAGGTTGAGAGCGAAACAAAAATACCGTTTCAGCAGCAGATATTGCATCAAGATGAGCACTGTATTTTAGTCTTTAAGCCTCATTTTTTGCCTGTCACGCCCAGCGGTAATTTTGTCAATGAGTGTCTAATCCATCGCTTAAGAATTGCAACGGGTATTGATACGATTTCTCCTGCTCATCGGCTTGATAGGCCAACAGCTGGGGTAATATTAATGACTGTCAATCCAGAATCTCGACATGCTTACCATGCTCTGTTTACTGATGGAAAAATTAATAAACAGTACCAAGCAATTGCAAAACTCACCCCCGAGCTTTTAACGCGACATGAGCAAGGGAAGTTAAGTTTACCCCTTAAATGGACTGTGAAAAATCGTATGGTGCGTTCAACACCGAGCTTTTTGATGAAAATCACCGAAGGGGAAGCTAATACGCATTCTGAAATCAGATTAATCGCTGTTAATGGTTCAAGAGGCTTGTTTGAGCTGAGTCCTATAACGGGAAAAATGCATCAACTTAGAGTGCACATGATGTCATTGGGTATGCCATTAGAAAACGATACCAATTACCCAAGGCTACAACCCAAATCTGCTGACGATTTTACTAAGCCGCTGCGCTTAATCGCCAAGTCACTGACATTTGAAGATCCATTCAGTCAACAAATGATGTCTGTCAATTGTGAAGGCTATGATGCTGAATTCGGCTTAGGTAAAAATTGATAAATGGTTTGTTGATGAATTGACAAGCGTGGCTCGTTTACAAAGGACTAATTGCACATGGAAAGAGTGAAATGTTGCGCAATATTTATAGTGAGTTTTTTCGTTTTAATTTTTGGTTTTAAAGCGTTAGATGAGCTAGTTGCTGAAATGCTTATTAAGCGTGACGCTCAAATACTGTCTGAAAAATTGACCATGTATATTGAAGATACTGCAATAGAACTCAAAAGTTTACCGGCAATTAATGATACCTATGTTTGTGACAGCCAAAATGAAGACTTGCTGACTAAGTCGGTATTTAACTCCACGTTTATTCGTTGGCTAGCTGTGATGGATCAATTAAAAGTGATTTGTCGTTCGCAGATTATTCCCCGCCACGTAGAGAAGTTAGTCAGACACCGAATTGGCCCTGATGTAAAACTGGCTGTACTGAATCAGCCAGACTCAGATGTGCACGAGTTATTCTTATCATACGAATCAGGTCAAAAGCAGTATGTGGCGAGCATTGTGCCAATGAATCCTCGTTATTTTATCCCTGTAAATTGTGAAGATTGCCTAGAGTACACCATCACTATTGATGGCATTTATGACTCGTTAGCAGCAGTGCCTGTAATGGAGTTTGGCTTTGAACAGTTTGAAGGTGACCATGTCATTTTAGAAGAAGTGGTTCATAAAAATGAATATTACATTGCCAAGTTTAGCCTGTCTGGCAATGACGACTTTTTTGCTCAGTATAAATCGTTAAATTGGCTGTATAGTGCGTTGGTTAGTTTTGTAGTGGCGTTGGCGTTATCAATTGGCTATTGGTCTTGGAAACAGTCTTATGGTTCAACTCGAGCTCACATAAAAAGTGCTATCAAACATAAAGAGTTTATCCCTTTTTATCAGCCTGTTATTGATACGCAAACAAATGAAATCGTTGGTGTTGAAGTATTAATGCGCTGGCGTCAATCAAGTGGAGAGTTGATCCCACCAAACCAATTTATTCCCTTTGCTGAATCTGATGGGTTAATTGTAGATATGACCTATTCGATGCTTGATGTTATGGCTGACGATATTGAACAAGCTGGTGAACAAGTTAAGCCGTTATTTATCAGTATTAATATTGTTCCTGAGCATTTAGAAAGTGATCAACTTTACTTGTATATTAAGGCGCTTAAAGAGTCTGGTAAGCTAGGTAAACATCGGATTTCGCTAGAAATCACTGAGCGGCAACCCATTACTGACTTAGCTAAAGCCCGCGCTATGCTAGATAAATTTTATGCTATTGACGTTGATTTAAAGCTTGATGATGCCGGAATGGGATATGGCGGTTTTAGTTATGTGCAAAACCTAGGTATCAGTACCCTTAAAATAGATAAAGCTTTTATCGATACCATTGGTGTAAAAGATAACTTTAATGAAAAAACCTTAGATGCAATTATTTCTTTTGCCAAAAAGTCGGGCTTGAGCGTCATTGCTGAAGGGGTGGAAACTGAGTCTCAAATTAGCTATTTGAAAGTGCAAGGCGTGGATTTAGTCCAAGGTTATTTTTTCTCTAAACCACTAGAAGCAAAAGATTTTTTTAATGCCTATCAGAATGTCTGATGATTGGGTTTTATTTTAGCTAGATGGTTTTTGATAAAAACGATAACTGATGTTTTCCAGCGTTAGTGATTAATGTTGGGATACACTTTAAGAGGTTTGCTAGTGTTCAGTTACTGGTGTCGAATGAGATAAGCAAAAGTGCCTAATTGTAATTTGCTGGTAGCGAGTAAGTAATGACTATTATTTGAATTAAGTCTTTATTTCAAAGGACGTTGTGTGATGCTGATGTTCGGTTAAACTGAATTATCTGGTGCTTTTCACATACTGAACTGAAAGAGGTTAATTTGAGTCAACATCACTTAAAGGGATTACCTGTTCCACTATCAGTATTGGCTGTCATGTCATTAATCTGTGTAGCCTCGCAAGCCTCAGCTGAGCAGATTTATTTTAGTTTTGATAATGATGTGATTATTGGCTCAGATGGTGATTACTCTAGTGGTATTTTACTGGGGTGGCATGCAACACCTGAGCAAGATTTCTCCTCTGCTTCTGCAGCTTTTCAATGGCAATCAGCTTTATTATTTCCGCAACAAAGCCAGCAAGTTCACCGTGGGGCAAAGCTTTATAGCCGAATGTGGACGCCTACTGAAATCGCTTATGACTTTCCTCAACCTGAAGAAAGGCCTTATGCTGGCTTTTTAGAATTAGAAAGTTATACCGGTGTGTTTAGTTCAAGCCTTGCACAAAAAAACTGGCTGAGTTTGGGCGTTGTTGGCCCTGCATCTGGTGCAGAGTACATGCAATCTTTTGTACATAAAATTACCTCATCGACGACGCCTGAAGGCTGGGATTACCAGATTGAAAATCAGTTGACGTTGCAAGTCGCTTATGAGGTGGAGGCATTGTTGTTTCGTCAGCAAGCATTCGAAAATAGCCAATGGGATGTGAGTGTATTTAACCATACCATGGCAGGTAACTTTCGTTCTCAATCTAGCCTTGGGTTAACTGTCCGTTGGGGCGATGAACTAAGCCAAACATTTGGTCAGTTATCTAGCCAAGCAGGACACTTTGGCGATTTTACTTCTTCAGCTAATCAATATGGAAGCTGGATGGCCTATGCCAGAATGCAGGCTGGATACCGCTTTAATGACTTAACGATTGAAGGTGATCTTCCCTATGAATCGCCGCTTGAAATTAACAACCAGCAGGCTCAAGCAAGCCTAGGTGTCATTTGGGCTTTTCCCACTTGGTCAGTGCGCTGGAGCTTCGACTTTTACAGCAAAGAGTACAAATCTGATGTGGACGACTGGCACGGCTATGGCGTGATTAGTTATAGCAAGGTGTTGTAAAGAAAATACAATTATAAATGCCCTTAACACAATGGACAGGAATACAAGGTGTTAAAGGCTTTTATACATTAAAGTCACGTCCATGTTTACCGTATTAGATGTTTTACCACACCTAAAACTGATTATGCATATCGTTTAACGCTTGGTGTAGCATGTCATCATCGTTATCTTGATTAATGTCACTTTGCTCTGTTGGCGCATCAATGACGCTGGCAGCATCATGATCTGCATGTTGCGGGTGTTCTTTATGCTCGTCATCTAATGGGTTTTCAAATGCATCGACTTCAACAGTATCAAGCATGTCTGCTTGTGGATCAGCAGTGTTAAGCTCATGCGTTGTTGGCAACCCCGCTAGGTCTGGAATGCCTATATCGGGTTTAATCTCATCATGGCTTAATCCAACCATCTGTAAGTAATGATCTATGGGGGCACTTGCTGTTGCACTCATTGTCGTTGTAGCAGGTGGTTGTGATGTAAGTACTGGCTCAGGTTCAGCGTGAGCAGAGACATCATTTGAGGGCTGCTCAGTATTTTCTTGTTTAGTATCAAACTGTTCAGCGCTATCCTGATTAAAAGCATCTGGCTCAGTATTATTATCTGTTCCATCAATAACAACAGCGTTTAAGTCTATGCTGACCTCTGCAATGGCATCACTTTGGGGAATATCATGAGCATCGGCGGCAAGGGGAGGCGGAGGCGGTGCGGGGTGACTAAAGGTTGGGGTCACCGTCATATCGAGCACTTCAGAACCTAATGTCAGCTTACCACTATGGCCTGGTCCACGGCTTAATATGCTCACTTGAACATGCATGATGACATCATCATGATGTGATCCCTGCAGCGCAACCTCAAACTTATCCTCGTGTACGCCAACATTGGTGGCTGAGCCATGAGGACCTGTATGAGTATTAGCATGTTCTTGATAGTTCAATTGTCCCGTTTTGGGATTAATGGTCAGTGTTCCCCATTGGCTGGTATAGCTAGTTTGATAGTGACCATTAACCAGTATTTTCCAGCCTTGCTGAGCCGTAGGGACAGGAGTTTGTGTCGGTATTAAGGTCGGGACTCCTAAGGAGGCACCAATTTGATGGCTGCCTGGCGGGGCTGTTACGACGATAGGTTCAGGCTTAGCGCTTGCAGCAATATTGAGAGCAGAGTTAACGTTGCCATGCTCATCGGTCATAATCGCTCTGACAATACTACTGGGTGCAACTTCAAGGTCGATACCATGAGCTAAACTATTGGCATCGAGTACATGGTCAACGCCATTAATACTCAGGTGTTCGCCGACTTGGGCATCAGCTGCAGCGTGCACTGTTGCGGTCACTGTTCCTGCGTGACCTTGAGCTATTTCGGCTTTACTGTATGCGTTGTCACTGCCTGGGTTTTCAAAGGTAATGGTTGGCATACCGACTTGTGTGTCGCTGCTATAGTGCATCACTTGTGAAGAACTAGCCGAGTTACCTGCGCTGTCAGTGGTTATAACACTCGCTGTTATCGATGAACTCGATGCTAGTTCAGTGCCTGCGATGTTGACGTTAAAGTGGCCACTGGCATCAACGGTTGCACTATAGCTATGTTGCCCGACGATTAGACTGACACTATCACCTTGATGCACATCACCACTGACTTGACCTGTCACGCTGATATCCGCGCCACTCTCTTGTGCGTTAATCACATTATCGCTAGTGATAGGATCAAGTTGAATAGTTGCGCTGGCTTGAGTATCAATTTCAATATCGAGTACTGATGATACCGCAGGTAATATTGATGATGGTGCTAGGGCTTTAGCTGAGAGGTTGTGAAGCCCTTCAGCTAAGCTCGATAAGGTTGCGTTGAAGTCGCCGCTAGCATTAGAGAGCGCATGGCCAACTGGGGTATTTCCGTCGTAAATAGTGACCTTTGAGAACGGAATATCAGTATGACCAGTGATGGTTGGTGTGGTGTCATTGGTTAAGTCATCATGATTGCTACTACCAGAGTCGCTAGTGGAGCTGAGATCGATACTAACGTGATTTGCTGGTGGTGTAACCACAATATTCCCTGCTGGTATTGTGTTACTGACTAAAGGCTGATTAGGAACACTACTACTGATGATAAGGGTACCAGCTGTAGTACTACTTACAGTGGCCTCGGCACTAAAGCTGATAAATTTGCTCGCAACGCCACCATGGTGATCACTCACTTGAACTTCAAAAACATCAACACCGCTATAGGTTGAAGTCGCAGGGTTGTAGTTCATCTGTGCGACAGAGTTGTTTTGGGTATAGATGTATGCGCCGCTGTCAGGGTCAATAGACAGGCTACCGAACTGTCCGGTTACCAGCGGCGCTGAGAAGCTAAGCACATCACCTTTGTCGACGTCGGTCGCCACTAAATTCCCTTGAGTGTGGCTGGTTTGATTAATGGTGAGCACTGGTAAATCGTTAACGGCAGTTACGGTTAGCACCGCAGTATGGGCTGCGGAGTCTTGATGGCCGTCGCTGGCAACGTAGCTAAAATGCGCATCGCCATTGAAGTTTGCCGCAGGCTTGAAAATTAGCGTATCAATATCATTAGCGCTAATGGCTTGCCCTTGTGTTACAGCATGACCATTTAACCATAATGAGCCAGTAGCCGGATCGGGGAGCTGATTAATGCTTAAATGATCAAATGCATCACTATCGCTATCTTGATAGCCAAAACTTGCCGCAGTAAATTGAAAGTCAGTATCTTCTGCTGTGCTGGCTGTGAATGTTTGCACCCTTGGCTGGTGGTTGGCATTGATATGGATATCTAGCATATTTTGACTATTGTCTTGATAGTCGCCATGGGTATCAACAACACGATAGATAAACCCCGGCGCGTCGCCACTGAAGTTTGGATCGGGTGTAAAGGTATAGTCACCATTACTGGCTATAGAAATATGACCAACACCTTTGATATCTTCCCCTTTTCCTACATGAACGGTCACATATTGATGGGTCGTTGGATCTTTAAACTGCAGATCTTGTAATACTAACTGCGCACCGTCATCCACGTCGGTAGCACCTTGCAGTAAGTTACCCGTTACGGGTCCACTAAACTGCGCTGAATTGGCATTAAAGCCATGAATTATGGGTTTATCGCTGGTTCCGACTATAACTACTTCAGCTTGCTGGCTTGACTGGTGAGCAGAACTACCAGCACCTTCTTGCAGTTGATAGTTGACCCAAATCTTGTGTTGAGCACCATTGGTGAGGTGATCATATGCTGCATTAGCAGGATCAACCTCTAGAGTATGCCCATCTGCGGCAAGGCTAAATCCAGCAGGAACTTGGCTGCTAAAAGTGACGCCATCGGTAGAATATTGCAGCTGAATAATGCCGTTACCTTGAATACCAGCGAAGAGATCTAGGCCTTGTGTCGCTCCTGCTTCTTGCAGTTGCAAACTAGGGGTATCGCTGTGCCCATGTATGGTAATTGCTATGGTTTGGCTAGCAGTGCCATCGGGTGAAGTCACCGTTATAGTGTCTGTTAATTGCTGCCCAGCGTTCAACATATTAACCAGGGGCGAGGCGTTATTAAGCGCATAATGCCAACTGCCATCTTGATCGACAGTGAGCTGACCATATTGACCGGATATTTGAGTATTACTGGCAAATTTATCTTCGCCTGCATCGGGATCAGCCAAGGTCAACTGACCTGATATCACGCTGGTAGCCGAATCTTCAGTAATTGAAGCGCTAGTGCTTGATTGTGTCTGTCCATCAATAGTGGCTGCATCATTGACAGGGCTAATATGCAAAGTGTTTGTTGCTTTGGTTGAATCTGCATGGCCGTCGTTAACGGTGTAAGAGAAATTCACATCACCATTAAAGTTATGTGTTGGCACAAACTGTAGTTTGCTTATATCGCCTGCCGCAATCACCTGATTGGCGCTAATCGCTTGGCCATCCAGCATAAATTTACCCTGCAACGGGTCGGGTAAGTCCGTTATGGAAACTGAATGTAGCGCATCTTTGTTATCTACATCAGTGAAACCAAACTGGCTAGCTTGCATTTGATAGCTGATATCTTCACTGCCGTGAACAAGTGTGTGAACATTTATGGAGGGAGCATCGTTAGTGCCGACCACATCAACGGTAATATTATGGGTATCGCCACCTCTTGAGTGCACTTGGTAAGTGACTTGCACTGTTTCACCTTCAGCAAGATGATTTAAGTTGGCATTAGGCACCGAGTAGGTCCAATCGCCCGCGCGGCCGATACTTAAATGGCCATGCAAAGGATCGCTGACTGCATGTACATTTCTGCTTGCAACAAACTCGCTCTCATTAGCATCAGGGTCTTTGACATTGAGTACTCCAGACACAGCCACACTCTGGTCTGCATCTCCTTGCACATGTCGATCTTCTTTAATCGCGCCGCTGTCAGTGCCGCTGAATGTGGCGGCATCGCCGACTGCTGCGAGGGTTGTTGTAGCACCTGTATGAGTGATGCCGCCGTGACCATCTTTAACGTCATAAGTAAACTGCACTTGGCCGTTGTAATCTTGCTCTGGTGTAAATACAAAATCGCCATCGGCATTGATTGCTATAACCCCATGATCAGCCTGCAGGTTTTCAATGCTAAGTTTGCCTGCATCATTAGTATCGACATCAATAGTGTTAGCCAGTAAATCTGTAGCGGTTAGAGTGATTTTGTTATCTTCTGTCCCTGAGTGAAGTGTTACCGCAGAGGAGCAGTAAGGACGGTCATTATCGCCATGAATAGTTACTACAATGTCATGAGTTGTGCCGTCTGCTGACTTTATTGTGACAGTATCGGTTAAGCTTTGCCCTTGACCGAGTTTATCAATTGTTCTGCCCGTTGAATCTTGCCCTATTGATGCGTAATAGCTCCAATCGCCATTGGTTTTTAATATTATCTGGCCATAATTACCATGGTAAATGCCAGTTTGAGCGTGGGCTTCGCCGCTATCTGCATCGTTGATATTTAGGTGACCGTCGGTATGGATCTGATCATTCCAAAGCTTACCAATATTGCCATGTTGATGATCGGGCGAGCGATCCCCCACTGAACCATTAGTGACTGTTCCATCGGCAGCAGTAAAACTATGCCCTTCATGCACATCGCCAGTGCTATCACCGCTAAATGTTGCGGCATCTTGTGAGGCTGTTAAGGTCAGCCCAGCCTGAGTATGGGTGACACCACCATGGGCATCTTTGATGTCATAGTTAAATTGCACGGCACCGTTATAGTCTTTTTCCGGCACGAAGCTGAATGTTCCATCTTTATTATCGATAACCGTTCCATGATCAGCCACTAAATTGGCAACATCCAATTGACCGATATCGTTATGATCAACATCTGTCGTATTAGCCAGTAGTTCAGACTTATTTAATTGAATATCTGTATCTTCAATGCCGGGGGCAAGTTTAACGGCAGCAGAAACCACTGGTGCATCGTTGGTACCGTGAACTGTGACGGTAAGTAATTGACTGGCGGTGCCATCGAGAGAATGGACTGTGTGGGTCTCTGTGAACGATTCCCCTGCGCCTAGCTTTTGTACTTCATCGATGGAATTATCAATGGTGTAGTTCCAGCCTCCATCAGCACTGATTTTGAACTGGCCGTGGTGTGCAGTATTGATAGTTTCAGCTTGCAGATAAGATTGGTCGTGGTCTGGGTCTACAACTTGCAAACGCCCGCCAGCATAGAGATTGGTCACACTAGCAGGTACAAAATTTTCTTCCGTTATATGTTGCGAGGCAGGTAACATATTCGGCATCGACACATGGATTTGCGCATTATTATCTTCACCGGTCACTTTGACCATAATGGTCAGTGTTTGACCGTCACTGGTTTTTATCTCATAAGGAAATTGTTTCGACTCACCAGCATGTAAACTCGCAACAAGGTCATCAGCGTGACGATTTAATGCGCCTTCTAATCTAAATTGGTATGAACCATCAGGCCAAACAGTTAGATTACCTGGGGCATACCCTTGTCCTATATATTGCCCACTAAATGCAAACTGGGTGTTGTCACCAGTATCTGGGTCCACTAACTGTAACTTGCCACCATAGCCGTGTTGCGCGCTATCAAGCGCTTGTGTTTCAGTCATTTGAATAACGTTAGCTGCAAGCGTGGCTTTATCATCTGCGCCGACCATAGTGATGGTTGCGACAGCGGGCGTTTGTCCACCATGATTATCGTCAATCATGTAATGCACCACGATATCGGCCTTCTCACCAACGCCGAGGTGCTGAAATACTTGGGCATGACTATCAATGATAAGCGAATGGCCATCGTTGGCTACAGTTACACCTTGCGGTAGTGCTCCGCTACTGCCTTCAAATGAAGCCAGTATCTGGCTAATCGATAACGCATCGCCATCAACATCGGTGGCACTGCCGAGTAGATTAACTTGGTACTGCTTATCCGTGTCTTCAGTGAGGGTATCTGTAATGGGTGTTACGTCTGGATTATCATTAACCGCAGAAAGCGTGGTCGATGCGCTTGTATGCGTAACGCCGCCATGTCCATCTTTTACGTCATAGGTGAAATGAACTTGGCCGTTATAGTCTTTTTCTGGTGTGAATGAAAAGCTACCGTCTTTATTGTGTTTAATTGAGCCATGATCTGCATGCAGATTCTCAATGGTCAGTAGTCCTGCGTCATTATTATCGACATCGATTGTATTGGACAGGAGTTGCGCTGCAGTGATGGTTTGGCGAGTGTCTTCAGTGCCAGCATTGAGAGTCACCTCTGATGAACAGTAAGGACGATCATTACTGCCATGAATGGTGATCACTATGTCGTGAGCTGTACCATCTTTTGAATAGATGGTTACAGTGTCGGTGAGTGCTTCTCCTTTACCAAGTTGATCAATTGCTGTGCCTCTATTAGTCGTATGTCCACCTTTAATTCGGATGTTGCCAGCATCTGCATAATATGACCATGTTCCATCTTCTCGCAGCATTAAGTCACCGAATTTACCGGTATAATTAAATCCTAGGCCGCGAGAGTCAAAGGTTGCTTCACCTGCATCAAGATCGGTAATGGTCAGTGCACCACTGACATAAAGCGGACTGCGTCCGAGAAGGCTCATGCCTGGCTGAGCATAGTCTGGCGACATATCTTGTCCAGCAGTTCCCTCGGTGACATCACCAGTATCAACGCCACCAATAATCGCTTTATCATCACTGCCATTAATAGTAACTGTTATGGATTTTTCTGTGCCATCTACAGTGCGGACGATGATGGTATCTTTGAGCGTATCTTTGCTGGTGAGCGCCTGAATATTAGGGCTATTATTATCAACAACGTATTGCCAATGGCCGTCATTATTTATTGAAAATTGACCGTAAGTTGCGTGATTAACATCCACAATAAATTGGGATTCACCGTGATCGATATCAGTGGCGACTAGCTGGCCTTGTGCAACTAGATTTCCTTGGTGGCTATGAATGTCTTCTTCAAGCACTGCAGAGGTATCGCCGGTGATCTTAGCGATGTCATTACTGCCATGTATATTGACTTCAATTTTGTGGTCGGTGCCATCAATTGAGTGGACTACAAATACTTCTTTAATCGCTTCAGTTTGAGACAGTTGCTGTATCTGAGGTTGATTGTTGTTAGCAATGTACTGCCATTGGCCATTATTACTGATAACAAGTTGACCGTACTGCCCTTGTTGTAGTCCTGAAGGGAATAAATCTTGGCCGCTATCTATATCGGTAATGGTCAATTGACCTTTGGTTATCAGTAGGCCTGAACTCAGTTTGTCCTCAACGACAACACCCGCATCTACCCCATTTATATTGGCTAAGTCATTGGTCCCAAGTATTTGTATTTGAATACCATGTGGAGTGCCATCGTGACCTTTAATAAAGAACAAGTCATCAACGGTTTCGCCACTTTTAAGACTTTGAACTGCTACACCTTGATTATTGAGTGCATAATGCCATAGCCCTTTGTCGTCGATGTGTAATTCGCCATATTTGCCTTGTAGCGTTTCAGGCTTGAAATGCTCATCGCCAGTATTAGGGTCGAGAATGTTCAATTGTCCTGTCGCTGTTTGTTTAGTGCCGTCTTCTTTAAATAGCGCGACATCAGTACCTGTGATGATCGCAGGCGTGTTATCACCGACAATGGTGGTTGAGATAGTATGCTCGGTACCGTCAATGGATTTTATGGTAAAGCTTTCGGTTAGCTGCTGCCCATGGGGTAACTTGATCACATTAGCATTGTAATGATCGACTGCATATTGCCATTCACCATTTGGCTTAATCGTTAAAAAGCTCCCATAAGCACCTGCTATTACTTGTGATTGAAAATGCGCTTCTCCTGTATCAACATCAGTGATGTGAAGTTGACCATTAGCGTACAAAATATTTGGCGCGCCATAAGCATTTGAAATCACTCCATTATTTATGCCTGAAATAACAGCATTATCATTGGTGCCATGAATATGAACACAAAGAGTTTGTTCAGTGCCATCAGCAGTTTTGATTATCACCGTATCGGTAATTTCATGCCCTGCATTAAGAGATTGTATTGCAGTTTGTTTGTTGTCTGAGGTGTATGTCCAAGCGCCAGAAGGGTCGATAGTAAAATGGCCATACTGACCAGTGAGAGTTCCAGCGATAAATTGGGCTTCACCTAAGTCGGGATCTGAAACATTGAGCTGACCATCTGCTCTCAACTGTCCTTGGAAAAGGTTTTTATCTTCAGTGACATCTAATGTGGAAGAACCTGAGATAACTGCTTTATCATCTTGACCATTGATGATGACTCTTATTTGATGTTCGCTGCCATCGATAGATTTAACAACTATCGTATCAATTAACGACTCACCTGTTTTGAGTTGATTAATTGCAGGTTGATTATTATCAGCGGTATAAGTCCAGTGACCATTATTATTGATGGTTAATTCGCCAAATAAACCTTGTGAAGCATTGGCCTGAAACTGATTATCTCCAATATCAGCATCTTTTACTGCCAACATACCGTCTGCATGTAAAAAGCCAGCGTGTAGGTTTTTATCTTCAACTAGCGAAACGATTGATATACCGCTGATGATGGCTTTATCTTCGGTTCCATTAATATTTATCTTGAGAACTTTCTCTGTGCCATCAATCGCATGCACATATAGTGTTTCAGTTAGCGTGGCTCCAGCTTTTAAGCCTTGAATGGCGGCGCTGTTATTATTAGCAGTGTAGACCCAATGGCCAAGCTGATTAATCGATAAGTAGCCGTAATTACCTTGATAGCTATCGGCAACAAATTGGTTTTGGCCGTTATCGATATCAGTAATGGTTAACGCACCATCGACCCTTAATAAACCTGAGTGAACGTCTTTATCTTCAGTGAGTGTTGCAGTTGAAGTGCCCGCAATCACGGCTTTATCGTCAGTACCGTTAATGGTGACGGTGACTTGTTGTGATGTACCATCAATACTGTGAACGATTAAGGTATCGGTGAGTGACTCACCAGAATTAAGACTTTGAACAGCCAGTTGGGAGTTATCAGCAGTATAAATCCAATGACCCAACTCATTGATACTCAGTTGACCAAACTGGCCTTGCAGTGATGCCGCTTGGAATTGATTTTGACCACTATCAACATCGGTCACAGTCAATGCACCATCGACCCTTAATAATCCCGAGTGAACGTCTTTATCTTCAGTGAGTGTTGCTGTTGAAGTGCCCGCAATCACGGATTTATCATCAGTACCGTTAATGGTGAC